>CAJBOO010000153.1 GCA_903956845.1 uncultured Burkholderiales bacterium
CCCACAGCGTCTAATGTGAAGCCTGGTGTGGCTGGTGCCATCATGCCGGAATCACCCATCTTGGCAGTGACACCAGGTACTGCTTCTTCCACAGAGACGGCCAGCGTTACTTTCAAGGCATTGAAACCTGGCCAATCAGTCACGGTGGCTGGTTTGACACTCAGAGCCAAAACAGATTTAGATGCCACAGCCGTGGGTGCCGCGTTTGCAAGCAAGACTGCCAGTTCCACATTGACAGACACGAGCGCTTTGGCTTACACAGGCGCTTTGACCGGATACACAGCAGGTACAAACGCTTCTGGCGTCGTTGTGTTCACCAGCACCGCTGCCAATGTGGATGTGACTGACATTGCTGTCACTGTGGATTCAACCATTGCAAGCCCAATACTCAGTGCAAGCAAAGGCAAGTTCTCAGGTATTTTGTCTGCATTCAGCACAGGCCCCGTGGCAGGCAGCACCATCACATTCACGAGCACCACGAATTTCGATAATGTGGCCAATCTTAAAACTGGCGGCACAGCCATCACTCCAACGGTCACGACTGTTGCAGGCGCATTAGGTGGCGGCATGACATTGGGTGGCGTTGGCTCGTTCGCCAAAGCAGGTACTTTGAGTATTGTTGCTGGCGGTCCATCCACAGTCACTTCAGCCACATTCACCCTTGAAGATGGTCAAATTTTGGACATTGCTGCAGGTGTGTCTATCGCCGCAGGTGTGGTGACCATTGACAAAACAACACTTGACCGCGCTGGTAAAAACATCTTGTCAGGTGGCAACCTGACCATGACGCAAGTGACTTCTGTACCTGCAGCCGCGGCTTTTGCCAGCGGTGACAAGGTGTCTTTGGATGTCGCGCGTTCTTTAACCAAGCTCGACACCATGTTCTCCAGTGATGTCATCATCAATGGCGTACCCATTGGTGCTTCTCGCGCCATCGATGACCAGTTGTCACCACAAAAATCTGGCAATTCCATTGCCAGTGCCATTGCCAAGGCAGCGGCCATCAATTTGAAATCTGACATCACAGGCGTCTTTGCCACTGTGAACCCCACAGTCATGACCGGTGCTTCCATGTTTGGCACAGGAACGGTTTCTGGCACATTGAACATCAATGGTTTCACCACCCCGATGGTCAACACAGTGTTGGATAACTCTCGCGACTCACGCATTGCAGTGGTTAACGCTGTCAACTTCATCAGTGCACAAACTGGCGTTCACGCTGTCGACTCCTTGACAGACAACGGCGGTATCACGCTGGTGGCTGATGATGGCCGCAACATTGAATTGTTTTTCAACTCCGCCAACGCTGATTCAGACTTCTCTCGTCTGACTGGCCTGAAGCAAGGTGTTCAATCAGGTACTTACTCCCTGGAGAGTGCAGTTGAAACACCGATCAACATCACCACAGCCACCAATGGCAACATTGCCCGCGCTGGGTTGGAAGTGATGAATTACGACAGCCAAGACTTGTCTACTGTCAGCACCAAAGACCGTCCTGAAGCCAAAACAGTGGGCGACATCAAGACACTGGGTATCAATGATTTGAAAATCAACGGTGTGGCCATCCGCGCGGCCAATCCAGAAGACGATACGCTGTCTAACTTGACATCTGCCACCAGCTCAAGGGCATCCAGTGCCATTGCCACGGCAGCGGCCATCAATGACAGTTCGAAGCTCACGGGCGTGACAGCCAAGGCCATCCCTGTGTTGGTTCAAGGCAGTGTGACTAACCGTGACAAACCAACGGCAGACGGAACCTATTCACTCTTTATCAATGGCGTGAATATCCAAGTGCCCATGACCATGTCACAAACAGATTCACAGCGTCGTTCTGCTGTGGTCACTGCAGTCCATGAAAACATGGGTTTGACAGGCGTGGACGCGGTTGACAATGGCAATGGTGGTGTCACCTTGACTGCCGTCGATGGTCGCAACGTTTCCGTCTGGTACGACAGTGACAAAGTCAACGCAGGCAGCTTTGGCCTGGGTTATGGCACCTCCAACAACAACCCTCCCGGTGTATCTGGCATTGCAGGCGCGAGCCCAACCAGCTCCACGGCCAGCACAGCCTATGCATCGATTGAATTGCAGTCACTCAAAGCCATTAACTTGGCACCTGGTGACAACGGTTTCACCACCGATGGCGATTTCTTGAACCTGGGCTTCTCACAAGGCACCTTTGGTGGCATCGTGGACCAAGCAACCAGCAAAATGTCTCCTCCTCGCACTGGCCGCTTGGCATTCCAGGTGGGTGCGAACGAAGGCCAAAAGATCACCATTGACTTGGCTGACTTTGGTAAGGGTGGCCCCATCACAGGTGAAATCACTTGGGATGCGGACATGGATCCGATGCCTCCCGGCTCAGATGTTCCAGCTGCCGATCAAGGTGGACCTAACTTGCAAGGCAAGCCATTGACTCGCTCTTTCATCAGCTCTAGCGCTGCTGCGCAAGATGTCTTGAAGAAATTGGATGGGGCCATGGACCGCGTCAACCAAACACGTGCCACCATGGGTGCCGTCATGAACCGTTTGGACCACGTGATCAACAACTTGACCAATGTGTCGATGAACTTGTCTGCTTCACGCAGCCAGATCGAAGACTCTGACTATGCATCTGCATCGACCGAGTTGGCCAAGACCCAAATCATGCAGCAAGCTGCAACCGCTGTGTTGGCCCAGGCCAATACCAGCCAGCAGTCGGTGCTCAAACTGTTGCAAGGCTAAGCGTTAGGATAGTGAAGACAACCCATGATGTGATGTATGCCTGATAACACTTCAACCTCAGAACCTGCCGCGGTTTCGCGTCCAGATTGCTGGAAGTGCATGTATTTCACGGTCAGTTGGGACCCTTCCAAACCCTACGCTTGCCGCATGATGGGCTTTAAAAGCCGCATCTTGCCTTCCATCGAGGTAAGGTTGGCGGATGGCAATGATTGCAGGGGCTTCAGAAGCAAACCTGTCACACATCCCATGATTCAGGCTGAGATCGCGCTTGATCAAGCCAATAAGTCCAAGCGTAAGCGTTTATCGTCCACCCAAATGTGGGAAGCTTGACTTGCGCTGACCGTGTGTCTGTCGATTTTTCGTCGAATAGGCAAATACTAAATATATTAGTACTCAAATAGTGGTTTGATTAAAACCATAAGCGTTTAAATTAAAGCTGGCACACCATGTGCTTAACAACTTGACCATAGACTTCAGGTTGTTCAAAGTGAATTTATCTTCTGGAAAAGTTATCAAAGCTGTCTGGCTGGACCCGTTCAGTCCGTTGGTCGATGCTGATCGTGAGAAGCTGCTTGAAGCCAACATTCAGTTGCAGCAGGTTTCTACCTTGGGTGAATTGAACATGGCGCTGCGTCAAGCGCATGTGTTGATCATTCGCTTGGGTGACAGCGCCGAGCTGCTCAAAGAAGTTCAAACCCTGATCGGCCAATTGGGCTGCATCGTTCCCGTCGTTTGCCGCGTTGAGCGTCGCCGCATGGAAGTTGCCGTTGACGCGATGCGCCTGGGTGCATTGCATGTGCTGCCTGCCGATGAATGGGACTTGTCCAGCTGGCGTGTGGCCGTTGATGGTTTGCAAAACACCGAAGCCAAAACAAAAAGCTTTGTCTTCGTCGATCCCAACAGCCAACACCTCTTGGCCCTGGCACAGCGCGTGGCGCAAACCGAAGTCACTGCCTTGTTGGTAGGACCCACGGGTGCAGGTAAGGAAGTATTGGCCCGTGTGCTGCATGAATCATCTGCCCGTGCCAAAGGCCCTTTTGTGGCCCTCAACTGCGCGGCTCTCCCAGAGCACTTGATCGAAGACATGTTGTTCGGACACGAAAAAGGCGCGTTCACAGGCGCACACAAAGACCACAAAGGCTTGTTTGAGCAAGCCCATGGCGGCACGGTGTTTTTGGATGAGATCGGTGAAATGCCCATCCATTTGCAAGCCAAGTTGTTGCGTGTCTTGCAAGAGAAAAAACTCAACCGTTTGGGTGGTGAAGCCTCTATCGATTTGGATGTGCGCGTGATTGCAGCCACCAACAAAGATTTGCGCCAAGCCATCGACGCACGCGAATTCCGCGAAGACTTGTACTTCCGCATCAGCACCTTCCGTCTGCGCATCCAACCCTTGCGCGAGCGTCCAGGCGACATCATTCCCTTGGTCCAGCAATCGCTGGCCCGTCATGCCAAAGGTGGTGTGGCATTGAATGTCAGCGCCGAAGCCCAAGCCATGCTTCAGCAATACCCTTGGCCTGGCAATGTGCGTGAACTTGAAAACGTGGTGCAACGCGCAGTGGTGTTGTGCAGTGGACGCGTGGTCACACCTGCACACCTGATGTTTGACGAAGGTCAAAACACCGACTTCGACATGGCACCTGCCGCACACGTCAGCATGGCCCCAGTCACAGCAACCCCTGTTGCGCCTGCGATGCCCAACGAACCCGCCATGGCAGACAGCTTCATGTCCATGACACCACCACAAGCCATGCATGTGATGCCACCCGCTTTGCCCTCGGCCAACAGTTTCATGGTGCCCGCACACGCAGACGGCGTGCTGCCCGCAGGTGACCTGCTGTCAGCCGTGAAGTCCAGTGAACACCAAGTCATCGTGGCAGCTATCCAAGCCAGCGACAGCCGAATTGAAGCCGCCAAAAAACTCGGTATCAGCCCACGCACCCTGCGCTACAAGATTGCGCAATTGCGCGAGCGTGGCATGGACCTGGCATTGGCCGATTGATTGAGGAGTCAAGACCATGATCGACAGCATTTCTGGCAACAGCGTTAACTCGATGATGGAGACGATCCGCGCCTATCAACAAAAGGCAGCGGGTGGGTTAGACCAGGTCAAGATCCAACCGCCGCAAGTTCAGGACATTCAAGCTCCCAAGGTTGAACTGCCCAACTTCACCGAGTCGGTGAAGCATTTGCTCGACAAGGTCAATGAAACCCAAGTCAAGTCCAGCAATTTGCAAGAAGCCTATCAACGTGGCGAAGACGTGCCCTTGACCGATGTGGTTTTGGGTATGCAGAAATCCTCCCTGGCCTTTGAAGCCACCTTACAGGTGCGTAACAAAGTGTTGAGGGCGTATGAAGAAATCATGAACATGCCGGTTTAACTTTTAAGAGAACACCATGGCCACCGCAAGCGCAACACTCAACTCTCCTGTCAGCCTCGGCAACAACGCCTTGGCCACCACAGACTCGGACCTCAACGCGGGCCGTTCAAGCAGCAATGGCTTGATGGCACGCCCTGTTGGCAATTCGGCTTTGACCGATCCCATGGGCATGATCCGCGACATGGTGCGTCAACCCTCGGTACGCAAAGTGTTGCCCATCGTGGTGATTTTGATGGTGGTCGCCGCATTTGGTTTGGCCTCCATGTCCATGAAAACACCGCCGATGCGTGCGCTGACCATGATGCTGCCAGAAGCGGACAAGCAATTGGCCATCGAAACGTTGAAAACAGGTAATTTCAAACCCGAGATTGACAACAACACCGGGCAGATCATGGTGCCCGCTGACAAATACCAAGAGGCCCGCATGTTGTTGGCCTCTAAAGGCTTGCCTCGCACAGAAGTGCAGGGCATGGAAACCTTGAAAGACATGCCCGCCATGACCACCAGTCAGTTCATGGAGCAGGTGCGCTACAACAACGCGATGGAGCAAGAGTTGGCCAAAACCATCTCTCAAATCGCTGGCATTCGCAGTGCACGTGTGCACTTGGCAGCACCCAAGCAAAGCGTGTTTGTGCGTGACCGTGTGCCGACCAAGGCTTCGGTCATCATCACCCGTGCGCCTGGTAAGCAAGTGTCTTCAGCCAACGTGCAGGCCATCATTTCATTGGTGGCTTCCAGCGTGCCTTATTTGGCACCCGAAAACGTCTCAGTGGTGGACAACTTTGGCACCTTGATGAACGACATGCTGGGTGAAGCCCCCTTGGGGTTGACGGGCGCGCAATTGCAGCAAAAGCAGCAAATGGAAGACCTCTACCGCACCCGCTTGGTTCAGTTGTTGGCCCCTATCGTGGGTGAGGCCAATGTCAGTGCGCAAGTGAGCTTGCAGTTGGATTTCACGCAAGAAGAAATCACCACGGAAGACTTTGACCAACGCGACAAAGGCCCCAAGACCCGTTCTGAGTTGTATGTGGAAGACCGCAACACATTCAAAGACGCGGTGGGTATTCCTGGGTCACTCTCCAACACGCCCCCCAACCCACCGCAAAACCCTGCTGCTACCGAGGCAACGCCTGCCGACCCTAACAAGGGCGTGAGCGAAAAAGGGGTGCAAGTGGTGGCACGCAGTACCAAAAACTACGAGCTGGACCGCGCCGTTCGCCACACCAAGAGCGCCATGGGCAATATCCAAAAACTCGGTGTGGGTGTGTTGATCAACGAGCGGCCCATTCCCCCAGGCACCAAGGTTGAAAAACCTGCTGATGGTTCCCCTGCGCCTACTACCGTTCCCTATACCCAAGAAGAACTCGACCGTTTGAACCAACTGGTGCGCGGCGCCGTGGGCTTCAACGACAAACGCGGTGACATCGTCACGGTGGTGGCAACCAAATTTGAGCCACCCGTGGACCCTGATGCCGTGCCTTGGTACAAAGACGAAGCCTTGGCTTCCATGGTCAACAGTGGTGTGATCGCCGCCTTGTTCCTGATGTTCGTCCTGTTCGTGGTTCGTCCCATGATCAAGAAGATGATGAAACCCGAAATCGATCCCGCCGCGATTGCTGCTGCTGCCTTGGCTGCTGCCTCTGCCGAAGCTGCGACCGCCGAGAAGATCCGTACCGAACGCATCGCCAATGCCGAAGCCGACGCTGCAGCACGACTGGTGGCCGACAAGGCAGAGCGCGAAGAAGCCGCCGCCAAAGCCCGCCTCGCTGCCGAGGAGATCGCCAAAGAAGCGCAGATGGCCGAAGAAGCCGCGGCAGCTGAATCCACCCAAATGGCAGCAGAAGAAGCCGCCCGCGAAGCCGAACGCTTGGCAGCTCTGGAGATGCAAGCCGAAGGCGGCGAAGATGCCGATGTTGAACTCGAAGAGGGTGAATCCCTGGACGACTTGAAAGCACGCATGGGCAAACTCAAACCCAAGAAACAATCCATCCCATCGGATTTGCTCAACAATGCCAATTCGTATGACGATAAAGTCGCCTTGATCCGCATGATCGTGTCTGACAATTCTGGCCGAGTGGCTGGTGTCATGCGCGGCATGATTCAGACTTGATGACCACACAGCGACCAAGGAAAACCCATGGCTGATTCAGATACCATCGTTTGGACCCCCGAGCTGCGTGCCGAAATGGAGGCAATGACCTCTACCCAACGCGCAGCCGTTCTCATGCTGCTGCTGGGTGAAGAGCAGGCAGCAGAAATTGTGAAATACCTGAGCCCCAAAGAAGTGCAAGCCTTGGGTGCGGCCATGGTGCAAGCCTCCAGCTTGTCGCAAGGCGCCGTCAACGTGGTGCTTGACCAATTCGTGGACATGCTGAAAAAACAAAACAGCGTGGGCCTGGGCGGATCAGATTATGTGGACCGTGTCATGCGGTTGGCATTGGGCGAAGACAAAGCCAATTCGGTGCTCAACCGCATCATGCCTGGACAAGGCACCAAAGGCCTGGACATCCTCAGTTGGATGGACCCCCGCTCTATCGCCGAGATGATCCGCACCGAGCATCCGCAGGTGATTGCAATCATTTTGTCTATTTTGGAAACCGCGGTGGCTGCCGATGTATTGGTGTATTTGCCACCTGAAGTGCGACCCGAAGTGATTCAACGCGTGGCCGCGATGGACACGGTTCAGCCGTCAGCCATGGCTGAGCTTGAGCAAATCATGAAGCAGCAGTTTGCGAAAAACTCTTCGTCCAAATCCTCGAGTTTTGGTGGCATCAAAGCCGCTGCAGACATCATGAACAAAACCAAAACCGATTTGGAGCGTTCAGTCATGGATGGTCTGGAAGAGATCGACGTCGAGTTGATGTTGAAGATCCAGGACATGATGTTCACCTTCGACAATTTGGCGACCGTGGACAACAAGGGTATTCAGGTGCTCATGCGCAATGTGGAACCCGAGCAATTGATGGTGGCCCTCAAAGGTGCGCCAGAGGAAGTGCTGATGCGGTTCTTGGACAACATGTCCGAGCGTGCGCGTGGCATGTTCAAAGACGACATGGACGCCCGTGGCCCCGTTCGCGTGGCCGATGTGGAAGATGCGCAGAAGAAAATCATGCGTCTGGCCCGCAAGTTGTCCGACACCGGCGAATTGATCTTGGGTGGAGCAGACTTTGTTTAACTTGGATCCCAAGCCTGCTGAATCCCGCCATTGGCTGGATGACACCTGGCTCAATTCGGCATCAAGACCGATCAAAAACTTTGGCGAATTCGATTGGGCCAATGTGCCCAAACTCGACTACGCCCAAGTCATGTTCAGGCAACTGGCGACGCCAGACAACGCCAAGGTACTTGACCATGCCGACGACTTTGTATTGGAAACCTTTGGCAAGGTCGATCAAATCATCCTGCCACCGCAGGAAGAAGCGGCCATTGAAGCCAAGACAGTTGAAGCGGCTGAGGTGGTGCCAGTGGTTGTCAAACCCGCACCGCCCAAAGAAGCGGTTGACACCAGCGTGTTGTTCAGTGCCGAGAGTTTTTGGTCGCCCGAGGAGAGCGATGTCTTAGCGGATTTGGCATTTGATGAAGATGCCAGCCCAGACTGGGACCCTGCTGCCATGGCTGCAGCCCGAGAAGAGGCCTATGCGCAAGGACACGCTCAAGGCTTGATCGACGGTCAGGTAGTGGGTCAAGACGTGGGTTACCAACAAGGTTTGGTGGCTGGCCAAGCCCAAGCCATGGAATCTGCCCAAGCCCAAGCCAGGGCAGAGTTGCAAGCTGAGATGGATACACAACTGGCTGAGATGAAAGCCAAGCTGCAAGATCAACTGCATTTGCTGCAAAACGTCAACGACAAATTGCGCCAGTTCAGCGAAGACCCCAAGGCATTGTTTGAACCCCTGAAACGTTTGGCGGTTCACCTCAGTGAGCAACTGGTCATGGCCGAGTTGAACATTTCAGGTCAAGCCATTGAGCGATTGGTTCAACGGTGTCTGGATGAACTCGACACGCACGGCCAGTCCAACATATTGGTCGAGCTCAATCCACAGGACAAAGACCGTTTGCAAGAAATGGGCAGTGAAGTCATGGGCAATATGCATTTGCATGCGGTGCCTACCCTACACCCAGGCAGCGTTCGTGTGATCGTGAACGACAGCCAAATTGAAGATTTGATTGAACATCGGTTGCAAGTCATGGCCAACCGACTGCTCAACCAACCCGAGTTGTGGCGTGAAAAGTCTGCCTTCTTCCGCCAACCACTGGCACAACGCGATGGCGATGTGCAAGATGTACCGCAACGGGTTGCATTGGATGATGCATCGCAAGAGGACGAACATGATTGACTTTGCCAATATCGCTTTGCGCACCTTGATGAGCTTGGCTTTCCTGGCCTTCGTGGTCAGGCCATTGCTCATGTCCATGATCCGCAAAGAACCCAACACCCTGCAGTTGGAAGAAATGACGCAACTGGCGGTGGACACGGCTTTCAAGCAGCAATTTGCCAGCTTTTACACCCCGCGAGTGGTTTACACAGAACCCGAGGTCATCGATGTGGAAGCCAAGACCTTGTCCACGCCAGCAGACTTGCTTTCTGCCGAAGAATTGGCTGCCTTGGCGCAATTCAAAGAAGAAGAACTCGTGCGGGTCAAAGGCCATGAGGAAGAATTGGCTCGACGCGCGGAAGCAGCGGCTCAAGAAGCTCTGCGCCAAGCTGAACTCGAAGCACAACGCGTGGCGATGGAATCCATGGACGAAGAAGACGCAGGCGATGACGAGTCGCTCAAGAAAATGCGCGAGAACATGAAGAAAGAGAAAAAGAAGCCGACCATCCCAGCCGAGTTGTTGGCGGGTAACAGTTACGAAGACAAACTGATGATCGTGCGATATGTGACGGAACAAGAACAAAACCGAGTCGCCAATGCGATTCGTTCCATGATTCAAATCCAGTCATGATCGATTTCGCTGCTGACATTGAAGCCACACTCACGGGTTTGCGCACACCGCAACCCCAACGCAGTGGCACCCTGGTGCGCCTGGTCGGCATGACCTTGGAAGCCCGTGGTGTGATGGCGCCCTTGGGTGCTTGCTGCGAAGTGGTGGGTCAGCATGGTCACCGTGTCGAAGCTGAAGTGGTGGGTTTCAACGACAAAGTCTTGTTCTTGATGCCATTCACCGAGCCCACGGGTGTGGGACCGGGTGACATGGTTCGCGTGCTCAGCAATTCGTCGCTGGTCAACTTAGGGCCCGAACTCTTGGGCCGTGTGGTCGATGGCCGTTGCCAACCCTTGGACGGCAAGCCCGATCCTGGTTGCAAAGAATTGTTGAGTTTGTTGGGCCGACCGATCAACCCGATGGAGCGCGGCCCAATCAACAAAATTTTGGACGTTGGTGTCAAAGCCATCAACGGTGTGCTCACCTTAGGCCGTGGTCAGCGATTGGGACTGGTGGCTGGCTCGGGGGTGGGCAAGAGTGTGCTCTTGGGCATGTTGACCCGCTTCACCAAGGCCGATGTGGTGGTGATTGGACTGATCGGTGAACGTGGTCGCGAGGTGCAAGCCTTCATCCAAGAGTCTTTGGGTGAGGAGGGCTTGGCCAAGTCGGTGGTGGTGGCGGCTCCGGCCAATGTCTCTCCCGTGTTGCGATTGAAAGCTACCCACCTGACCCATGTGATTGCCGAGTACTTTCGCGACCAAGGCAAAGATGTGCTGATGTTGTGTGACAGCTTGACCCGTGTGGCGCATGCACAGCGAGAAATTGGTTTGGCGATTGGCGAGCCGCCCACCGCCAAGGGCTATCCACCCTCCGTGTTTGCATTGCTGCCTAATTTGATTGAGCGTGGTGGTGTTGGCCGTCATGGGCATGGCTCGATCACCGCCATCTATACCGTGCTGGCCGAAGGCGATGACGCGTCTGACCCGATCGTTGACATTGCCCGCGCCTCTTTGGACGGGCAGGTGATGCTGTCGCGCAAATTGGCCGACTCTGCGCACTACCCCGCCATTGACCTCACGGGCTCTATTTCTCGACTGATGCAGTCGTTGCTCAGCAACGATGATTTGAAGTCGGCCAATAAATTGCGCCGCTTGTGGTCCATTTACCAACAAAACGTCGACCTGGTGCAAGTGGGCGCCTATGAACACGGCTCCAACCCTGAATTGGACGAAGCCATTCGCCTGAACGAGCGCATTGTGAATTTTTTGCGCCAAGACATGCACATCAGCCAAGACTACGAGACCACGCGTCAACAGCTGCGTGAGTTGCTGAGCCTTTGAACAGGACTTGACACATGAAACCCCGCAGTTGTTGGTCGGTGTTGGCCAAAAAAGCCAAAGACGAAGAAGAAGCCGCACAACATGCGCTGTCCGAAGCACGCAAGCGCGTGGAACAATTGCGCGCCAGTCGCCAGCGCATGGATGATTTGTTGGCCGATTACAAACGCAGAGCCCTGGACAACCAAACCAAGTTGCAAACCATGGCGGACACCACTAACAGCCGTCAGTTCATGTTGAATTTGCAAGAACTCGTCAACCGCGTGGACAAAGATCTGCAGGTTGCACTGGCCGCGCTTGAACGGGCCAAGGTGACCCTCATGCAAGCCACGCAGCAGCGCATGAAAATGGAAGCCATGCAAGAAAAAGACTTGGCCGCTGTTGAAACTTGGCAGCGCAAGCGAGACCAAAAAGAGATGGACAGCTTGGGGCTGACGCTCTACAACCTCAAGGCTTGATCCAGGCGGCTTGCAGCCAATGCCAATAGTGGGGCTTGAATGCCCAAGGCAGCATCACGGTCGGGGTATTGGACGCAAACACGGTTTGGGTGGAGTGGTCATGCCACACCCCTTTGGCATTGACCTTGGTCAACAACAGTTGTGCAGCCTCTGCATGTGAACGTTGTTCGAGGTCCATGGCAACGCGAGCGGCATCTTCTGGCATGTCGTCTAACCGTTTCCATTGCACGGTTTGATAGGAAGGCAAGGGCATCTCAGGGTCGATGGGCCCGGAGTACACATCGTGCAAACTGCCCCAGGCACGTCCTTTCAACATGGTTTTGAGTTGCCCCAGTTGACGCTCTGCCATGTCTTCGTCTCCCAACCGAAAGCCGACTTGTCCTAAGACATTGTCAAACCACAAACACGCATCTGGGTGTTGCAGCAGCAAACTGGGCAAGCCTGCGATCGCGTCTTGTCGGTGAAAGTGCAAGGTGACACCTTGCGCTTTGAGGGCTTTGCCATGGCGCAGGCCAAAGAGGAAGGGCACCAGGGGGTCAATGTCGTAAACATCAATGCGCTTGAACCGCATGAGCCATGGGGTGGGCAGCATCCAACCTGCACTGCAACCGATCAAGAGCAAATGGCTTTGCGCAGGTTGCACCTGTGCCAAAAATGAAGCAATCAGCTCGCGTGTGGGCAACCATCGGTTCATGGACCGAAGTGCGTGCACATGCCAATTCAAGCCACCCGTGCCACCTGCATTGGCCAGGTCGCGCAGCCATGTGGCCCACCCGGTGGTGACATGGCGTTCAATGGTTTTCACACAGAGACTTCATGATGTTGAACACGGGCGAGTTGGGTGGGGCAGGTTGCCATTGACCAAAAACGCCTTCGCTGGTGAGCATCTCGCCGCTGAGTTTGGGGCCACTGTACAAAGCCAAAGAGCGTGTGCGGACTTGTTTGTTGGTGCAATGCATCTCCATCAATGCGCGACTGGACCAGAAGGTCTTGCCCAGGCTGGTTTGTTGCGCATGGCGGTAATCAAGCATCGTCCAGACCCGACGCAGGTCACCGTCTCGCTCGATAGAACTGCGGTCAATCCCATATTCAACGCTGTCAGACATGCCTGTGATGGCCCAATTGGCCGCCCATCCCAGCGTGCTGGCGAGCAAAAAAGCCCCGCAGACAAGCAATTTGCTGGATTTCCCAAAATTTTCCATTTTTCACTCTCGTGCGATAGATAATGCAGTCCATGCCAAACCACGACTGGGCCCAGTACTCTCTCAGTATGACATTCGTCTTGTTGCTGTTGGCGGCGGCCCTTTGGTGGCTGTCGCGTCGCAACAAGGGATTTCTCCTCCCCGCCAACCAGCGTCGAATCCAAATTCTAGAGGCCTATCCCATGGGCTTGCGTCACAAGCTGTTGCTCGTGCAAGTGGACTCGCAGCGCCTGCTCCTGGCAATCAACGCCAACGATATTCAAACACTGCATGCCTGGCCTGCAGATTCCCCACCACCTGCCCAACAAGGTGCCAGTGATGCGCTTTAAACACATTTGTTTGCCAGTTCTTTTGTTATTGGTTTTTTGGTTGCCAGACATGGCATTGGCGCAAGGCTTGCCTATGGTCACGGTCAACAGTGGCAAGGCGGGGCAACAGTACAGCCTGACCTTGCAGTTGTTGGGGCTGATGACGGTACTCACTTTGTTGCCGTCACTGTTGTTGATGATGACTTCGTTTGTGCGCATCATCATTGTCTTGTCGATCTTGCGTCAAGCTTTGGGCACGGGTCAAACCCCGCCCAACACAGTCTTGGTTGGTCTCGCGCTGTTTCTGACGATGTTCATCATGACGCCGGTGTTTGATGACGTGTATGCCAACGCGATTGCGCCCTACATGAACGGCACCCTGCCTTTTGAGAAAGCCTTGGCCAAAGCCGAGGTGCCAGTGCGTGACTTCATGATGCTGCAAACCCGCGAAGACGACATTGCCATGTTCATGCAAATCGCGCAGCGCAAAGAAGTCGCCAGTGCGGCGGAAGTGCCCTTCACCACCTTGGTGCCTGCTTTCCTCACGTCAGAGTTGAAAAGTGCATTCATGATTGGTTTCATGGTTTACATACCGTTTGTGGTGATCGATTTGATCGTGGCCAGCGTATTGATGTCCATGGGCATGATGATGTTGTCGCCCATGATCATTTCCATGCCTTTCAAACTGATGTTGTTTGTGTTGGTAGACGGCTGGACCTTGCTCATGGGTTCACTGGCGTCGAGTTTCATCTTCAAATAAGGAGACACCATGGATACCGCAATGGTGGTTGATTTGGCTCGGCAGGCCTTGTGGATGACGATGTTGATTTCTGCGCCTATGTTGATCGTGGCCTTGGTCGTTGGTTTGGTAGTGGGTATTTTCCAAGCGGCCACCTCGATCAATGAACAAACCTTGAGCTTTATCCCCAAATTGCTTTCCCTGGGGCTGACGGCTGCGGTGTTTGGTGGCTGGATGATCAACACCTTGGTCGACTACACCAAAGTGCTTTTTGGCCGCATCCCTGGTTTGTTTGGTTGACCCATGAACATTGAGATGCTCAATTTGCTGGACAGGTTTTATGCCTTGATCTGGCCCATGCTTCGCATCTCAGCGTTTTTGGCTTTCTCTTCCATCTTCTCCATCCGCGCAGTCAATTTGCGCATTCGCATTGTGTTGGGTTTGGTGCTGACCATCTTCCTGTCCATGCAACTGGAGATTCCCAAAATCGATCCCGCCACAGCTGAAGGTTTGAAAGAAATCTTCAACCAGCTCTTCATCGGTTTTGCCATGGCTCTGATCATGCAACTGGCTACGGCCAGCATCGTATTGGCTGGTCAGGCCGTGTCTGGTTCCATGGGTTTGTCAATGGCTAACATGATCGATCCGAGTTTGGGCAACGTGCCCGTGGTGTCCCAGTTTTTCACCATCATTGGCACCTTGGTGTTCTTGTCGATTGGCGGGCATCTGATCGTGTTTGGCATCTTGTTGGAGTCGTTCAATTTGTTCCCCATTGGCAAAAGCCTCATGACGCAAGACGTGCTGGGCAAGATGACGGCTTGGGGCGCCATGATGTTTGTCTCTGCTTTGTTGATTTCGTTACCCGTCTTGATCACCTTGCTGTTTGTCAACATTGGCGTGGGCTTTGTCACCCGTGCCGCGCCCAGCTTGCAGTTGTTTTCTGTCGGCTTGCCAGCCATTTTGTTGTCTGGCTTTTTGGTCTTGTGGATGGCAGTGCCCAGCATCATCAACCGCATCAACTGGCTGTGGGTGCAGACCTTCAGCCAGATGCGCGGCATGCTCTTAGGAGGCTAGCGCTATGGCTGACGACTCCTCAGAACGGACCGAAGAACCCACCGCGCAGCGCCTGAGCAAGGCGCGTGAAGAAGGTCAGGTGGCCCGGTCGGTCGAGCTGTCAACTGCTGCTATTTTGGTTGCGGCAACGTTGTTCTTCAGCCTCTCAGGCAGCTACTTGTTTCATCGCTTGGGTGCTTTGTTCGCCTCTCAACTGCAGTTTGACCGCAAAGTCATGGACAAGGCTGAGTTGTTGCCCAGCATCTTTTTTCAATCCATCATTGATGGCTACCTCTTGATATTGCCTGTGATGATTTTGCTGGCCGTGGTGGCCTTGTTGTCCACGGTGATGAGCGGCGGTTTGATTTTTTCACCCAAGATGATATTGCCCAAATTCAGCAAGCTCGACCCATTGGCTGGGTTGTCGCGCATGTTTGGTATGAAGGCTTTGATTGATCTCTTCAAAACCTTTTTGAAATTCTTGGTCATCAGTGTCATTTTGTGGATGTCGATCACCAACAACATTGAAGATTTGGTGTCCCTCAATCGCATGGACTTGGGGACTGCGGTCAGCCACGCAGGCACCATGATTTTGGATGCTTGTTTTTGGATGAGCATGGGTTTGGTGGTGATCGCGATTGCCGATGTGCCTTTGCAGCATTACCAGGTCAATAAAAAACTCAAGATGACCCGCCAAGAAATCAAAGATGAAATGAAAAACGCTGAGGGTCGACCGGAGGTGAAAGCCACCATTCGGCGGCGACAGCGTGAAATGGCCAACAGCCGCATGATGGAAAAGGTCAAGGATGCCGATGTGGTGATCACCAACCCGCAGCACTTTGCTGTGGCTTTGAGCTACGACCCCAATTCAGATGGCGCACCCACCTTGATTGCCAAAGGCACCGATGAATTGGCCAAGCGCATCAAAGATTTGGCCAAGGAAGAGGGTGTGTATATTTTTGAGGCTCCCGAACTCGCCCGTGCGCTTTACTTCACCACCAAGCTGGATCACCCAATACACGAGGGGCTCTACCACGTGGTGGCCCAGGTTATTGCCTATGTGTTCAGCCTGAACCAGACCTATGCCGGTGCCGAAGGCATTGTCAAACCCACGCTGCGCATCCCTGACAATATGCGCTATGACGAAAATGGTTTTCTTTTCCAGTGATGACTTGATGACGGCTTCCAAACCATGACCGACTTTTACCAAAGCCCTGCAGATAAATTGCGGTTTGAGATCTTGCTCAAATCTTTGCGTGAAGGCCGACTCAACCTGGCCATTTTGGGTGATGACGAGGTGGCGCTGGCGCATTACGGACGGCGCATCTTTCAACACTTGCGAGAGCAAGGCGAAGAACATGTGGAGTTGTGGACCTCGGCAGACTCGGACAAATTGGTTGACCGCTTCAACGTCATTTTGTCGGAGCTGACCCTGGACCAAGCGCTGGACAAAGGCAATCAAACCATACCCAAGCGTTACATGATCTTCCCTGACACCCAGGGCATCCAAGACTTTGAATTGCAGCTATTGGCCCGTTTGGTCAATGGTTTCCCAGCCAGCAACATCAACCTGATTTTGTTGATCAATAACCAAAGCAGCTACGAAAAGAAGTTGTCTACCTTTGGCAAAAACCTGCTGCAGTGGGTGCTCGAGTCTGAAGACCCCACGCCGAGCAAACCCCAACGCATCGAAACCCTAGACGAATGGCCTGGCGCTAAAAGTGTGCCCTCCAGCCCCTCGCCATTCAAGCCACCGCCCAGCCAAGTGGATTTGCCACCCGCCCCCTTGCCTCCCCTGGACTTGATCGATGCCCCACCCGTTGAAACGGGCTTGGGACTGCCAGGCGACCCCGTGATGGGAGACGAAGTCCCCGGTTCCAACATGCCCACAGGGGAGGAATTGGCGAAGTCGTGGGAGGTGAAAAAAACCAGCGGCGTGGGCGGCAAGGTGGCGGGCATGTTGCTGGTGGCCTTGTTGGTCAGCTTGGCAACCTACGGGGTCATGTACAAAGAACAGGTGTTGCAAGAGGTTCAAAACCTGCAAACCTATCTGGCGGGCCCCAGTAAAGCATCGACCAGCACGACGGCGGTCAGCTCCGCAACGGCGCCCACACCCGTGCCGTCCAAGGTAGGCATGTCTTCGAGCAACACACCGGCGCCCTTGAAACCCACTGATGCACTGAGCACAGACAAAGGCGAAGCCTTGGTGACACCGCCGGCGGAACCGCCTGTGAAGCAGGCTGAGATCGCCAAGCCAGTCGAGCCAACCACCCCACCGGCTCAAGACACCAAACCTGCTGAGCCAGCCAAACCTGCTGAGCCAGCCAAAGCTGCCCCCAAACCAGTCGAAAAAACAACAAGTTCAAGCCAAGAGAAATCGGCAGAAAAAACTGGCAAAACTGCTGTTCAGGCGGACAACCCGGCTTGGGTTGCCGACCTCAAAGACGACGCTTGGGTGATGCAGCATGGCGCATTTGACAGCTTGACTGAAGCCCGTACTTTCCAGGGCACTGCCCTTGGCTACAAGGCTGGGCAGGTGTTTTACACCCAGCGCAAGGGCAGCAAGCCCTACTACATTTTGGTCACAGGGCCTTATGCAGAAAAAGCGCAAGCTGAGGCATTGATGCGTCAAAACCCGCCTTTGGCCAAAGCATGGCTGCGGTCAGCAAAGTCTTTGAAGGCTCAGTTTCAAGAGTAGGCTTGGCAAATCGATCAAGAAGTCCCCGACAAGGTCGATTTAAACCTCTGGAGTAAACACATGAGCCAAGAAGACGATTTTCCAGACGAGCCTTTGCCAGAAGAACCGCCCCCCATCGAAGGTGAGGGCGGCGTCATCTTCGAGCGCAGCCATTCTTCAGAAGAATCGGGCGAAATCACCTCATTGGACGACCAACCAGCCGTTCAGCCTTTGGCCGCGCCCATCGCCTCGGTTGGATACGGCCACACCGACCCTGCCAGCCTGGCAGCGGTGCAAAGCACCGAGTTGGCTGACCCTGATTTGCATGCGCAAGAACAGCCGGCCATGGCCGAGGCTGTGGTGGTCAGCGAACCCGTGGCGGCTATCGAGACGCCCCCGCCAACGGAAAGCACGGAGTCTGCCAAGCTGGATTTATCCAATTGGGACCCGCATTTAGCGCATTTGGCTCAAGTTGGACTGACTTCCTCCGATCATTGGGAAGAGCAAATCAAGCCTCGAATCACCCAATTGCAAGACGACATCACGGAAGTGCACGGGCAATTGGACGATTTGGTCAAGGCTAAACCGTTTCACAAGCTTTCCTAAGGAATCAGATCATGGCGCAAGACTCATCAACCGCAGAAGCCTCCGACAAGGCTGTGTCTCTGCACGAGCCTGTTGCGCCTGCTGACCAAATCGACGGCGACGCATTGGCCGAAGGCATTGAAGCCTTGGAATCCAAGTCCTTGGACGGCTCGGAAGTCTCCCGCCAGCTGGAAGACCTGACCGGCGTGGTGTTGAGTTCTGCAGAGGTTTCCACACGATCCGCCGAAGTGGCCGCCAACATCAGCCACGAAATGCGCGAAGTGATGAAGATCGTCACCACCGCGAACGACAGAAACATCCTTCATTCACGCGTCATCTTGATTGGCTTGTTGGCCTTTTTATTGATCGCCGTGGGCACCTTCTTTGCCATTTCCACCCGCTTGCAGCAAAACATCCGCCAACTCGACGCCTTGTCTTTGGCCGTGGGTAAGCGCGTGGTCGAGTTGGACGCCACCTTGGCCGCCTTTGGCGACGCCACCCGTGGCTTGGGCGACACCACCGAAAAACTCGACGGCATGGAAGAGCGTCAAGTCAAACTGGATGAAAAAATCGAAGGCCGCATGGAAGACTTGAACAAGCTGTTCGTCAAGCTTCCCGACCAAATCGCAGGCCAAGTCAGCGGTCAGTCCGAGAAAAACCTCGACGCCAAGTTGCAGGGCCTGCAAAAAAGCATGCAAGCTTTGGAGAGCAAAGTGCAAGCATTGGCCAGCAAGCCCGCGCCTGCTGCACCCGTGGTGAAAGACAACCAAAAAGAAGTGTTGGCTGAAATCCAAAAATTGAAGAAAGAACTGGACTCAGCGAACGCGGCCAATGCAGCCGCTGTGAAGGCAGCCAAAGAGCGTGAAAAACAGCTGGAAAAAGAAAAGCAAGCCGCCACACCGCCTGCACCACCCAAACCCACGCCTGCCGCCTTGAAAGCCGCTGAAGTCAAAGCGGCAGCTGACGCCAAAGCAGCTGCAGACGCCAAAGCCGCTGCTGACGCCAAGGTGGCTGCCGAAGCCAAAGCAGCGGCTGCCGCTGCTGCCAAGGCTGCCCAAGAAGCCGCCAAAGCAGCTGCTGAAGCCAAGGCTGCTGCCCAGCCACCCGCCATCCCACCCCGCGCTGCACCCAAAGAAGACCGGGTGGTTTACCCCCGGCCTGCCGGCGACAACTGAGCCATCAGCTCAGGTTGAAATGCTCGGCGCTGGCTTTGGGCCAGTGGGTTTTGAAGGGCTCGGGCACTTTCCCTAGGGTTTCTTTCAGCAAAGCGCCTTTACTGACAGCGGGATAAAGCTCTGCCAAGGACTGGGTTTCATTGCCATTCACACGGCGCAAAAAGTGACTCAGCTGCAGCTCTTGTGGCGTATGCAAGCCAGCAGCTTGCAGCAACTCCTGCAAAGATTTCAAGGTGTTTTGGTGGAAGTTCTTCACCCGCTCTGCCTTGTCAGGGACCACCAGGGCAATTTGGCGTTGGGGGTCTTGCGTGGTCACGCCTGTGGGGCAGTGTTACCTGTGTGGCAGGTTTGGGCCTGAACACAACCCAGCGCAAACATGAACCCACGCGCACTGTTGCACCAATCCGCACCCAGGGCCAAAGCACGTGCCATGTCAAAGCTGCTGATGATCTTGCCGCTGGCGCCAATGCGAATCTGGTCTCGCAGGCCGACGCCGACCAAGCTGTTGTGCACCAGGCGCAATCCTTCTTTGAGCGGCATGCCCATGTGGTCTGAAAACTCCAAGGGGGCTGCCCCGGTGCCACCTTCCGCGCCATCGACCACGATGAAGTCGGGCAGGATCTGGGTGGCTTGCATGGCTTTGACAATGCCAAACCATTCCCAAGGGTGACCAATGCACAGTTTGATGCCCACAGGCTTGAATTGGCTCAACTCGCGCAAAATTTGCACAAATTCCAACAACTCCAGCGGATTGCTGAAACTGCTGTGGGCGGCAGGGGAGACGCAATCGGCACCCAAGGGCACGCCACGCGCTTCGGCGATTTCAGGGGTGACTTTGGCCGCAGGCAGCACGCCGCCATGTCCAGGCTTGGCACCTTGGCTGAGCTTGATTTCGATCATCTTGACTTGCGGATCGCGGGCGTTTTCCACAAAACGGCTGGCGCTGAAGAGGCCTTGGTCATCGCGGCAACCGAAGTAGCCCGAGCCGATCTCCCAAATCAGGTCGCCGCCGTGGATACGGTGGTAGCGAGAAATCGAGCCTTCACCCGTGTCATGCGCAAAACCGCCCATTTGTGCGCCGTGGTTCAAGGCCATGATTGCATTGGCACTCAAGGCCCCGAAACTCATGGCCGAGACGTTGAACAAGCTCATGTCATATGGCTGTGTACAAGCCGCAGTGCCGACCTTGACTTTGAATGCGTGACTCTCGATGTGGGTCGGTGCCATGGAATGGGTCAGCCATTCGTAGCCGTTTTGGTCCACGTCGAGTTGCGTGCCAAAGGGTCGCTTGTCTGATTGATTCTTGGCCCGTGCATACACGAGCGAGCGCTGGGCCCGAGAAAAGGGGGCGGCTTCGCCTTCGCTTTCGATGAAGTACTGTCGGATTTCGGGCCGGATGAATTCCAGCAAAAAGCGCAGGTGACCCAAGATCGGGTAGTTGCGCAAGATGGCGTGGTGGGTCTGCAGCAGGTCGTGCACCCCCAAAGCGCTGAGCAACACAAACAGCAGCAACCAAAGCACACCTTGACCGGAGGCAATCACCACCAGCAGGGTGAAGCACAGGCCCCCCAAAGCCAGGAAAAACGTGGTGTACCTGATGGGGTAGCTGATTTTGCTGAGGTCTAACATGAAAGAGGTCTCCTGTGGCCCAGACCTCAGCGAGGTCAGTTGGAATTACGCAATTTTGACGATAACCGCGCTTGTGCCAATGATGACACTTCTGCGCGCAAGCGAGCCATGGACAGTTGTTGGTCAGAGGCGCGCTGGATTTCTTGCAGGTCTTGCAAGATGGTGCTGCGCAATTTGTCCAATTCTTGGTCAATGGAAGACAGGCGTTTGCGCAGTTCGCGTTGTTGATTCATGCGCTGGCTGAGGATGTTCACGCTGGTGGCGATGACTTTCCAGTTGTGGGCCAATTCATCTTGCGGCGGTTGGTGCAGTTGCTCGAACAATTCGCCCAACAAGGGATCTTGCAGCACTTGCTCTGGCGCAGAAGGCGCGTCATCCCGTGCAGCCTCAGCCAAGGCTTGCAGGTTGTGGGTTTGCTGCTTGGATTGCTCTTCGTCAAAGGCGTGTTGAGACATGTGGTGCATGTCTGTGGCTTGGGTTTCGGTGAAGTTGTGCACCGACGCCCAACCCATGCCTGGGTCGTATTGCTTGAGGCCTTTGAAGGCCAGGAATTTTTCTTCTGCCATGTTGGTCGACTGCCTCACAACTTAGCGGATGAGCCGCGTGCCAAACGTTTCAGGAATTCAGGGATGCCCATCTGAGCCAAAGAACGTGAATTGACCACGGCTTCTGGCTCATCCACGACTTTGCGTTGGCGGTAACGACCCAACACAGAATACTGAGACGAATTGGGCAAGCTTTCCAGCACGCCTGTTTTGGCAGGGGTCAGCGCAACGCGGTGGCTGCTGGTGTCACGTTCGGTGAGTTTGACGGGGGCTGCTTGGCGGGGTTGGTTGGCTTGCGCCATGCGGATTTCTCGCGCCGCGCAAATCGCTTCGCCAAACTCGCGGAAGGAGTCGCCGCAGACATCGCGGGAGTCCATCAAGTAGCCGCGCTCAAACAAGTCGCGGGCAGATTGGGCTTCCAAAATGGGTGGCGCCAGCATGAAGCTGACGGGGAATCGCTGTTTGGTGAAAACGTCGGAGTTGAGTTGTTCGTTGAGCACACGGGTGGGGCAGACCACCAACATGGGGCGACGTGCTGTCGCAGAGTCAAACACCCAGCGGTTGCGGTTCAAGAAACCAGACGTGGCGGCCAACTCGATCTCAGACACCGAGGTGGGCACGAGCACCATGTCAAATTCAAACATCAGTTCACCGGCCAGTGAGTCTGACCAGGTCAGGTCACAAACCAAAATGTCGCATTCGCTGGCGGCACGCCGCATTTGCAAGCGCGCTTCAAAAATCGGACGGTTGCCACCTTGGTCAACAGGCAAGGACATGTGTTTCACCACTGCGCCCACCGGGGGTGCTTGGTTCAGCCAAGTGCTGGAGGAACCATGGGGATCCCAATCAATCAGGGTCACACCCAAACCCAAGGTGCGGCTCAGGTACGCCACTAAATTCGCTGACAAGGTGCTCTTGCCAACGCCACCTTTTTGACTGGTGACCAAAATTTTGAAAGCCATCATCTGCTCCTGAAAATGCAGCGGTGTCGAGTCCCTCGGCGTCTGGCGAACCCAGAAACCAATCGAAGAAAATTCCGTAAGGGGGGATGGATATTAGCTTTTTTGTGGCTACTGTCAAATTTGTCGGATTCAAATGCGTTGTTTTGCCGCGACTGGTGGCGCCAGGGGTTTTGGTCAAAAGTCACAACTGCATACTTAAAAGTTAAGCCACAATGAAAGCAATGGAAAAATTGCGCATCGACAAGTGGTTGTGGGCCGCTCGGTTTTACAAAACCCGGTCCTTGGCCACGGACGAAATCAACAAAGGCCGTGTCGAGGTCAGTGGGCAAGTCGTCAAACCCGCCCGCGAAGTCAAGGTGGGCGATGTGGTGGCGATGCGCCGTGAAGGGCAGGTGCGCTCCGTGTTGGTCCTGGCTTTGAGTGATGTGCGTGGCCCGGCGCCCAAAGCACAACTGCTTTTCCAAGAAACCCCAGACAGCCTGCTGGCCCGAGAAGCCCAAGCCCAGCAGCGGCGGTTTGTGCGGGAACCTGCCCAAAGCATTGCCCACGGACGCCCCACCAAGCGTGACAGACGCGACCTGCAACAAGCGCAGCACGGCTGGAACGATCGGTGGAGCGCCTCGGTGGATTCTTGACATGCCCATGAAAGTATTTATATGAATTGGTTGGCAATGGCTTGGCGTGCCCTGTGGCGCGATGCCCGCGCAGGTGAGTTGCGCTTGTTGTGGGTAGCGGTCAGTTTGGGTGTGGCAGCGCTCACCTCGGTGGGTTTTTTGGCCGATCGGATCGAAGGTGGCCTGCAGCGCGACGCCCGGCAGTTGCTGGGTGGGGATGCCGTTTTGTCCAGTGACCATCCCTTGACGCCAGAGGTCATGGCCAAGGTCAACAGCTTGGGTTTGCAGTCGGTGGCCACCGTCAGTTTTCCCACCATGGCCCGCACCACCGCCGAAAACGGCGGCACCAGTCGCTTGGTGGCTCTCAAAGCCGTGGCCCCAGGCTACCCGATGCGTGGTCGTTTACAGATTCTCCCCCCCATTGACCAAGCGGTGGCCAAGCCTGCTTTGGCCACTGAATTGAACAACGGCACCCCCTATGACCGCCCAGGTGTGGTGACCCAAGAGATCCCCCAAGCCGGTCAGGTGTGGGCAGAACCTGCCTTGCTTGAGGCGTTGGAAATCAAGGTGGGTGACGATATTTTGTTAGGTGAGCGCACGCTTCGAATTTCGGAAGTGTTGATGAGTGAGCCTGACCGTGGGGCAGGTTTCATGAACTTTGCGCCCCGCATCATGATGAACCAGGCCGATTTGGCGGCCACGGAATTGATCCAGCCTGCCAGCCGCTTGAACTGGCGTTTGGCAGTGGTGGGCACACCTGCCCAATTGACCGCCTTCACCCAATGGGCGCAAACCTATGTCAAGCAGCCCGAAGTCCATGGTGTGCGTTTAGAAACGCTGGAAGCTGGGCGGCCAGAAATGCGGCAAACCCTGGACCGCGCGGAAAAATTTTTGCACTTGGTGGCTTTGCTCGCGGCTTTGCTCAGTGCGGTGGCCGTCGCTTTGGCCGCTCGGGGTTTTGCTGCCCGCCACTTGGACGATTGCGCGATGTTGCGGGTGCTGGGGCAAAGCCAGCGAGACATCCTGACGGTGTATGTGATCGAGTTTTTCACCGTGGGCTTATTGGCCAGTTTGCTGGGGCTTGCCATGGGTTTTGGACTGCACCAGGTGTTTGTCAGCCTGCTTTCTGGTCTGGTCGACACAGACCTGCCAGCGCCTGGTTGGCAACCGTTTTGGCAAGGTTTGGGCGCGGGTCTGACGTTGCTGTTTGCGTTTGGCTTGCCACCCATCTTGCAACTCGCGCGGGTGCCCGCGTTGCGGGTGATTCGCCGCGACTTGGGTCCCGTGCAAGCCGCCTCCGTGGGGGTGTTTGCGCTGGGTCTGGTTGGCTTTGCCGCCTTGCTACTCAGTGCCAGCCGTGACCTGTGGCTGGGCTTGATGGTGGTCGGTGGGTTTGCTGGCGCTGCACTGGTATTTGCGGGCATGGCTTGGTTGTCTGTGTGGGCATTGCGTCAAAGCGTGGGCATGTCCCATGTGCCCACCTGGCTGCGCATGGCCACCCGCCAAATCAGCGCCCGTCCTGGCTACACCGTGGTGCAGGTCAGTGCTTTGTCGGTCGGTTTGCTCGCCCTCATGCTCTTGGTGTTGTTACGCACCGATTTGGTCGACAGCTGGCGCAAGGCAACCCCAGCGGATGCCCCGAACCGCTTTGTCATCAACATCCAGCCTGACCAATCGCAGCCGTTTTTAGACCACTTGAAAGTCGCGGGTGTGCGCACACTCGATTGGTACCCGATGATGCGCGGCCGTTTGGTTGAGATCAATGGCCAAGCGGTGCGCGCTGAAAGCTACACCGATGACCGTGCCAAACGTTTGATCGAGCGGGAGTTCAACATCTCTCACAGTGCCCAGGCGCCCGCGCATAACCAAATCGTGCAAGGCCAGTGGGTGCCCAACGAAACCCAGGTCATCAGCATGGAAGAAGGCATTGCCAAGACTTTGAATCTCAACATGGGTGACCAATTGCGCTTTGAGATTGCCGGGCAAATGGTGGACGTGCGCATCAGCTCGTTGCGCCGGGTCGACTGGACCTCCATGCGCGCCAATTTCTTCGCCATTTTTCCGGTGGCGCAATTCCCCGATGTCCCCATGACCTACATCGCGGCGTACCGCGCCCCGGAAGTTGCTGGGTTTGACAACCAATTGGTCAACCGTTTTCCCAATGTCACCAACGTAGACATGGGTGCCACGATCAACCAGGTGCAAAAAGTACTCGGGCAGGTGATTGGTGCGGTTGAATTTTTGTTTGGTTTCACCCTGGCGGCTGGTTTGGTGGTGCTGTTCGCTGCTGTCACCGCCACCCGTGAAGAGCGTGCCCGCGAATACGCGGTACTGCGTGCGTTGGGGGCTGGCAACCAATTGCTGCGCCAGGTGCAAACCGCCGAGTTGTTGGGTGTGGGCGCGTTGTCAGGCGCTTTGGCAGCCTTGGTGGCCATGGCATTGGGTTGGGGCTTGGCACATTTTGTGTTTGAGTTTGCATGGCAAGCCTCGCCTTGGGTGATGGTGATTGGGGTGTTGGCTGGCGCTGGCTTGGCCTGGGCGGCAGGCTGGTGGGGCTTGCGCGAGGTGTTGCAGCGTCCGGTGGTGCAGACCCTGCGGCAAGCGGCGCACTAGTTATTTCAGCAACACCACCAAGGCCCCGGCACCGCCTTCAGAACCTTTGGCCTGCACAAAGGCCAGGACCTCGGTTTTTTGCACCAACCAGCGTTGGACCTTGGCTTTGAGAACCGGTGTCTTGCCTGGCGAGCCCAAGCCCTTGCCATGCACCACCCGAACGCAGCGCCAACCGCGTTTGGTCGCGTCGCGGATGAATTGACCCAGGGCCTCGCGGGCTTCGTCGCTGCGCAAGCCGTGCAAATCAATTTGCCCTTGCAGGCTCCAGTGGCCTTTGCGCAGTTTTTGGGTGACATCCGTGCCGATGCCTGCCGTTCGATAACTGAGTTCGTCATCCGTGTCGAGCAGGGTAGAGACATCAAAGTCGTCACTCAGGCTCTCGCGCAGCACGTTGTCGTCATCTCGCTGCTGTTGAAGCGCCAGGGGTTTGGCTGGTTCAGGGGACAAGGCCACCCGGGGTTCATGGGTCAGGGGTTTCACCGCGCCAACCGCCCTTTTGAAGAGATTGCGCTCAGCCAAGGCCTGCTTGTCTGCCAGTTCACGGGCGGCTTTGTCTGCCGCGGCTTGCGCTGCCCGCGCGGCCAAGTCAGCCTTGATGGCGGCCAGGTCTTGCAAGCTGCGGGCCTTCACCATGGGCTGCGCTCCGCCATTGACCATGTCTGTTCGGTGCTGACAATGATGTGGTCCAACACCCGCACATCGACCATGGACAGCGCGGCGTGCAAGCTGCGCGTGAGTGTGGTGTCAGCTTGAGAAGGTTGCACATTGCCGCTGGGATGGTTGTGCGAAAAAATAACTGCTGCAGCGCCCACCTCGAGGGCCAATTTGACGACTTCTCGGGGATAAACCGAGGTTTGGTTGAGGGTGCCCTTGAACATGGTGCAGTAGTGAAGCAAGCGGTTTTGAGCGTCCAAAAACATCACGCCAAAAACTTCATGGTCAAGCGCACCGATTTGCAATTGCAAAAAATGCTGAACGGCTTCGGGGTTGCTCATGGCGTCACGCTTGCGCAGTTTTTGCATCAACACCCGTTTGGACAACTCAAGCACTGCCAGCAGTTGGGCAGAACGTGCCGATCCGCCCAAACCCTTGGTGGCTTGTAACTGCGCTGGACTGGCGTGCAACAGGCCAGCCAAGCCACTGAAACGATCCAACAAGGCCTGAGCGAGTTGCAAAACGTTTTGACCTGGAACGCCTGTGCCAAGCATGACCGCCAGCAACTCGGCATCGGTCAGCGCCTGGCTGCCCAAGGACAACAGCTTTTCGCGCGGACGCATGGATTTGGGTATTACTTGAAGCATCATGTCAGCCTGGTGGGCAAGGTGAAAATACATGGGAACACCTGGGCAATGATCGCTGATGGTTGGGGGAGGATGGGTGCGCTGTCACCCATGTCAATGGTGATTTGCGTCCCTTTCTACAATAGGCCCAGTTTACTCAGACCCGTATGACCTCCACCAACCTGATTCAGCCCGGCTCGTTCCTGACTTTGCACTACCGCTTGAGCGGACCGCAGGGCGACATCATCAACACCTTTGGCGGGCCACCTGCCACCTTGTCCTTGGGCAACAACGAGCTGTCGCCCGCGATCGAGGCGCGCATGCTGGGTTTGGCCGAAGGCGAACATGTGACCCTGGATTTGCCTGCGGGCGAGGCTTTTGGTGAACGCAACCCAGAGATGATCCAATGGGTTTCGCGTCAACTGTTGAGCCAGTTTGGGGATGCCCAGGCGACTTATCAAGTCGGTGAGGTGGTGGAATTTCCCGCCCCTGACAACGGTGGGCGTTATGCAGGTGCAGTTCAGCAAGTGGGCGAAGAGGCCGTGCTGTTTGATTTCAACCATCCATTGGCCGGACACGCTGTCAGCCTGGAAGTTCATGTGATTGGGGTGTTGTGATGTCGCCTGTCAACCCGCAAGAAATTATTTTGGCCGAACCCCGCGGTTTTTGCGCCGGCGTTGACCGCGCTATTGACATCGTTGACCATGCCCTGGCTAAATTTGGTGCACCTATTTATGTGCGTCACGAAATCGTTCACAACACGCATGTGGTGGATGATTTGCGTGAACGCGGCGCGATCTTCATCGAAGACTTGAACGATGTCCCCGAAGGTGCCACCTTGGTCTTCAGTGCCCACGGTGTCCCCAAAGAAGTCGAACATGAAGCGGCCCGTCGCGGTTTTCGCGTGTTTGATGCCACTTGCCCCTTGGTCACCAAGGTGCATGTCGAGGTAGCCAAGCTCCACAAGGAAGGTTATGAGTTCATCATGATCGGCCACAAAGGCCATCCCGAAGTGGAAGGCACCATGGGGCAGTTGCCCTCTGGCATCCACTTGGTGGAAGACGCTGAAGACGTATTGACTGTGCAACCCACACAAACCAACAAACTCGCGGTGGTCACACAAACCACCTTGAGTGTGGACGATGCCGCTGAGATCATGGCCGCTGTCAAAGCGCGGTTTCCCATGGTGCGAGAACCCAAGCAGCAAGACATTTGTTACGCCACCCAAAACCGACAGGACGCCATCAAGGTGCTGAGTCCTCAGGTGGATGTGGTGATCGTGGTGGGCAGCCCCAGCAGCTCCAACAGCAATCGCCTGAGAGACGTCGCTGCCAAATATGGCACACCCAGTTACATGGTTGACCATGCGGGCGAGTTGCAAGCCGAATGGTTGGATGGCAAGTCCAAAATTGGCCTGACCGCTGGCGCCTCTGCGCCCGATGTGTTGGTGCAACAAGTGATCACCCGCTTGCGACAGCTCGGTGCCCACTCGGTGCGCACCTTGGAAGGTGTGCAAGAGACTGTGAAATTCCCGCTGCCCAAAGGGCTGCGCAACGATTGATTGAACAAAGACTGAACCCATGCTTGACATTGCCCTGCTTCGCCGCGACCTGCCCCATGTGTTGGCCCGTTTGCAAACCCGAAAGAACCCCCAGGTTTTTCTGAACGAAACCGCTTTCCAAGCCTTAGAGGCCGAACGCAAAACCCTGCAAACCCGCACCGAAGAGTTGCAGGCCAAGCGCAACAGCTTGTCCAAGCAAATTGGGCAACTCAAGGCCAAGGGCGAATCGGCTGATGCGGTGATGGCCGAAGTGGGTCAACTCAAAGACGAATTGGATGCCTCTGCCGTTCGACTGGACGCCTTGCAATCCGAGTTGCAAACCCTGTTGTTGGCGGTGCCCAATTTGCCGCAAGAGGGTGTACCCGTGGGTGCAGATGAGCATGGCAATGTCGAGCTTCGTCGCTGGGCCCCCCATGGCACAGAACCCAAAGCGCTGGGCTTTGATGCCAAAGACCATGTGGCTTTGGGCGAGCCCTTGGGTTTGGATTTTGAGATGGGCGTCAAGCTCTCTGGTTCACGCTTTACGGTGATGAAAGGCCAGATGGCACGCCTGCATCGCGCCTTATCGCAATTCATGTTGGATGTGCAAACCCAAGAACACGGTTACACCGAGTGCTACACCCCCTATATCGTGAACGAAGACAGCTTGCGAGGCACAGGCCAATTACCCAAGTTTGAGGAAGACTTGTTTGCCGCCAAAAAGGGTGGCCAAGACGGAGAAACCGACGGACAAGCGCTGTATTTGATTCCCACCAGTGAAGTGCCCTTGACCAACATGGTGCGTGACACCGTGCTGACAGAGAGCGACTTGCCCATGAAGCTGACCGCCCACACACCTTGCTTTCGCTCTGAAGCGGGCAGCCACGGGCGAGACACTCGCGGCATGATTCGCCAGCACCAATTTGACAAAGTGGAGATGGTGCAAATTGTGCATCCCGACAAAAGCAATGAAGCGCTGGAAGACATGACCCGCCACGCAGAAGCCATTTTGCAAAAGCTGGGTTTGCCTTACCGCGTCATGGCACTGTGCACAGGCGACATGGGTTTCGGAGCGGCCCGTACCCACGATTTGGAAGTCTGGTTGCCCGCGCAAAACACCTACCGCGAAATCAGCTCGGTCTCCAACTGCGAAGCGTTTCAGTCACGCCGCATGCAAGCACGCTTCAAAAATGCGCAAGGCAAAAACGAATTGGTCCACACCTTGAACGGTTCGGGGTTGGCCGTGGGCCGCACCCTGGTGGCGGTTTTGGAAAACTACCAACAAGCCGACGGCAGCGTGCGCGTGCCAGATGCACTCAAGCCCTACATGGGTGGCTTGGAAGTGCTGACATAGAATTCTTTGGCAGCAAGCAAGACCCGGAAAGATGGCAGAGTGGTCGAATGCACCGGATTCGAAATCCGGCGTACAGGTTTACCTGTACCGAGGGTTCGAATCCCTCTCTTTCCGCCAGTGAATCAAGCATGTTGATATTTAAGCGCCTTGATACCTGTCAGCAACTTGTTCGCTTTGGCTGCTTGACGCGCCTGCCATAAATCGTAGGCTGCTTGTTGAGCAAGCCATACTTCAGCAGCCCCACCATGATCACGACCGAGCCATCGCTCGATGCGAAGTGCCATCGCAGGGCTGATTGCAGCTCGCCCATTGAGCACCTTGGACAAGG
>CAJBOO010000154.1 GCA_903956845.1 uncultured Burkholderiales bacterium
ATCGGCGACAAAGGCCTCAAAGACGGCTTGGTGGAATACCAACATCGGCGTGACACCGAGGCCAGCAAAGTGCCCGTGGCCGAAGTGGCTGGGCTGATCACAGGCAAACTGGCCAGCTGATCTTGGCGAAACCCATCGACATGGGTCTGGCTCATCCGTTGTGGTCACCCCAATCCCACCGACCCTGGGCCTTGCTGGTCATGGGCGCTTGTCTCGCCACCGCCACCTGGGCCGGCCCCCAGCGCGAAGAGCACTTGGCGGATTCGGTGCGCATCGCCATGTCTTCTGCCGTGGCCGACCTGCCGCCGCCCGCGCCGTACTTGCCGACCCCGCAAGCTGAACGGGAATACCGTGATTGGCTGGCGCACAGCCAAGCATTGCTCTCGCGCAAGCTCAGAAACAAACAAGGCCAATGGCGCTTGCCCGAGCTGGCGTCGCTCGAATCGCAACAGGCGTTTTTACAAACCGTTTGGTACGAAAGCCGCCGCGCCGCGCTCGAACCCTCGCTGGTCATGGGTTTGATCGAAGTGGAAAGTGGTTTTCGAAAGTTCGCGGTCAGTCGCGCAGGTGCCCGGGGCGTGATGCAGGTGATGCCGTTTTGGACCCGTCAATTGGGTACCGGGGACGCTTCCGCGTTGTTCCAGTGGCAAGCCAACATGCGGTTTGGCTGCGTGATCTTGCGCCACTACCTGGCGCTGGAGCAGGGGAACGAGGAAATGGCTTTGGGGCGTTACAACGGCAGCCGTGGCCAGTTGGCTTATCCCCAAGCGGTGTTGGCTGCGCAGCGGCGCTGGCAGCCTTGAGGCTTAAGCGCCCAAGAGCTTGGGCAGTTCGCCGGGTTCGTACATCTCGGTCATGATGTCTGAGCCGCCCACAAACTCACCTTTGACATACAACTGAGGAATGGTGGGCCAGTTGCTGTATTCCTTGATGCCTTGGCGAATTTCGGCGTCGTCCAGCACATTGACCGTGGTCATGGTTTTGGTGTCCACGCCGCTGGCTTTGAGCAGTTGCACGGCACGGCCTGAAAAACCGCACTGTGGAAAGCTGGCATTGCCCTTCATGAACAACACGATGTCGTTGTTTTTCACCAATTGGTCGATGCGTTGATGCACGTCAGTCATTTGTTGCTCCAAAAATAAACAAGGCTTGTTTGCCCCGAACAGAGGGGATTATTTCACTTCTGGCCAAAGCCCACCGGTGCAGCGCGGGATGCCCGCGAGGTCATTGCGGCTTTGCACCTGTGCAAACCCAGCCTGCCTCAGCAGGGCTTGGACGGCAGCTGCTTGGTCATGCCCATGCTCCAAGAGCAGCCAAGCGCCGGGTTTCAGATGTGGCGGGGCCTGGGTGATGATGACGCGGATGTCTGACAAACCATCCACGCCGCTGACCAGGGCTTGCCTGGGTTCAGCCACCAAGCCTGGCAGGTGGGAGTCATCCTCGGCGATGTAAGGCGGGTTGGACACGATCAGGTCAAACTGGCCAGAGGTCTGGCTCAACCAATGGCCATGGTCAAAGTGCACGGCCAACTGCCATCGCTGGGCATTGTGCGCGGCCACGGCCAAGGCGTCGGGGCTCGCGTCCACGGCACAGACTTGCCAGTCCGCTCGGGCGTATTTCAAGGCCAGCGCAATCGCACCGCTGCCCGTGCCCAGGTCTACCACTTGGGCGTTTGGCGGCCCGATCTCAAGGGCCCAATCCACCAAGGTTTCCGTGTCGGGGCGGGGCACCAACACGCGGGCATCCACGGCCAGGCGCAAGCCGTGAAAGTCTTGCCAGCCGGTCAGGTAGCCCATCGGCTCATGCTGCAGCAGGCGTTGCACCAGGTCGTTGAAACGGGTCAGTTGTTCGGCGTCAAGGAGGTCGGTGTCGTGCAGCAGCAGCCAGGCGCGGTCGTGCGGGTCTTGGGCTACCGCATGCAGCAGCAAAGTTTGGGCTTCCAAGTGGTCCAAGCCCTGCGCTTTGGCCTGTTGCAAGGCCTGCGCCATGTTCACGTTTGACCTTCCAAAGCCGCCAATTGCTCGGCGGCTTCAAAGGCTTGCAGCGCTTCGACCACATCGCCCAAATCACCTTCCATGATGGCCAAAAGTTTGTAGAGCGTGAGGTTGATGCGGTGGTCGGTGAAACGGCCTTGCGGAAAGTTGTAGGTGCGGATGCGGTCGGATCGGTCGCCGCTGCCAATCAGGCTTTTGCGCTCGGCAGCGTCTTTGGCGGCTCGCTCGGAGCGGTCTTTTTCTTGGATGCGGGCGGTCAGCACCCGCAGTGCTTGTGCTTTGTTGCTGTGTTGGCTGCGCCCATCTTGGCACTCGGCCACGATGCCGGTGGGCAAGTGGGTGATGCGCACCGCCGAGTCGGTTTTGTTGATGTGCTGACCCCCCGCGCCGCTGGCGCGGAAGGTGTCGATGCGCAAATCGGCCGGGTTGATCTGGATGGCCTGGGCCTCGTCTGGCTCAGCCAACACCGCCACGGTGCATGCGCTGGTGTGGATACGCCCTTGGGTCTCGGTGGCAGGCACGCGTTGCACGCGATGACCGCCCGACTCAAATTTCAAGGCGCCATAGACGCCAGCGCCATCAATGCGGATCACCACCTCTTTGTAGCCACCCAATTCGCTGGCGGATTCGCTGATGACCTCCACCCGCCAACTTTGGTTGGCGCAAAAGCGGGTGTACATGCGCAACAAATCGCCCGCGAACAAGGCGGATTCGTCGCCACCGGTGCCAGCACGGATTTCCAAAAAAGCATTTCGGGCGTCGTCCGGGTCTTTGGGCAGCAACATGCGTTGCAATTGCGCAGCCAAAGCGTCGAGCTTGGCTTGTCCGCCCTCGATTTCTTCCTGAGCCATGGCTTGAACCTCAGGCTCGGGGTCTTGCAACATGGATTGTGCGGCCAGGATGTCTTGGCCTTGCTGCAACCACTCTTGATAAGGGTTGACCAAGGCCACCACCTCGGCGTGTTCACGCGACAAGGCCATGAATTGGGTCATGTCTTGCATGATGTCTTCGCGGGAGAGCAAAAAATCCAGCTCGGACAAACGTTGCACCGAGCGCTCAAGCTGAGCGCGCATGAAGGGTTTCATAAGGGGAGGCGGCTCAGCTAACGGCTGGCGCGCAAGAAGAAATGTTCGATCGCGCTGCGCGCTTCTTTGCGGGCATGTGCGTCGTCTGCATGCAGCTCCGACATGGCACCGTGCAGCATTTTTTGCGTCAGGCCTTTGGCCATGGCTTCGAGCACGGCTTCGATCGGCTCGCCTTTGGCCAGCATTTTGTGGGCACGTTGCAACTCAGCTTGTCGCCAAGCATCGGCTTGTTGGTTGAGTTGTTGAATCAGTGGAACGTCAGAGCGCTGGTCCAACCAATGCACAAAGCTTTGCACACCCGCATCGATGATGACCTCGGCCTCAGCCACCGCTGCTTGGCGGCTGGCTTGACCGGTTTGCACCACTTGCGACAAGTCGTCGACGGTGTAGAGGTACACGTCACGCAAGGACTTGACCTCGGGTTCGATGTCTCGCGGGACCGCCAAGTCGACCATGAACATCGGGCGGTTGCGGCGGTTTTTCAGGGCACGCTCAACCGCGCCCAGACCAATCAGGGGCAAGGTGCTGGCGGTGCAACTGATGACGGCGTCAAATTCGTGCAACCGGTCGGGCAGGTCGGCCAGGCGCATGACCTGTGCGCCAAACTGCTGGGCCACGTGTTCGCCACGCTCTTGTGTGCGGTTGGCGACCGTCATGGTCATCGGGTTTTTGGCAGCGAAGTGGGTGGCACACAACTCGATCATTTCGCCCGCACCCACAAATAAAACATGGATTTTGCTGAGGTCTTCAAACAACTGGGAGGCCAGTCGCACCGAGGCGGCGGACATGCTGATGCTGTGTGCACCGATTTCGGTGGAGCTGCGCACTTGCTTGGCCACGGCAAACGAGCGCTGGAACATTTGGTGCAAGGTGGAACCCAAGGCACCTGCTTCACGTGCCACCCGAACCGCGTCTTTCATTTGACCCAAGATTTGAGGTTCGCCCAACACCATCGAATCTAAACCGCTGGCCACACGAAAAGCATGGCGGGCCGCTTCATCATCGAGCATGGTGTAGACATGGCCGTGCAGCACATCGGGACTGACGCCACCCGACTCGGCCAGCCATCCCATGGTCTTGGGCAGGGATATTTCCTGCGAGGCGCAGTAAATTTCAGTGCGGTTGCAAGTGGAGAGGATGGTGGCGTCGGTTTGCGTGCCAAGGCTGGTGCGTAATCCTTCCAGCACTGGCCCCATCTGATCAACAGCAAAGGCAAAGCGACCCCGCAGATCAAGTGGTGCGGTGGTATGGTTGAGACCGAGCGCCCATACAGACATAGGCAAGATTATAAAATTTCAAGCATGGATAGTTTGTCGCTTATTGTGCACGTTTTGAATTTTCTGGCTCCCGCATTCGCTGTGGGCGCATGGATCACCTTCATTCATCCCCTGGTTTGGCGCCATGCGCATGCTTGGAAAGGGTGGCGTTCAAAACTTGTCTTGAACAGCTCTGCTGGCGCCTTGATGCTGCTCTTGGGTTTGCTTTGGTTTGGTCAGGATGGAAAGATGCTGAGCTACTTGGCCATGGTCTTGGCTTGCGCCAGCAGCCAGTGGTTATTAACCCGGGAAAAGCGCACGTGAAATGCCCCTGAGTTAACATTCCCACTCTTATATATGAATGCGCCAACGCCACTACACCCACTGACGAAGGCTGTCCAAGACGGCCCCCGTTTACGTGAAATTCCCTACAACTACACCTCTTACGCTGACCGCGAAATCGTGATTCGCCTCTTGGGCGAGCCAGCTTGGGAAACCTTGCAAGCTTTGCGTGGTGAAAGACGCACCGGTCGCTCGGCCCGCATGCTCTACGAGGTGTTGGGCGACATTTGGGTGGTTCAACGCAACCCCTATTTGCAAGACGACTTGTTGGACAACCCCAATCGCCGCGCCATGTTGGTCGAGGCCTTGCACCACCGTTTGAACGAAGTTCATACGCGACGCACCCATGATGGTGACGGTGAGCGTGACAACCTGGTGGGTGCCCTGATCGCGCAAGCCCAACAAGCGGTCGAGCAATTTGCCAGCCAATTTGACGTGGTCAGCCAATTGCGCAAACGGTCCAAACGGGTGCTGCGCAAGTGCACCCACAGTGACAACATCAAATTCGATGCAATGAGTCGCGTCAGCCATGTCACCGACGCCACCGACTGGCGGGTGGAATACCCCTTCGTGGTGTTGGCGCCTGACACAGAAGCCGAAATGGCCCGACTGGTCAAGGCGTGCATCGAATTGGGGTTGACCATCGTGCCGCGTGGCGGCGGCACCGGCTACACGGGCGGTGCGATTCCGCTGACCTGGCAAAGCGTGGTGATCAACACAGAGAAGTTGCAAGCCCTGGGCGTGGTTGAGTCAATCGTGTTGCCCGGCTTAGCCCAAGCCGTGCCGACCGTGACCACCGAAGCCGGGGTGGTGACCCAGCGCGTGGCCGACTTGGCTGAAAGCGCAGGCTTGGTTTTTGCGGTGGACCCGACGTCTGCAGAAGCTTCTTGCATCGGCGGCAACATCGCCATGAATGCGGGTGGCAAAAAAGCGGTGTTGTGGGGCACGGCCTTGGACAACCTTGCCAGTTGGCGCATGGTGACCCCAGACGCCCAATGGCTTGAGGTGGTTCGCTTGAACCACAACTTGGGCAAGATCCATGATGCGGCCATGGCCAGTTTTGAGTTGCGCTATTTCGAGGCAGACGGCAAGACGCCAGTGCGCACCGAACGCTTGGACATCCCCGGCCAACGTTTTCGCAAAGCAGGCCTTGGCAAGGATGTCACGGATAAATTTTTAAGTGGCTTGCCAGGCATTCAAAAAGAAGGCTGCGATGGCTTGATCACCAGCGCCCGCTGGATCTTGCACCGCATGCCCAGCCACACCCGCACCGTGTGTCTGGAGTTTTTCGGCCCTGCCCATGAAGCCGTACCCAGCATCGTTGACATCAAAGACTACATGTTCACGGTGGCGCAGCAAAGTGGCACCGTGCTCGCCGGGCTAGAACACCTGGACAACCGCTACCTCAAGGCAGTGGGCTACACCACGAAATCCAAGCGCGGCGGCCTGCCCAAGATGGTCTTGTTTGGCGACATCGCTGGCGACGATGCTGATGAAGTGGCGCGTGTCACTTCTGAAGTGGTGCGCTTGGCCAATGCCCGCTCAGGCGAAGGCTTTGTTGCTGTCAGCCCAGAGGCGCGCAAGAAATTTTGGCTGGACCGCAAACGCACAGCCGCCATCAGCCGCCATACCAACGCCTTCAAGATCAATGAAGACGTGGTCATCCCGCTGCCACGCATGGCCGAATACACAGACGGCATTGAACAAATCAACATCGAACTTTCCTTGCGCAACAAAATTGCCTTGTGCAATGCACTGACGCAATTGCTCACCACCGAGGCCTTGCCCCTGGGTTTGGTGGACGAAGACACCGACACACCTTCCCCTGAATTGCTGCAAGAGCGGATTGAACAAGCTTTGCAATTGATTGCAGAGGTGCGGGGTTTGTGGCAGTCATGGCTGGACAACGTGGCCTCCCTTTTGGTGGCTTTGCAAACCCATGAATTGCGCGCCAGTTGGAAAACCCAATTGCGTGCACCTTTGCACGATTTGTTCAGCGGCGCGGCTTTTGCCCCCTTGCGCAAAGAGTTTGACGCGCTGCACCAGCGCGTCCTCAAGGGCCGTGTGTGGGCTGCGTTGCACATGCATGCTGGCGACGGCAATGTGCACACCAACCTGCCGGTCAACAGCGATGACTATGAGATGTTGCGCACCGCGCATGAAGCAGTGGACCGCATCATGGCCCTGGCGCGTTCCTTGGACGGCGTGATCTCGGGTGAACACGGCATTGGCATCACCAAGCTTGAATACCTGACCCCGCAAGAAATGCAGCCTTTCGCGGACTACAAAGCCCGCATCGATCCCGACGGCAGGTTCAACAAAGGCAAATTGCTGCGCAACGCCGACCTGCGTTTGGCCTACACCCCCAGTTTTGGGTTGATGGGACATGAATCACTCATCATGCAACAGTCAGACATCGGCGCGATTTCAGACTCCATCAAAGACTGCTTGCGATGTGGCAAGTGCAAGCCGGTATGCGCCACCCATGTCCCAGGCGCCAATTTGCTCTACAGCCCTCGCGACAAAATTTTGGCTACTTCCTTGTTGATCGAAGCCTTTTTGTACGAAGAGCAAACCCGCCGCGGAATTTCCATTCGGCATTGGGAAGCATTTGAGGATGTGTCTGACCATTGCACGGTCTGCCACAAGTGCGCCACACCTTGCCCGGTCAAGATCGACTTTGGCGACGTGACCATGAACATGCGCAACCTGTTGCGCAAAATGGGGCAACAAAGTTTCCGCCCTGCTTCACGCTTTCAGTCTTGGATGGTGGGCACGGTCAATCCGCAAGCCATCCATTTGGCTCACGGCATCACCCGTTTGGGCATGCAAGCGCAACGCCTGGCCAACAGCTTGTTCAGCACCTTGGGTCGAGCGCAAACCGCACACCCTCCCGCGACGGTCGGCGCCGCGACGCTCAAAGCACAAGTGATCCATTTCGTGAACAAGAAAATGCCCAAGGGCTTGCCCAACAAAACCGCCAGGGCTTTGTTGGACATCGAAGACCGGGACTATGTCCCCATCATCCGCGACCCAGCGCAAACCAGTGCCGATGCGGAAGCTGTTTTTTATTTCCCAGGCTGTGGTTCCGAGCGTTTGTTCAGCCAGGTGGGCTTGGCAACTCAGGCGATGTTGTGGCACGCGGGGGTGCAAACCGTGCTGCCACCGGGGTATTTGTGCTGCGGCTACCCGCAGCGTGGCGCGGGTCAACAAGACAAGGCCGAAAAAATCATCACCGACAACCGTGTGTTGTTCCACCGTGTGGCCAACACCTTGAACTACTTGGACATCAAAACCGTGGTGGTGAGTTGCGGTACCTGCTTTGATCAACTGCAAGGCTACGAGTTCGACAAAATTTTTCCTGACTGCAAAATCGTTGACATCCATGAATATTTGCTGAGCAAGGGCATCACCTTGCCTGGCGGACAAGCCTACCTCTACCACGATCCTTGCCACAGCCCCATGAAACAGCAAGCGCCGATGAAAACCGTCAAGGCCTTGCTCGGTGAGCAAGTGATTGAGAGCAAACGCTGTTGTGGCGAAAGTGGTGGTCTGGCCTATTCGCGTCCTGATATTTCCACTCAAATCCGTTTTCGCAAGGAACAAGAAATTCGCGCAGGCGAAGCCGAATTGCGCGACAAAGGTTGGGTGGATGACAAAGCCAATGTCAAGGTGCTGACCTCTTGTCCGAGTTGCATGATGGGCTTGAATCGGTTCGAGGATGACTTGCAAAACGGCTTGCTCGAAGCTGATTACATCGTGGTCGAAATGGCCAAACACATACTGGGAGACCACTGGATGTCCGACTATGTCCTCAAGGCCAACAACGGTGGCATCGAACGGGTGTTGGTGTAATCGCCATGGCAGGTTTACAAGCCCACACCCCTGTGCCAACCGACATCGTGTTGCACACCACTTCCAAGGTCCTTGAAATTGCTTTTGACAATGGCAACAACTTTCGCTTGCCCTACGAGTTGTTGCGTGTGTATAGCCCCTCTGCCGAAGTGCAAGGCCATGGCCCTGGCCAAGAAGTGCTGCAAACCGGCAAAAGGCATGTCGGTATTTTGTCCCTGGAGCCCGTGGGTAACTATGGCGTGCAGCCCCATTTTAGCGATGGCCACAACAGTGGCATTTTTTCTTGGGACTACTTGCACCAACTCGGTTTGAATGAACAAGCCTTGTGGGTCCAATACCAACAACGCTTGCAAGAAGCAGGTGTCGATCGCGATGCGCCCATGACCGAGCGCGGCGGCTCGGCTTGTCACTCCTGAAAGGCGAACATGGCAACCACAGATTTTGGTTTCAAAACCGTTGATGAGCAGGACAAGGCCCGACGCGTGCGTGGCGTGTTTGACTCGGTTGCATCCAAGTACGACGTGATGAATGACCTGATGTCCATGGGTTTGCACCGTGCATGGAAGGGCTACACCGTGATGGTGGCCAACCTTCAGCCAGGTGACCAGGTGCTCGACATCGCTGGCGGCACCGGTGACATGGCCCAAGCATTTGCCAAACAGGTCGGTCCCACCGGCTGTGTGGTGCACACCGACATCAACTTGGCGATGCTGCGCCAAGGCCGTGACCGCCTGACAGACCAGGGTGTATTGCTGCCCACATCGGTGTGTGATGCTGAGCAATTACCGTTGACAGACCAGTGTTTCGACCTGGTTTGTGTGGCATTTGGTTTGCGCAACATGACCCACAAAGACCGTGCTTTGCGCGAAATGGCCAGGGTGCTCAAGCCTGGTGGCAAGCTGCTGGTGTTGGAATTTTCCAAAGTAGCCCCACCTCTGAGCAAGGTCTATGACTGGTATTCTTTCCAAGTCTTGCCGCGACTGGGCAAAATGGTGGCTGGCGACGATGCGAGCTATCGGTATTTGGCCGAGTCGATCCGCATGCATCCTGACCAGCAAACCTTGAAAGCGCTGATGCAGGCCAATGGTTTTGCCCACGTGGATGTTCACAACCTGTCTTTGGGTGTGGTGGCTTTGCATGTGGGCATCAAGTGTTGACGTGTTGTTTCTCTGAAGGAGTCACTGATGTTTAAGAAATTAACCCCTTTTGTTTTGGCCTGTGTCATGGCCTTGACCAGTCTGCATGCAGATGCGGCCCGCCGCATGGGCGGCGGAAAATCCTTCGGCCAGCAGTCAAACAATGTGACCCAGCGTGAGGCCACTCGTCCTGCGACAACGCCTACTCAAAACGCCACACCAGCAGGCACACCTTCGCCTGCCCAAGCAACCCCCGCTGCTGCACCGCGACGTCCATGGGGCGCCATGCTCGGTGGCTTGGCTGCCGGTCTGGGCTTGGCTTGGTTGGCACATTCTTTGGGCTTTGGCGCTGAGTTTGGTCAGTTCTTGATGTTTGGCTTGATCGCTTTGCTCCTCATGGTCGCCGTCGGCATGTTCATGCGCCGTCGCGCCAATCCATCAGCCTATGCCTATGCAGGCGCAGGTTCGGCTCACAATCCCGACCAGATGCGTCAATACAACCCCGCCAAGATTGGCAACGATGCATCTGCGCGGCCCTGGGAGAGCAACAACACCTCTTTCGACAGCACGGCACCCGCACGATCGAATACCCGCATTGGCTCTGCCTTGCTCGGTCAAGCCAGCGGTTGGCACATTCCTTCGGACTTTGATGTGCCCGGCTTCATCAGCGCGGCCAAACACAACTTCATCACCCTGCAAGACGCTTGGGACCGCTCTGACATTCCAGCGCTGCGCGCCATGATGACAGACAACATGTTGGCTGAAATCCAATCACAGCTGGCTGAACGTGCGGCGTTGGTGCAAGGCCCGAACACCACCGAGGTGGTGATGCTGGAAGCACAGTTGCTGGGCATTGAAGACCTGGGCCAAGGCTACATGGCCAGCGTGGAGTTCTCCGGCATGATCCGTGAAGATGCCAACGCTGGCCCCAGCCCCTTCCGAGAAGTATGGAACATGACTCGACCCAAGCAGGGCCAAGTGGGCTGGTTGGTTGCGGGCGTGCAAGCCTTGCAATAATCCACCGCTTCAGCCCTTGCATGGGCTTTCACCCTTTGGGCAGCAGACCGATGGCAAACGCGATTCCCCTTGCAGAACTCTCTGCCCAACTCAGCAACTTTGTGCTGCAACAAAAACCACCTGCATGGCTGGTCAACGAGTTGCAAGACAAGTTGGTGATTCTGTTGAACCATGTGCTTTCTCAAGAGCCTGCAGCGGTTGACCGATTGCGGCGTCAACAAGGCAGGCGTGTCGGCGTGAGTTGGCGTTCCTACCAACTGCATTGGCTGGTCACGCCGGCAGGCTTGCTCGAGCGTTCGAGCGCAGACCACACCGCTGATTTGCGCATCCATGTGCAAGAAGATTCCCCGCTGGCTTTGGTGCAAGGTTTGAGCAAAGGCGAAAAACCCGCCATGCGCATCGAAGGCGATGTGATGTTGGCTGCTGAAGTCAATTGGCTGGCAGACCATGTGCGTTGGGATGCGGAAGAAGACCTGTCTCGTCTGGTGGGTGATGCCCTGGCCCACCATGTGGTGAGCAACGCCAAACGCGTATTTCAATCATTGAGAGAGTTTGTTCGCAAATGACACGTCTTTACCGTGGCGTCTTCATCGTGTGGATCGTGTTGCGGTTCGGCTTAGATGAATTGTTGCTCTCGAGTTTCAAGCAGCCTTGGCTGAAAGTGCTCACCCGCGTGCTCACCTTGGGTCGCAATTTGGATGCGCCGCGCGGGCAACGCCTGCGCCAAGCACTGGAGCATCTGGGCCCTATTTTTGTCAAGCTGGGTCAGGTCCTGTCTACCCGTCGCGATTTATTGCCCAACGACATTGCCGATGAGTTGGCCAAGTTGCAAGACCAGGTGCCTCCTTTTCCGTCAGAGATTGCAGTGGCCACGATCGAGCGTGCATTTGGCCGCAAAGTCGACGACATCTTCAGTCAATTTGAACGGGTGCCTGTCGCCAGTGCTTCCATCGCGCAGGTGCACTTTGCCACGTTGCGCAATGCCCAAGGGGTCGAGCGAGAAGTGGCGGTCAAGGTCCTGCGCCCGGGCATGCTCAAGGTCATCAACAAAGACCTGGAGTTGATGCACACCATGGCTTTATGGTTAGACCGTTTGTCCTCGGATGGCAAACGACTCAAACCGCGTGAGGTGGTGGCTGAGTTTGACAAGTATTTGCACGATGAACTGGATTTGGTTCGCGAAGCCTCCAATGCCACGCAATTGCGTCGCAACATGGAAGGTCTCAACCTGGTGTTGATTCCGGAGATGGTTTGGGACTATTGCCACCAAGAAGTCATTGTGATGGAGCGCATGCACGGCCTGCCCATCAGCCACGTGGAGGGCTTGCGAAAAGCGGGCGTGGACATCCCCAAGCTTGCCAGGGATGGAGTCACCATCTTTTTCACCCAAGTCTTCAGAGATGGGTTTTTCCATGCAGACATGCACCCGGGAAACATCCAGGTGAGTGTGGCGCCTGAAACTTTTGGTCAGTATGTATCGCTCGATTTCGGCATTGTGGGCACACTCACTGAGTTCGACAAAGAATACTTGGCGCAAAACTTCACTGCTTTTTTCCGGCGTGACTACAAGCGCGTGGCCGAGTTGCACATCGAATCCGGCTGGGTCCCCGCGCATACACGGGTAGATGAACTCGAGTCGGCGATTCGGTCGGTGTGCGAGCCGTATTTCGATCGGCCATTGAAAGAAATATCCTTGGGCATGGTGCTCATGCGCTTGTTCCAAACCTCTCGCAGGTTCCAGGTTGAGATCCAGCCTCAACTGGTGTTGCTGCAAAAAACACTGCTCAATATCGAGGGTTTGGGTCGACAACTCGACCCCGATTTGGACTTGTGGAGCACAGCCAAACCTTTCTTGGAAAAATGGATGCTCGAGCAAATCGGGCCACAACGTCTGTGGAACCAACTCAACATCGAAGCGCCGCGTTTGGCCAAGATCCTGCCTGAATTCCCGCGCTTGGTGCATGCTTTCTTGCAGCGCGACCACGAGCATGAGCGCAAACAGTTATTGGCCTTGCTGCAAGCGCAGCGTAAAACCAATCAAACCTTGCAGACCATTTTGTTGCTCGCCTTGGGCTTTTTTGCGGGCATCGTCATCACCGCGGTGATGAGCGTTTTGAGTTTGGCAGGCTGATCAATCCTGGGGTGGCAGGGCAGCGGCTCTTGCCTGCCTGGCGGTGCGAATGCCATACACCACCACCGCCAAGCTGACCACCACCATCAACAACGTGGCGGCAGCATAGATCGAGGGATTCACCCCTCGGCGGGCATAGCTGAAGATGACCTGAGGCAATGTTGTCACGCCTGGCCCCGCTAAAAACTCCGAAATCACCACATCGTCAAAAGACAGGGTGAATGTCAGCAACCAAGCCGCCACCAAGGCTTGGGAGATGTTGGGCAATGTCACCAAGAAAAACACTTGGTAGGGGCGGCAACCCAAATCCAACGCAGCTTCTTCGATGGAACGGTCCATCTCTTTCAATCTGGATTGAATCACCACGCTGGCATACGCCATGCCCAGCAAAGCATGGCCCAAGATGATGGTCAATGCGCCACGCCCAGGCCAGCCGAGCATGCGCTCCATCCCGACAAACAGCAGCAGCAATGAGAGACCAATGATCACCTCTGGCATCACCAGGGGCGAGCTGAGCATCGCATTGAACAAGGTCCGCCCCTTGAATTGGCCAAAGCGCACCAAGGCAAAAGCGGCCAAGGTAGCCAAGACAGTGGCCAGGGTGGCGCTGAGCAGGGCAACATGGAAAGACAAGAAAAAGCCATCGACCAACCGGCTGTCATTCAACAGCGCTTGGTACCAACGCATTGAAAAACCAGTGAATACACTGTCTTGGCGTGTGCTGTTGAAAGAAAAAGTGATCAAGAAAAACAAGGGCAGGTAAAAGAACCCAAACACCCCAGCCATCCAGATGCGTCCAATGTATTGACGCCAGCCTTGGGTTTGCATCAGGACAACTCCTGCTCTACTTTACGCGCCAAACGCTGGTTGAACCAAGCCAGTGGCAGAACGATGCCCACGATCATCACCACAGACAAAGCGCTGGCGCGGGGCCAGTTGTTGCTGCTGAACATTTCATCCCAGACCACCCGGCCGATCATGAGGTTTTCAGCACCACCCAACAGCGAGGGAATCACGAATTCACCCAGACAAGGTATGAAAACCAGGATCGAACCGGCCACAATGCCCGAGCGGCTGAGCGGAACCGTGATCATCCAAAAACTTTTCCATGGCGTGGCGCCCAAATCCTGGGCGGCTTCCAGCAGGCGGTCGTCAAGCTTGACCAAATTGGCATAGAGCGGCAGCACCATGAAAGGCAAATACACATAGGTCATGCCCACCAGCATCGACACATCGTTGTAGAGCAATTGAATCGGCTCTTGGATCAAGCCAACGGCGATCAGCAGGTGATTGATCAGGCCTTGGTCAGCCAGCAGGCCTTTCCAGGCATACACCCGCAGCAAGAACGAGGTCCAAAAAGGCAACATCACCATCAACAACAGCAATGGCCTGATGCTGGGCGCACTGCGTGACAAAAAATAGGCAAACGGGTAACCAAAGAAAAGGCATAACACCGTGGTCCACAAGGCGTACTTGAGAGACAGACCGTAGGATTCGATATATAAGGTTTGACCCCAGCCAGCGTCAGGGTCGATGAGCAAAGACAAATAGTTGGCGAATTTCAGATGAAAGGTGGCTCGACCTGCATCCATTTGAACCAGCGGGGCAAAAGGGTCTAGCCCTTCACCCATGTCTGTCACGCTGATGCGCAACAAAATCAAAAAGGGGACAGCAAAGAAAAGCAAAAGCCAAAACCAAGGCACGCCCAGCACGAGCCTGCGCCCGCGCTGAAGCACCAGTTGATTGAAGCCGAAAAGGAAAGTCTTCAAGACTTTTGAATAAGCATGAAGACAGCGAGCGTCATCAGAAATGTCCCAGACGCTCGCTCAATGTCTTCACTTGCCTTTTTTGAAGCTGGTGTAGACAGCTGTCATGGATTCACGACCTGCATTTCCCAGGGCCGCAGGTGCCACCATCAACTTCAGGTTGGCCTCGTCAGGGAACACCGCTTTGTTTTGTGCGGTGGCTGGCTCGACATTGGCCAAGCTCGCCTTGTTGGCGGTGGGGTAACCCAGTTCGTTGGTCAGCGCAGCTGAGACTTCAGGCTTCAAGAAGTAATTGATGAAAGCCATGGCGTTGTTGGGGTGCTTGGCATCCGCAGGCACAGCCAAGGTGTCAAAGAAGATCAAACCACCGGTGCTGGGCAACAGGGCTTCGATTTCTTGACCGCTGTTGTTTTCTGCAGCACGTTTGGCAGCGATGTTGATGTCACCCGCCCAACCCAAGGCCACACACGCTTTGCCACCAGCCAAGTCATCGATCATGGTGCTGGAGAACAAGCGAATGTCTTTGCGCACCTTCGCAAGCATCTCGCCTGCTGCTTTGTGGTCTGCTGCATCCTCAGAGTAGGCGTTTTTACCAATGTAGTGCAGCGCGGGTGGCAACACTTCGGTGGGGGAGTCCAAATAAGCAATGCCACAAGACTTCAGCTTGGCGGTGTAAGTGGGATTGAACACCAAGTCCCAAGCGTTCTCGGGCATGGGCGTGTTGCCCAGGGCTTTGGCTACTTTGGCTTTGTTGATGCCCACGGTAGTGAAGCTCCAAGCCCAGGGCAGCACGTGCTCGTTGCCAGGATCGACACCAACCAACTTTTGCATCAAGTCGGCATCCAGGTTTTTGTAATTAGGGATTTGGGCTTTGTCGAGTTTTTTCAACAAACCCGCTTCAATTTGGGCTTTGACGAACACAGAGCCTGGCACCACGATGTCATAGCCAGAGTTGCCAGCCACCAATTTGGCTTGCAGTGCTTCATTGTTTTCAAAGGTTTGGTAGTTGACCTTGATACCTGTTTCTTTTTCGAAGTTGGCAATCATGTCTTGGGCGACGTAATCGGGCCAGTTGTAAACATTCAGCACTTTTTCTTCGGCATTGACAGCAGCAGCGGGGGCAGGGGCCTGTGCTTCTTCTTTTTTGCCGCACGCGACGACTGCCGTGCAAGCCAAGACAACCAATAAGAGACGTTTATTCATGATGGCAAAAACTCCATAAAACAAGTAGGGGAGAACCTTGGTCAGAAACGCTTGGTAGCGCGCCAGGCGCGTAGTATAGGGACAGACGCTGTCTGGGTTTGAGAATTCTGCTTCTAGAGATAAAAAGCTTACAATCTTGGGCTTTTACGGATCATCTGAACCAGCGAAAACACCATGCCAATTTATGCTTATAAATGCGGAACTTGCGGCTTCGCGAAAGATCATCTTCAAAAAATTTCCGACCCCGCTTTGACCGATTGCCCTGCTTGCGGTCAATCCACCTTCAGCAAGCAGCTCACCGCCGCAGGTTTCCAGCTCAAGGGATCAGGCTGGTATGCCACCGATTTCAAAGGTGGCGGCACACCCAGCTCGACCAGCACCGACGCGGCTACCCCCGCTAGCCCTGCTGCGGGCACCACCACAGCAGCAGCCGACACCCCGGCCAACGGGGGCAGTGGCGGTGGCTGCGCCCCTTCTTGTGCTTGTCACTGACGTTTGATATGAATTTCAAAAAATACATCCTGGCTGGCCTGCTTGTGTGGTTGCCCCTGGCCATCACCCTGTGGGTATTGAGTTGGTTGGTTGGCGCCATGGACGGCATCTTTGCCAACGTGCTGGCGGGCTTGGGCAGCTTTTTGCCCCAATCATTCACTGACAGCTTTGGCCATTTGCAAAGTGTGCGTGGCCTGGGTGTGGTGCTCGTCATCGTGGTGTTGGTGCTGACCGGCGCATTGGCTTCCAATGTGGTGGGCAATTGGTTGGTCAAGCAATGGGACAAATTGTTCACGCACATCCCCATCGTCAAATCCATCTACACCAGCGTCAAAAAAGTTTCAGACACCTTGTTTTCTAGCAACGGCAATGCGTTTCGTCGCGCTGTCTTGGTTCAGTACCCTCGCCAAGGCGCTTGGACCATCGCATTCCAAACGGGGACACCTTCTGGCGAAGTCGCCAAGCACTTGGGTGAAGGCTTCATGAGCGTGTATGTGCCAACCACGCCCAACCCCACCAGCGGATTTTTCTTGCTGGTGCCCAGCCAAGACGTTGTCGAACTGGACATGAGTGTGGATGAGGCCCTGACCTATGTGATTTCCATGGGTGCTGTGTCACCCAGTCCGTTGCCAGAACACCCTGTCACCCCCCATCAGTCTGGCGCTTGAGCGTCCGATACCCCTTTCCGATATTCAGCGAAAAGAAAGAAGCAGCACCATGGCTATGAGATCACATTACTGCGGTTTGGTGACCGAATCGATTCAAGGTCAAGAGGTGACTTTGTGCGGTTGGGTCAACCGCCGACGCGACCATGGCGGCGTGATTTTTGTGGATTTGCGTGACCGTGAAGGCTATGTGCAGGTGGTGTGTGACCCTGACCGTCCAGACATGTTCAAGCAAGCCGAAGAACTGCGTAATGAGTTTTGTATCCAGATCAAAGGCCTGGTGCGTTTGCGCCCGGACGGTACGGTCAATGACCAGTTAAAGAGCGGGAAAATTGAGGTGCTGTGCCACGAGTTGGTGGTGTTGAACCCCTCGGTCACGCCACCCTTTCAGTTGGACGACGACAACTTGTCTGAGACCACCCGTTTGACCCACCGTGTCCTGGATTTGCGCCGTCCTTACATGCAGAAAAACCTGATGCTGCGTTACAAAGTGACCATGGCTGTGCGTCGATTTTTGGACGACAACGGGTTTGTGGACATTGAAACGCCCATGCTCACCAAAAGCACACCCGAGGGAGCGCGTGATTACCTGGTGCCCAGCCGTGTTCATGATGGCCATTTCTTTGCATTGCCCCAGTCTCCCCAATTGTTCAAACAGTTGTTGATGGTCGCCGGCTTTGACCGCTATTACCAGATCACCAAATGTTTCCGTGATGAAGACCTCCGCGCTGACCGCCAGCCAGAGTTCACGCAAATTGACATCGAAACATCCTTCTTGGGCGAAGAAGAAATCCGCGCCATGTTCCAAAACATGATCAAGGGTGTTTTCTCCAGCACGCTCAATATCGAGTTAGGCGACTTCCCCATCATGGCTTATGCCGAAGCGATGCACCGCTTTGGCTCAGACAAGCCCGACCTGCGTGTCTTGCTCGAATTCACCGAACTCACTGATGTCATGGCCGATGTGGACTTCAAAGTGTTCAGTGCGCCGGCCACCACGCCTGGTGGTCGCGTGGTTGCCTTGCGTGTGCCGCAAGGCGGAGAAATGAGCCGTGGCGAGATCGACGGATACACCGAATTCGTGAAGATTTACGGTGCCAAAGGCTTGGCCTGGATCAAGGTCAATGAAGTGGCCAAGGGCCGCGACGGTTTGCAGTCACCCATCGTGAAAAACCTGCATGACCAAGCCATTGCTGAGATTTTGAAGCGCACCGGTGCCAAGGATGGCGACCTGATTTTCTTCGGCGCAGACAAAGCCAAGGTGGTCAATGACGCCATCGGCGCCTTGCGTTTGAAAATTGGTCACAGCGAGTTTGGCAAAAAACAAGGCTTGCTGGAAAACCGCTGGGCGCCATTGTGGGTGGTGGATTTCCCCATGTTTGAGTATGACGAAGAAGCCAAGCGTTACAACGCGGTTCACCATCCTTTCACAGCCCCCAAAGACGGTCACGAAGACTGGATGGTCACCGCACCTGAGAAGTGCATTGCCAAGGGCTATGACATGGTTCTCAATGGTTGGGAAATTGGTGGCGGTTCAGTACGTATCCACCGTGCTGATGTGCAGCAAAAGGTGTTTGATGCCCTGAACATCACCCCCGAAGAGGCCCAAGTGAAGTTTGGTTTCTTGTTGGATGCCCTGCAATACGGTGCACCACCGCACGGCGGTTTGGCCTTTGGTTTGGACCGCATCGTGACCTTGATGACCGGTGCTGACTCCATCCGTGACGTGATTGCTTTCCCCAAAACACAGCGTGCCCAGTGTCTGTTGACCCAAGCGCCCTCTTTGGTGGACGAAAAGCAGTTGCGCGAATTGCACATCCGCCTGCGCAACCTGGACGCCCAAAACGCCAGTGCTTGAAACTGAAAAGCCACAATAAAGTACACATTGCCTTAATAGATAAGCCATTTAAAGAATACTTAATATCGATTTATGGCGACATTAGGTAGATCCGATGTGTGTATTTTTGTTTGATATGGGTTTAAAAGAATACTTTGTGGGAATAAGATTCCCGCATGAATATCATTTTGAATTCCATTTTCAGGCGACGAACTGAAGTCACAGAGGCCGACAAAAGGCGTTTCATTCAGTTGGCTTTGGTCTTGGGGGTCTTGCTCACAGGCCTGTATGCCCTGGGCGCCAACAACGAACTCGGACATGCCTATTTCAGCGGATGGGTGGCGTTTTCTGCACTGCTGGTGCTGAGTTTCCTGCCTGTCAGCCTGGCTTGGTTGACGCACAGTTTGTTGGCCGTTGCCTTGTTGAGTGGGTTTGCCTTGGCTATGCAAAGCGGCGGCATTTATTCACCCACCTTGCTCTGGCTGGCCATCATCCCCAACCTCGCGTTGTTTGTATTGAGTCAACAAGCCACCTTGCTATGGGTCTTGTTCGTCATGACGATATTGGGCCTGACTGGACAACTCACCCATTTTCAAGAGGTTGCAACTGCAGACGAGCTGCGTCCGACTTCTGGCCTGTGGGCGACCTTGCATTTGGTGGGCGCGCAGTTGTGCGTGATGCTGATTCATTGGGTTCATGACTGGCAGTACCGCCAGAAAAGTGCTCGCATTGATGCCAGCATGAAGCGAATGAAGGCAGTCAAGAAGCACCTCGAGTTAACCGAGGCTTACAAGGACAGCTTCATTGCCCATGTGAGTGAAGACTTGCGAGGGCCCATGAATGCCATCTTGGGTTACAGCGATGTGTTGGCCGACATGGCGAAGTACAAACCTGGCCTGACTGACACGGTGCAACACATACGCAGCTCTATCCAACAATTGCTGGAACTCACCAACAGCATCTTGGACCATGCGCAGTTGATCGAAGGCAAACTCAAGTTGACTTTCAAGCCGGTGTCGTTGCGCCAAATGATGGAAGAGAAATGGGCCCATTGGAGTGTCAAAGACAGCGTGCAGTTCAAAGTGGTGGTCGATCCGTCCATCCCTGAATGGCTGTGGTGTGATCCACACCGTTTGCGCCAGATCATCGGCATCTTGCTCAGCAATGCCCAAAAATTCACGCACCAAGGCCAGGTCAAGCTGGCATTCAGCTACGCCCAGCAACAATTGCAAATCGATATCTTTGACACGGGTATCGGCATTTCAGAAGAAGTCAAGGCGCATATATTCAAGCGCTTTGAGCAGGCCGATGGTCCCATCAACCCAGCCTTTGGTGGCATAGGTTTGGGCTTGCCAAATGCATTGGAATTGACGCGGTTGTTTGGGGGCACCATCGGCTTTGAAAGTGATGCCAATCAAGGCAGCCATTTTTGGGTCAAGCTGCCCATCAGCGCATACCGATGGGCGTCAGAGCTTCACGAGGCAAAGCCCCCCTTGTCAACAACGCAGTCTTGCAAATTGCTGGTGGTGGATGACCAAGCGGTCAGCATGTTGGTCACCATGCAAACACTCAGGCGACTGATGCCGCATGCTGAATTGGCTTGCGCAGCCAGCGGGCAAGAGGCCATCGCGCATGTGATGAAACACCCTGTCGACCTGGTGTTGATGGATGTATGGATGCCAGAGATGGACGGACCCAGCACGTGTCGACAATTGCGCCAAGCCGCACCGCACACCACCGCACCATGGGTCATTGGCTTGACTGCCAGCACACATCCCAAAGACCGACTGCGTTGCCTGGATGCAGGCATGCATGACGTCATCGTCAAACCCCTGGACCCCGAGCATGTCCACAAAGTGATTTCACGCGCATTGCAAGAGCAACAAGCCCTCGGGTTGAGCCCCAATGGAGGTGATTGAAGCAATGGGCATACGCATGTCATCGAGTGAGATGGAGTGGGTGGCCGCCAAAGACGCGGCACATGGCGAGGATCACCCCACACTCCAAACCTTGTCCAGGCAAGAACGCATTCAAATCTTCCTGTTTCCTTGGGCCATCAGCCTGTTGATTGGTGTGCTGTCATTTGTGGCGTCTAGCGACTCAGTCACATGGATTGGGTTGGCAGGCAGTGCTGCGCTGGCCATGTCGCCCCTGCTGTTCCTGACGGGCATGAGAAAGCGGTATGTGGTGCACATGACCTGTGCCATTTGCACCTTCTGCGCCATGGGTATCGCTTGGCAGACGGGCGGTATCTTGTCGGCTCAGCTGGCTTGGTTGATTTTGTTGCCCATGATGCCTTTGAGGCTGATTTCCATCCGTGCTGGTTTGTTTTGGATGAGCGTGAGTTTGATGGTGTTTGCGGGGTTCGGTTGGGGGCTTCAAACGGGCGCCATTGCCGCCATCGAGCACAGCGCGGGTGAATATTTCACTTGGACCCTGCTCCAGCGGGTGTGCCTGTGTTTGTGCATGCTGTCCTTGCCTTGGTACTACACCAAGATGTACCAAAAATCGATGGATGTACTCAAATTTCAAAACAAGCTTATTCATCAGAAAAAACAAGAGTTGCAGCGAGCTAAAAACAGCAAGAAAAAATTCATTTCTCGGCTGAGCCATGAAATGCGTACACCGATGAACGCCGTCATAGGCTTTTCCCATCTGTTGCAAGCTGAAGCCGCGAACGATGCGAATGCAGCCTCAGTCATTTCACACATCGAAACCACTTCACAGCATCTGCTGTCCATCATCAACGGGATCATGGACTACACCTTGCTCATGGATGGCCGATTGAAAATCAGCAAAGAGCCAGTCGATCTCATTCCACTGGTGCAGCAAACATTCCATATGTTTGCCCAGCGGGTGCGCAGCATGCAAATTGATTTTGTGTGTCAATTGCCCAGCGAGCCGATTCCCCTCGTCGTGCTTGATGGCCCTCGCTTGCGCTTGATCTTGATGTACATGCTGGAACACGCTTTGCAGAGAACTTACCAAGGCCATGTGCACCTGACTTTGCAACTCACGCAGCAACATGTACTGGTGTTGTTGGATGATTCTGGCTTGGGTTTCACAGAACAAGACATGGCGGTTTTCAATGATCGGGGTGCGTTGCAACTGATCAATGCCAAGCAAGATCCAGACGCATCCGCTCGTGCAGGCTTGCGCATGGCCCATGCCCTGGTCTGTTTGATGGGCGGTGAGTTGTCAGCCTCCAACCGATCTCATCCATTGGGTGCAAGCATCCGACTGTCACTGCCACTTCAATGGGAGGCGGTGAAGGGTCAACACCCGCGCTTGCTTGCAGAGCCGTCATCCTCCGCGCAGGTGCCCTCCCACACGGCCATCCAGGTCTTGGTGGTGGATGACAACCCAGTCAACAGGTTGTTGGTGACCCAAGTCATCCGCGCAGAGTGGCCGCAGGCCCATGTGTTGCAAGCAGACAATGGCCGAAAAGCATTGGCCATGCTGGATACGCAGCCCTTTGACCTTGTGCTCATGGACATGCTGATGCCAGAGATGGATGGCATCGAAGCCACCCGTGTATTGCGCCAATCGGTGGACAGAATCAATCGGCACATCCCAGTGCTTGGGTTGACAGCCAACATCAGCACGGATGACCATATCCGCTGCATCAAGGCCGGCATGAATGACGTGTTTCTCAAGCCGTTTGACAAACAGCAATTGACACAACGCATACACAGCTTGCTGGAGGCGGCTGGGATGCCGACCAATATCGCTTGAAGACGCAGTCAGTCAAAGCGCGATACGCCCATTGACCTTCGATGCATCGGGATTTGGCCAGTGGTCAGACCCACGCTGACAGGGGGCTGTTAGCATGCCATCTTTGCCCTCAAACGCGTGAACGACATGTCCCCATCCATTGCCGATCAAGGTGTTCCGGTTTCCGTCAAGATCAGGGAACGCGTCTTGGCCGCTCGCCAGCGTTTCCATGCCAACGACAACATCGCTGCATTTTTGCAGCCCGGTGAACTCGAGGCATTGCTGGACGAAGTCGAAGACAAGATGAAGGGCGTGCTCGAGAGCTTGGTGATTGACACGGCCAATGACCACAACACCACTGACACTGCTCGTCGCGTGGCCAAGTTGTATGTCCAAGAAGTGTTTCGTGGTCGCTATGTTCAAGCCCCTGACATCACCGAATTCCCCAATGCCGAGCGGCTCAATGAACTCATGATTGTGGGTCCGATCACTGTTCGCAGCGCTTGCAGCCACCATTTTTGTCCGGTCATCGGCAAAATTTGGATCGGCATATTGCCCAACAAAAACACCAACGTGATCGGCTTGTCCAAATATGCACGCTTGGCCGAATGGGTCATGGGTCGCCCTCAAATTCAAGAAGAAGCCGTCGTGCAGCTGGCTGACTTGATCCAAACCAAAACCCGTCCCGATGGTTTGGCCCTCGTGATGGAAGCCACGCATTACTGCATGGCTTGGCGCGGTGTGAAGGACATGGACAGCCGCATGATCAATTCCGTCATGCGGGGCGCGTTCTTAAAGGACCCGGATTTACGTCGTGAATTTTTGGCTTTGATCCCGCAAAAATCCTGATTGATTGGCGGCCTGGGCCATGCGTCAATTGCTCGGTTGCGATTTCAGCAGCAGCCCCACCAAGCGAAAAGCCATCGTCATGGCATGGGGCGCTTGGCAGCACCAGCGGGTGGTGTTGGACCATTTGCAACGCTGTGAATCACTCGATCAATTCAAGCACGCACTGAGCAACTCGGCCCCTTGGGTGGGCGGCTTTGACCTGCCATTTGGCTTGCCCCGCGAGTTGGTTCTTCATTTGGGATGGCCCACCGATTGGCTAGCTTGCATGCAGCATTACGCGTCCCTTTCACGCACTCAGATTCGGGACCAGTTCGCGGCTTTTTGTGATGCCCGCCCAGCAGGGGGTAAATTTGCGCACCGTGCCACCGATGGGCCTGCAGGTTCCAGTCCCTCTATGAAATGGGTCAACCCACCGGTGGCTTTCATGTTGCATGCAGGCGTGCCTTTGCTCCTAGAGGCGGGTGTGCATTTCCCTGGCCTGCACAGTGGCGACGCCACCCGCGTGGCGCTCGAGGCCTACCCTGGGATGTGGGCCAAGCGCGTCTTGGGTGCACGCAGCTACAAAAGCGACACCCCTGCCAAACAAACCGCTGACCGTTTGATCGCCCGCAAAGACCTGCTGCATGCCATGGTCTGGGGGCATGAGCAATTGCCCGTGCGATTGAAGATGACCACAGCCCAACAAGACGCGTTGATTGCAGACGCCACAGGCGACAGCATGGACGCGGTGTTGTGCATGTTGCAAGCCGCTTGGGCAGACCAACAACACCAAGCTGGCCACCCTTTGTACGGCTTGCCCTCGGACATGGACCCGCTGGAGGGTTGGATTGTGGGCGCATGACAGACCTGACCACCACGGGCATGCTGGAGACGCCGCGCATGTGGTTGCGGTGTCCTTACCCGGGGGATGGTGAGGCGCTGTACCAAGGGGTGAGTGAGAGTTTGGCGCAGCTGCGGGAGTGGCCCGATTCCTTGCCTTGGGCACAACAACCGCAAAGCCCCAGGGTCTCAGAAGACTACTGTCAAACCGCCTATGCCGCCTGGGCCATGGGCGTGAGTTGGCCATTGCTCATGATTGACAAAGCCAGCGACCAGTTGGTGGGCAGCGTGGGTTTTCATCAGATGGACCATGCCACCCATACCTGGGAGCTGGGTTATTGGTGTCGAAGTGCGTTTCAGCGGCAAGGGCGCATGAGCGAAGCGGTCAAGGCATTGACCCTCGCAGCGCATGCCATCGCGCCGCAAGCGCAATTGGTTTGCCGTGTCGATCAGCGCAACCAGGCCAGCATCCAAGTGATGGCCAAGACGGGGTTTGTGTGGGTGAAGGAGGAAAGCTTGGTCAGCGAATCAGGCCAAACCCAGCAGGTAGGCCATTACCGATGGTTGCGTGACGCACACACTGGGCAATCGGCTTGACGTTGCAGGCGCATTTCGGTCCAGCTCAAATCCCGGCCGTCCATCATCTGCAAACGGCCTGCCAATGAAGTGCCCAAACCTGCCAACAGTTTGAGGGCTTCGGCAGCTTGCAAACTGCCGATCACCCCCACCAAGGGGGCCAATACCCCCATGGTCGAGCAACTGATTTCTTCGGGGGCTTGGTCGGCTGGGAAGATGCAGGCGTAGCAGGGTGAGCGCGCATCGCGCACATCGTAGGTGGTGAGTTGACCATCCAAACGGATGACCGCACCACTCACCAGCGGCACGCCGTGTTTCACGCAGGCGGCATTGACCGCTTGGCGGGTTTGGAAGTTGTCGCTGCAATCCAATACCACCTGTGCCGATTGCACCAAGCGGTCAAGCAGCGCGGCATCGGCGCGTTGTCCCACGGTTTCGACCCGGCAATCGGGGTTGAGGGCCAGCATGGCCGTGCGCGCAGACAGGACCTTGGCTTGACCAATACGTTCGGTGGTGTGCGCGATTTGGCGCTGCAGGTTGGTCAGGTCCACGGTGTCGTGGTCCACCAGGGTGAGGGTGCCAATGCCAGAGGCGGCCAGGTACAGCGCAGCTGCACTGCCCAAGCCACCAGCACCCAAAATCAATGCATGGCTGGCCAGCAGCTTGTCTTGGCCCTCATCACCCAATTCATTGAGCAAAATATGCCGCGAATAACGCAGCAGCTGGGCGTCATTCACGCCTTACTGTTCCTTTTTCTCAACAGGGCGTTCAGCCAGGGTTTTGCTGACTTTGACCGGCTGGTTTTTCAGGTGGTTCAAGGCTTGTTGCAGCTGGAAGTCGTCGGCGCTGCCAAACTCGGGTGACTTGCGGTCAGCCACGGGTTTTTTGGATTCTTCCTCCAAGCGCTTGAGCGCTTCTTCGCGGGCTTTTTCGCGGGCGGGGTCTTTCACCTCAGCACCTTGGCCGCTGTTGAGGTGCTTTTCCAAGTCGGCTTCACGGGTGCGCAAAGCGGCGTAGGGGCTGCCTTCGGCGGTGTCGTCGACCAACAGTTCAGGCACGATGCCCTTGGCTTGGATCGAGCGACCGCTTGGGGTGTAGTAGCGTGCCGTCGTGATTTTCAGGGCAGTGTCGGCGCCCAGTTGTCGCACGGTTTGCACCGAGCCTTTGCCAAAGGTTTGGCTGCCCATCAGGATGGCGCGTTTGTGGTCTTGCAAGGCGCCGGCCACGATCTCACTGGCCGAGGCAGAGCCTTCGTTGACCAACACCACCAAAGGCAGTTTCTTGAACAGGCCTTTGGTGTTTTTGTCCAACGCGGCCACGGTGTCTTGACCGCCGCGTCGCAAATAAAACTCAGGGGCTGCTTTGAAGGTGAATTTGCTTTCGTCGAGTTGACCGTTGGTGGACACCACGGTCACGTTGTCTGGCAAAAACACGGCAGAAATGGCCACCGCTGCGTCCAACAAACCACCCGGGTCGTTGCGCAAGTCAAGCACCAAACCCTTCATTTTGGGGTCTTGTTTGTACAGGTCTTCAAGCTTGCGGGTCATGTCTTCCACGGTGCGCTCTTGGAATTGGCTCACCCGAATCCAGCCGTAGCCGTTTTCGATCATCTTGCTCTTGACGCTGACGGTTTTGATTTCTTCACGGATGATGGTGACCGGGAAGGTGCGGTTTTCGTCTTTGCGGTAGATGGTCAGCAGAACCTTGGTTTTGGGTTCGCCGCGCATGCGCTTGACGGCTTCATTGAGTGACAAACCTTTGACGGAGGTGTCGTCCACTTTGGTGATCAGGTCGCCAGGCTTCAAGCCCGCGCGGTCGGCGGGTGAGCCTTCGATGGGAGAAACCACCTTGACCAGGCCATCTTCTTGCGAAATTTCAATGCCCACACCCACGAATTTGCCGGTCGTGCCTTCGCGGAATTCTTTGTAGGATTTTTTGTCAAAGTACTGTGAATGCGGGTCCAAGCTGGACACCATGCCAGCGATGGCATCGTTGATCAGCTTTTTCTCATCCACAGGCTCAACGTAGTCGGTCTTGACCATGCTGAACACCGCCGCCAATTGCTGAAGTTCCTCCAAGGGCAGAGGCGCCATGTTGGCGCGAGCCACGGTTTGAAGAGAGAACGTGGTCAGTGCACCGGTGAGGGCACCGACGGTCAACCAACCTGCAATTTTGAGTTTCTGGCCCATAAGCACCTTGAAAAATAGAAAAAGTCGCTGTGAATGGCGATTTAGCTGGGTAGTCTACTGTGTCGGGGCAGCACTTGTGCGCAGCCGCAGCCAATGACCGCCCTCAGGCTGGGCTGACTGGCGTGGCTTGCTCATGTAAATAGTAATGCCTGATCGGGCGCAGTTGGCTATCTAATTCATACACCAAAGGTTGTCCATTGGGTATGTTCAAGCCGACGATGTCCTGGTCGGAGATGCCGTCGAGGTACTTGACCATGGCGCGAATCGAGTTGCCATGGGCGCTGATCAAGACCCGCTTGCCGCTGCGCAGGGCGGGTGCGATCGATTCTTCCCAAAACGGCATGACCCGCTCGACAGTGTCTTTGAGGCACTCGGTCAGGGGAATTTGTTCTGGCTTTAATTTGGCGTAACGCAGGTCGCCGCGTTCGCTGCGGCTGTCGTCGGCGGTCAAGGAGGGCGGCGGCACGTCATAGCTGCGTCGCCAGGCCAATACCTGCGCGTCACCAAATTGTTGGGCGGTTTCTGCCTTGTCCAGGCCTTGCAAGGCGCCGTAGTGGCGCTCGTTGAGCCGCCAATGGTGAACCACCGGCAGCCAGGTGCGGTCCATGCCATCGAGCACTTGCCACATGGTGTGGATGGCACGTTTGAGCACGCTGGTGTAGCCCAAGTCAAATTCAAAACCATGCGCCTTCAACAGTTCACCCGCAGAGCGAGCTTGGGCCACGCCCGTGGGCGTGAGGTCAACGTCGGTCCAGCCGGTGAAGCGGTTTTCGAGGTTCCAAAGGGATTCGCCATGGCGAATCAAAACAAGCGTGTACATGGGGAAATGACCTTGCAGGCTGAAAATGAATAAAAGGATTCTAAAATGACCACCTTGAGTATCCCTAAGGTGAACGAGTGAATTTCTTATTGGAAAACTGGATGTTGGTCTTCATTGCGGTGTCTTCGGGCGTGGCTTTGATGCTGCCCAACCTGCAAAACATGGGGGCCGCAGGCATCACGCCCACCCAAGCCGTGCTGATGATCAACCGCGAAAAAGCCAACATCGTCGATGTCCGCTCCGCCGAAGAATTCGCCACTGGCCACCTGATTGGGGCACGCCATGTGCCTGTGGAGCGCTTGCAAGACGACTTGAGCAAAACCATCACCGACAAAAAACGCCCCCTGATCCTCGTTTGTGCGAGTGGCATGCGCTCCGGCCGCGCCCTGGGCATCGCCAAAGCGCAAGGTTTTGAGCAGGCCCACAGCCTGGGAGGCGGTTTGAAAATTTGGCAAGAAGCCAATTTACCCCTCGTTCCCGTTTGAATTGTTGTTCAGCGATCCGGATGCCGTGTGATGATGAAACAGGAACCCAAGCTACCATTGCTCCGGGCAGGCGAAGGCGCAACGCTTTCAATGGCAGGCAACGCAATCGAAATCGGCACCGCCGGCACCAAGCCTATTGTGGCGCGGATCACGGGCAGCTATGGAACCAGCGAGAGCGGCAACACGATTTATATGTGGGAAGAAATGACGGTGGCGGGCACCGGGCAGGATTATGAATTGAAGGAATTCGGTATTGTCGGCGACGGCGAAACCAACCAAGCTTTCGAGATGAATAACCTCCCGGCAGCAACCGGTAGGATTGTTCGGCTACGG
>CAJBOO010000155.1 GCA_903956845.1 uncultured Burkholderiales bacterium
CTCAGAGGATGCTGGTTTTTCGGGAACGCTGATGTTGCGTGCCGGCATTGACAATCAAAATCTGCAAGTTGACCGCATGTTGCCAGCCGAAAACATGAACGTCTTTGAGGTGCCAGAAGGGATTCAGCGCCCAGAAGGTGTTTCCGCAGTCGCGCTAGATGGCACCGGCGAAATTTATTATTTCTTAGGTCCCCCATGAAAGCCCAGAACTTGGTTCTTTGGCTGGGGTTCCTGTGCATGTCGCTCAATGTTGCAATGCCAGCTCATGCTGCTTGGACTGCCCAGTCCAAAGAAGCCGTGAACAAATTTCTTAAAAATCACCCTTCATTGGAAGGACGTGACTTTTCCGTTCAATGGTCCGAGCCTAGGGCCAATTTGCCAGTCTGTGACAAACCGCCAAGAGTCAGCTTACAAAGCCGTGACCGTGCATGGGGCAAGATTTTCTTGGCCTTGAACTGTGAAGAGGGTCGGCCCTGGGTCCGCCCAGTCAGTGTCTATGTGGCGGTCAAAGGTCGATATTTGGTCGCCAACCAGGCTTTGCGCAAGGGCCAAGCCCTGTCTGTGGCCGATTTGCAATGGGCCGAGGGCGACCTCACCAAGATGGGGGACACCCTGTTGGAAGACCCCGAACAGGTCAAAAACATGGAGTTGTCCAGGTCTTTACAAGCCGGAACCCCACTCCGATTAAACGATTTGAAGCCAATCGCCGTAATAAAGTCGGGAGACCAAGTTCGGGTCACTTTGCTGGGCAAAGGCTTTGCCATCGACACCTCGGGGCAGGCTATGTCGGAAGCTGCCTTGGGTGGCTCTGTCAAAGTTCGAATTTCTGACGGTAAAATTGTCCAAGGCACCGCGGTTTCCCAGGGTGCCGTGGAAGTGTTGATTGATTAAGGTGCAGCATGATTATCAAAGTGAATGATGTTCGGGGATTGGGACAGCCACAGGCCACTGGCTTGAATGGCGGCTCCAACGCTGTGCCTTTGCAACAACCCGCAGGCGGCAAGGCCGAACCTGCTGCCGTCATCGGTTTAAGCGAAGCTGCCAAAGTGGCTCAAGCCCAACCCTTGGCTGCCAATGCCGACAAACTCGACCTCGATTTGGTCCAAGAAATTCGCCAGCGCATTGCAGATGGCACTTTTGAAATTGACTATCAAAAAGTGGCTGGCAATTTGTTGGGCAATGCTGTTGCCGCTGTGCGCGCAGGCCGCGGTTAAAACCCCGCCATTCCATTCAAAAAATGTATGACATTTGAACGTGCTCACGCTTTGGTAGAGCAGGTGTCAAATGCGGTGGCAGAGCTGCGCACTACGCTGGAAAAACATGAATTACCCGGGTTGGAAACAGCCATCCTGAACAGCCAAATGGCTTTGAAGGCGCTGGAGGACCATCCGGGTGGTGTTGAAGGTTTGCGTCAACTGATCGCTACTTTTCCTGAAGCGCAGCAACTTGAACTCAACACCCGTTTAGAGCAAGCACGCACCGATCACCAACTCAATTCAGACCTCATTCGTTTGGCCATGCAACGCAATGCAGCTTTGCAAGCTTATGCAGCCCAATCGTCTGCTGGCGCTACTTACTCTAGCGAGGGTGGTGTGTCGTTCTTGGGTGGTGGCCAGTTGTTGGGCAAGTTCTAAACTTGCCAAGTTAGCTGCCTCTTTAAGCGCCCAACATGGCGCGAATAGAAATCATGGCTTGGGTGTGCAGCTGGCTAATGCGGCCAGGCGTCAGGTCCATCACAGCCGCAATTTCTCGGTAAGACAAATCTTCCTGATAGTGCAAGGCCACCACCATTTTTTGGTTCTCAGGCAGGTCCTTCAGAATCTCGACCACTTGCCCTAAAAACTGCTTGCTAGCAAACTTCTCCAGGGGATCGGCTGATAAGTCGGCGGGCAACAAATTTTCAGGAATGTCATCAATGGGTAGCACATTGAACAGACTGTCCAGAACTTGGTAATAGTCATTTGTATCTAGGCCAGCCGCTTTGGCAACTTCTATTTCAGAGGGCAGTCGCCCCAAAGTTTGCTCCAAACGTTGAGTTACTTTTTCCAGCTCGTCCACCTTGTCGCGTTGATTGCGCGGCAAGATATCTTCTTTGCGACAAGCATCGTAAATGGCACCCCGAATGCGCATGCTGGCATAGCTCTCAAAGCTCTGATTGGGTTGTGGCACATAGCGCTGTAATGCATCCAGGAGGCCTGTCATGCCCTCTTGAATGAGGTCGTCCAACATCACATTGGCGGGCAAGCGAGAGCCAATTTGGGATGCAATTCTGCGCACCAAAGGTTGGTACTTCTTGAGTTGCTCACCGAGGTCTTGCTGGTATTTGGTCGCCATGTCAGTGAGTGAGCAAATGGCGCTTGAGCACCTCGGCCAGTTCTGGCAAGTTCGACCATGCATTGGCCAAGGGCGAATGCAATCTTTCAGCGTTGACCGAGCCCAACAGTTGAACCGTTTGGGATAAATGTGCTTTAGATGTTTGTTCAAACCACTCTAACGCTTGGGTCAGTTGCTCGCTTTCGCCAGCCAAAATTACGCGCCATGACGCGGGTGTCAAGCGCGCTTCCACTTGTTGCATCCAAGTCAAAGTTTGCTGAAGTTCTTCAGGCGCACAGGCGCTGATGACTGTGAAATTTGCTTGGGGCCCATAGTAAGCAAAACTTGCTGGCTGGCCAATGGTGGCCGTCACCACAATGCTGTCAAAGCGAATGCCACTGCTGGTCAACCTTTCTGACAAGGGCGTGGTGGCTCGCGCTATGCGGTGAGTATGCAAAGACAGCCCATACCAAAGAGAAGAAGACAATGCGTTGACGCCTTGATCTAGCGTGACATGGCCTTCCAAACTTTTAGACAGGTCAAACTTCACGGGGCAGGGCAGTGGCCATTGCTCTCGGTCATTCAAGCCAATTTCATCTACCCACATGATGGTTTGCCCATTGCTAGACAAGTCTTTGCAAAGGAAGTTGGCCAGCGGCAATGTCAGCGCGGGTCTGGCTGGGCAACACATCACATGCACGGGCGCCGTGTTGTTGCCAAACAGGTAGCGAAGGCCTGTGGCTTGATCAATCACATCGATTGACGGCACTGTGCTCATCACGAGTTTTTAATCCAGTCATTCAACTGGTCCATCAGGTGCATTGAAATTTGCTCGTCGGGAATATCCATGCGACCCGAGATGCTGCGAGGGTGTAAAGCCCTGTGGCTCAAGTAAGCTGTGTTGGCTTGACTCAAGTCTTCAGGGACTCGTTGGCCATTGGCCAAGAACATGAGGGGCAGTTTGTGGCGAATCAGGCAATCGACCACGGGACCAATTTGTGCGGCTTCATCGGTCTTGGTAATGATGGCGCCAATGAGTGCTTTTTGTGCCTCATTTTGGGTGGCCATTTGATGCATCAAGATGACATCTTCTTGTGTCCGCAAATCAGTGGTGCTGCTCATCACCAAAATACGTTTGAGGCTTGGTGCACCTTCTAGTAGCAGCTTGGCTTGCTCCAACATTTGCGTATCGCGCTGGCTCACACCTGCCGTGTCTAGCAAAATCACGCGGCGATCTTTCATGCTGTTGAGCTTGGTGGTGAGGTCGTCGCTGTCTCGCAAAGTTACAACCGGGACACCAATGATCTTGGCATAGACTTTGAGTTGTTCTTGCGCGCCAATTCGAAAGGTGTCGGTGGTGAGCAAGGCCAATTGATCGCGGCCGTAGCGCAGCACACAGCGTGCCGCAATTTTGGCAATGGCCGTGGTCTTGCCCACACCTGTTGGGCCAATGAAGGCAAAGATGCCGCCTGGATCAAACACCGACAGCGGATCGAGTGTCTCAATTTTGGGCTCTAATAATTTTTGAAGTCGATCAATCAATCGCGTGTTGGGATCGGCTGGCAGTGCGGCCAGCTCATCAGCCAACTCGCCACACAATTGCGGCGAAAA
>CAJBOO010000156.1 GCA_903956845.1 uncultured Burkholderiales bacterium
GGCAAATTGGCGTGGGCCAAACTGTTCCAGCCAGCCATCCAATTGGCCGAGCGCGGATTCAAAATCAGCCCGCGCCTGCACGCTTTGTTGCTGGCGGACCGCCCCTTGCCCAAAGACCTGCAAGCGGCTGCCTATTTCTACAAACCCAATGGACAACCTCTGCCGATTGGCCATGTGTTGAAAAACCCTGGCTTGGCGCAAGTGCTCAAGCTGTTGGCCAAAGAAGGTGCAGATGGTTTCTACCAAGGCGCATTGGCACAACAAGTGGTTAACAAGGTGTCGCAACACCCCTACAACCCCGGTTTGTTGACCATGCATGACATGGCCCGCTACCGCAGCACGGTGCGTGAGCCCTTGTGCTTCAGCCACCCAGGGCCAGAGGGCAAAACCGTCAAAGTATGCGGTGCACCGCCTCCCAGCTCTGGCTTGATCGCCATGGGCCAAGTCATGGGCATCATGGCGGCCAGCTCGGCTGCCCAAGCACCTGCAACCCCTTGGGCAGAGCGCAATACCGTCATCCCCAATGCAGCATGGCTGCACAACTACAACGAAGCCGCTCGCTTGGCATTTGCTGACCGCGCAGTGTTTGTGGCGGACCCAGACTTTGTCAAAGCCCCAGGCGGCCAGTGGGGCAGCTTGCTTGCACCGAGTTACTTGCAACAACGTGCATCGCTGATCAAGGATGTGCGCATGACCGAAGCACCTGCGGGTCAACCTGCACCCGTCAAGACCAGCTTCGCTCCCATGCCAGACCAGCTCGAGCATGGCACCAGCCACATCAGCATCGTTGACGGTTTGGGCAACAGTGTGTCCATGACCACCAGCATCGAAACCAGCTTTGGTTCGCGCGTGATGGTGAGCATGGGAGGCGCCCGTGGCGGCTTCTTGCTCAACAGCCAGTTGACCGACTTCAGCTTTGTGCCCTTTGATGCCCATGGTCAAGCCATTGCCAACCGGGTCCAAGCCAATAAGCGTCCCCGTTCATCCATGAACCCGGTGTTGGTGTTTGAACAAACAGCCAACGGCGAAGCTGGCCCGGTGCTGGCCAGTTTGGGCAGCCCAGGCGGGAACATGATCATCCACTTCACAGCCCAAAGCTTGTGGGCCATGTTGCACTGGAACCAAAACGCACAGCAAGCCTTCAACATGCCTCACTCCGGCTTGGCCAACCCCAACGGCATCATGTTGCTTGAGAAAAACACTTTCCCACAAGACACCATGACCACCTTGAGCAACAAAAACCATGTGCTGCTCGAAGTGGACATGCCCAGCGGATTGCAAGGCATCCAGCGCCAAGGCGCCCAATGGCTCGGCGCTGCCGATCCCAGACGTGAAGGTCATGTGAGCGGCGACTGATCGCATGGCGATTCCGCAGACCTTTATCCAAGAACTGCTGGCCCGCACCGATGTGGTTGAGGTGGTGGGCCGGTATGTTCAGCTGAAAAAGGGCGGCGCCAACTACATGGGGCTGTGCCCCTTTCACGGCGAGAAATCTCCCTCTTTCACGGTCAGTCCGAGCAAGCAGTTTTTCCACTGCTTTGGCTGCGGCAAAAACGGCAATGCCATCGGTTTCTTGATGGAACATGCTGGCATGAACTTCGTCGAAGCCGTCAAAGACTTGGCCCAAGCCTATGGCTTGCAAGTTCCCGAGGACGACGCCGACCCATTGGAGCGGCAACGCGCTCAGCAGCAAAGACAACGCCAAGCCACCTTGAACGATGTCCTGGAAAAAGCGGCTGAATCGTTTCGCAAACACTTAAAAACAGCACCTCAAGCCGTGTCTTATCTCAAAGGACGTGGCATGTCGGGCGAAATTGCCAAGCAATTTGGCCTGGGATATGCACCCGATGGTTGGCGCAATTTAGCCAGCGTGTTTGCTGACTACCAGGATCCCTTGCTGGTCGAATCGGGCTTGGTCATCCACACCAGCGAAGACGGCGAAGAAGACAAACGCTACGACCGGTTTCGCGATCGCATCATGTTCCCGATCCGCAATGTCAAAGGCGAATGCATTGGCTTTGGGGGTCGCGTCATGGGAGACGGCACACCCAAATACCTCAACTCACCCGAGACCCCCGTGTTCAGCAAAGGCCGAGAGCTCTATGGCCTGTTCGAAGCCCGTACGGCCTTGCGCGAAGCCGGTTATGTGTTGGTGACCGAGGGATACATGGATGTGGTGGCCCTGGCGCAGTTGGGCTTCCCGAATGCCGTGGCCACCTTGGGCACGGCGTGCACCACCGACCATGTGCAAAAACTGTTTCGCTTCACCGACGCCGTGGTCTTCAGCTTTGATGGAGACGCCGCTGGCAGGCGAGCGGCCCGCAAAGCCTTGGACGGCGCGCTGCCCTACGCCACCGATGTACGCAATGTGAAGTTTTTGTTTTTACCCGCTGAACACGATCCCGACAGCTTTGTTCGGGCCCATGGCAGCGAAGCCTTTGCACGCATGGTGTCTGATGCCACCCCCCTGTCGCGCTTTTTGATCGAGGTGGCCCGTGAGGGTTGCGACCTCGATAACGCAGAAGGTCGCGCTCTGCTGGCCTCACAGGCCAAGCCACTCTGGTTGGCCTTGCCTGAGGGGGTATTGAAAACCCAATTGCTTGGCGAATTGGCTGACTTGGTGGGCATTGGCAGCCGCGAATTGCAAAACCTTTGGCAAGGCCCCTCGACAGAGAAATCAGCCCGCACAGCCAAACGCAGCAGCGAAGCCGCTGGCCACACCAGCTTTGGCAAAGGCAACACACGCTCGGTGCAACCCTCGCGTGGTTTGCCGATGCGACGAAAAGCACCCAGCAGACAAGACCGGGCCTTGCAAATCCTGTTTGCCGACATGTCGCAATGGGGATCGCTGTCACACCATCAACACAACATGTTGATTGACTTGCCGGCACCGCACGGCGAACTGCTTGCCTGGCTAGATCAGCAGTGGCATGAGCATGGGGTGCAACCCTTGGCAGCCCTGCGTGAAGGATTGCGTGGTCACTTTTTTGAGGCCCCCTTGGCCCATCTGATTGACGATGCCCCCCCAGACATTGATAACGACGCAGGCGAATTGCAAAGCATTCTGCAGGGGCTCGAAAAAGCTCAGCTGTCCTCGCAAATTGACGAACTGACTCGCCGCATGGCGGCAGACCCCGCAGCCTATGCGCAGATCAAGGCGTTGAATGCCCGTTTGGCGGCCTTGAAAACAGCCCCTCAGGTATAATCCACTCACTGCACTCACAAGCGCGACAGCAGCACCTCCGGATTCGGCCAACCGTGACTTTCATTGCACGACCCGCCACCCACCGCAAGGACTGCACACCAAATGTTCGCCCACCAGCTTGTTTGCCCTCACTGACCATGCAATACCGCCTCACCTGAGGCGTTTTTTTACTTTTGTTGTTCGAGGATTGACATGCCCGCCAAAAAACCCGCTCCTAAAAAAACCGCTGTCAAAGCTGCGGCCAAACCTGCTGTGAAACCTGTAGCCAAAGCAGCTGCCAAACCAGTCGCCAAGAAAGTGGTGAAAGCCGCGGCCAAAGCACCTGCCAAACCTGCTGCCAAATCACCAGCCAAACCTGCTGCCAAATCACCAGCCAAACCTGTCGCCAAAGCACCCGTGAAAGCCACCAAGCCCGTGGCCAAGGCGCCTGCCAAGCCCGTGGCCAAAGCGCCTGCCAAGCCCAGCGCAGAAAAAGCAACGCCTCCTAAAAAGACCGTCAAGCCCGTAGCCAAAGGCAAGGCCGGTAAAAAAGCCTTGGTAGAGGAAGAAGAACTGGTCGACCTCGAAGCCGAGTTTGCAGAAGACACTTCGGCGAGCACAGAGAA
>CAJBOO010000157.1 GCA_903956845.1 uncultured Burkholderiales bacterium
GGGGTGATTGGCTTTGATGAAGCCGCTTGCTCAATCACCATTTTGCAAAGGCCCAATTGATATCAATTTGCAGATTTTTTTCTGCGATGAATCAAGTGTGTTTGATGTCTGCCTTTTTCCTGAACAAGGAAAAAAGTTGCTTGGCAACGGTTGAAGGCGAGTCACCCCCCGGTTGGTACCACATCAATGCACCATTCAAAGCGCCAAGAAGGCCTAAACGGAAGTAGCGCCTTTTGATCCCCGTTTGCAAGTCAACGGCATCGGTCAGTTTGGAAAACACCTTTTCGTAACGGTCACGCTGTTCAATCAATGCAGAGCGCATGCTTTCGGAGTAATTAGCTGACCAATCGGCCAGAACTGTCGCCGCAGGACTTTCCCTGATAAGTAAGGCTTCGAGATGTGCAATGCAAGCGGCCTCAAGCCTTTGCCAAGGGTCTGTCAAGGGTTCGATGGCTTTCTCGACGTCGTTGACAAAACGATCAACCCCTGAAGCATAGACCGTGATAAACAATTCTTCCTTGGATCCGAAGTGGTGATAAATAGATCCATGCAAAATGCCAAATGCAGCCGATATATCTCGCATCGAGGTGTTGGCATATCCCCGCTCACCAAATAAATGCGCTGCTTTCTCGATCAACTCCGCTCTTCTGTCGCCAATCGAACCCTCGGAAGTGTCTTTGATCTTTGGTCTCGCAACACTGACACTTTGGGCTGTTTTTTTTGCTTTTGAGCTAGGTGTGGTGATGGATTTCATCTTGATGCGCGCAGGTTTTGTAAGGATGTTAAACGTTAAATTCAGTGTCCCTTGAGACTTGGTCTGGCTTTAGGTTTCTACATTCTCCCAGTATGGCTCACGCAAGATACGCTTCAAGACTTTACCAAGGGCGTTACGCGGAAAGTTTTCACGCGTTTCGATGTTAGAGAGCCTTTGGTGTTTGGCCAAGCGCTCGTTGCACCATGGCAGCATGGATGATAAATCAAATATGGCACCAGGCCTGAGAATGACCAAAGCCAATGGCGTCTCCCCCCAACGCTCATGTGGGACGCCAATGACCGTGGCATCCAATACGTCGGCGTGTTGCCCCAAGATTTCTTCCAGGTCAGCAGGGAAAACATTGAATCCTCCGGAAATGATCATGTCCTTCTTTCGATCAACCAAGGTGAGATAGCCATCTTTGTCCTGGCGTCCTATGTCCCCCGAGCGAATGAATGTCCGTCCTCTTTCGTCCTGCCAAATCAGCTCGGCTGTTTCAACAGTTCGGCCGTGATAACAAGACATCATCCCTGGTCCATAACCAGCGATTTCACCAATTTCTCCAGGTCCAAGAACGTCGCCCGATTCATTCAAAATGCGTACCTCAAAGCCCAGGACGGGGATGCCCACGGTATCAAATTTGTCTTCAGGCGCGCCAGGTTTAAGCATCGTTGCAAAGCCTTCACTGAAGCCATAGAGTTCGATGAGTTTGTCACCCATGCGTTCGATGACTTGCCGCTTGGTTTCACGCCTGAGTGGCGAGCCCGCACACAGGATCACGTCCAGGGAACTCAGGTCATACTGGCCCATTTCGGTTTGCAGCAGTGCAATGAACTGAGCAGGAACCATGAAAGTGTGGGTGATTTTTTCTTCCTCTACCAGCTTTGAAAATGCCATGGGTTCGAAAGCGGGCATGACCACGCATGTCCCGCCGCTGAACAGAACGGGCAGCATCATGAGCCATGTTCCGTTGGAGTAACGAGAGGTTGTAGTCAAGGCACGGCTGCGGTCATTGAAGCGCATTTCAAGGGCGTTGGAAATAGCCCAATGAACTCTGGCCCGGTGACTCTGCATGATGCCCTTTGGAAGACCTGTTGTGCCTGAGCTGTAAATGATATTGAAGCCATCCTCAGACTGGTAGACCACATTTGGAGTACCAGTGGACTGGCCATCTGTCAAGGCACGGTAATCAGTCCAGCCCTGAGCTTGACCGTGTACAACGTAGCGATGCTTTGCTTGGAGATGCAAGAGATCTTCCTGAAATGGAGCTAAACGTTCTATGAAGTCCGGAGTTGCAAATGCCTGTTTAGCCCCGCAATCGTTGATCAATGAAGCCAGTTGCTGGCCTGTCAATAAACCGGAAAGAGGTACAACAGAGCAGCCTGCTTTGACAACGCCAAACATGACCTCGAGTATCTCCACCGAGTTGCCCATCATGACCACAATTCGGTCACCTCGCGAAGCGCCAGATGCCAAAAGTGCGTTGGCCACGCGATTCATGTTGTCATTAAATTCCCCCCAAGTGCGTCTGACTGAACCGCACACCACAGCCTCCTGGTGTTTGCGAAACTTTCCGTGGTTGCTGAATATTTCAGGTATTGTGATCTCTGCTTGGTCAAGGGATAACAAGGTTTTCTCCTTTGATGAATTCATGGTAATTTAGCTTCTGTTGGCAGATGACTTTTCAAGTTGAAACATGCCATCAGTGCTTCTCAGACCTTCTCTTTGAAACTTTATATCGGTCAGCATGGAAATAAAAGCGCTTTCTTCATTCAAGGTTCCGGTGATTGCCGCGCCCATGTTTTTGGTTAGCGGCATTGAGTTGGTGGTGGCTGCGACCAACGCAGGCATTGTGGGTGCCTTTCCAACGCTCAATGCCCGATCGCCAGCTTTGCTGGATGCTTGGATGGCAGAAATCAAGGATCGAACACAAGGCGCGAGTGGACTTTTTGCGGCCAACCTGATACTCCACTCTTCGAATGCCAGGCGGGACGATGACTTGAATATCGTGATCAATCACCGTGTTCCTTGGGTCATCACATCGGTCGGATCGCCAGTCAAGGTGGTTGAGCGAGTTCATGCCTACGGCGGTCAGGTTTTGGCAGATGTAGCCACGATCCGGCATGCCAGAAAAGCGATACAGGCGGGCGTGGACATGTTGGTTCTTTTGACAGCCGGCGCTGGTGGCAATACAGGATGGATCAATCCCTTTGCCTTTATCGAGGAAGTGCGTGGTTTTTGGTCGGGGCCCTTGGCCGTTGCGGGTTGTTTGACAACTGGCCGGCAAATCAAAGCGATTCAAATCGCGGGTGCTGATATGGCCTACATTGGAACGCCATTTATCGCAACCCCCGAAAGCATGGCATCTAAGGATTACAAAGAGGCCTTGGTCAATGCCAGTGCCGATGACATCGTGAGGACCGATGCTGTGACGGGGATTCCTGCCAACTTTCTGAAATCGTCCTTGCTTCAGCAAGGCATCATGCAAGTTGATGGGAGTTTCTTGCCCAAGGGTGATGGCGATCTTGCCAATTGGAAAACCGCCTGGAGTGCAGGCCAAGGCGTTGCATCTGTTGGATCGATTCAGACGGTTGAGCAATGGGTTGAAAAACTGCATCAAGAGTGGCGGCAGGCAACGGAATTTGCAGCTCGATAAATCTCTCATTGCAACGGTTGGACGGCTCATATTGTCCTGTCTCTGCCCTGCCAGTAGCGTAATCTGAGTTCGCGTTTCAATACTTTTCCCGTTGCACTTCTGGGAAGCTTGTCCGCGAATTCAAGTGATTTGGGTGAACTGACCGATCCGATTTGCGCCTTCACCAAGTTTTGCAGTTCGACAGCCTCCACCGAGCAGCCAGGCTTGAGCTCCAATACCGCATGGACCGATTCCCCCCATTTGTCGTTTGGAATGCCAAAGACACATGCTTCTTGAACCGATGGATGGGTCATCAAGGCTTGCTCAACACCTGCCGAGTAGATGTTGAATCCGCCTGAAATGATCACGTCCTTTTTACGATCCAACAGAGTGATTCGACCATCTTGATCCATCGCGCCAACGTCACCTGTGTGGTACCAACCATACCGATGCACGAGAGCACTTGCAGGCTCATCTTCTAGATAGGCCGCACTGCTGACCCAGTCGCGTAAAACGATTTCTCCGGGTTCTCCGGTTTCGCACCACTGACCATCTTCGCGCATCACCCTAACTTGACGACTGACAGCGGGTGAGCCAATGGATCGAAGAACCTTGCTGGCAACAGGCGTGTCACCCTGCATGTGTTCTATGGGTGAGAGAGATGTGATTGGGCCTATGGCTTCTGCTTGACCGAACATGTTCATCATGACGGGGCCAAAAACTCCCAGTGCCTGTTTCAGGGGCTCTTCAGCCATGGGGGCAGCGGCATAAACAAAATGCTCGAGTGTTCTGTAATCAAAAGACTTGATTTTTTCAGAGGCCAACAGCATGTAGATCACGGTGGGTGGCAAAAAGAGTATTTGAATTCTTTCTTGCTGAATGGTCTCTAAAATTTCCAAGGGATCCACCTTGTCTAGCAAAACATGTGTCGACCCGGTCATGGTCAGTGCAAAGATAAAACTACCCGCAAAATGGGTCATGGGCGCCACAACCAAATGACGCTTGGCTTCATGCGCGCGCATTGAGAACAGCATGTCGATGCTGGTCACGTAGTTGGAAAGATGCGTATGCATAACACCC
>CAJBOO010000158.1 GCA_903956845.1 uncultured Burkholderiales bacterium
CCCGTCAGCGCTTTCTCTGGTGTTTTTGCCAACCATGAAAGTGAAGGGAATTCTGCGCACAAGCCCAAGTGCTCTGCGTCCTCGGCAGACCAAGTCACGCGGTAGGTGTAATGTTCAATGTTCATGTTTTGATTCCTTCAACTTCTTCACAGCTTCAAGCACTTGTTTCGCTTGGTAAGGTTTGGCTTTGCCCTTGTCGTTCTGAATATTGACCCTTGGATCGCCAAGCCACGGCGTTTTAAAAATAGCGTGACTTGAGCCGCTTTGTCTTGCAGGACCAAAATAATATTCACAAACACGAAACAATTCTGCAAACCGAACACCAGCAGGCTGATGGACCATTTTGGAAAGAATTTTGTCAAGCTCGGGCATGTCGCAATGGTATCAATAATGACACCATACGGCAAGCTTCAAGCAGGCCTGACCGCCAACCCATCCCCCGCGGCCTCTTCATACGCCAAGCCCAAGGAGAGCAGCGCCAAGTCGCCTTGCACTTGGCCGATGAGTTGCATGCCCATGGGCAGGCCTTGGGTATTGAAGCCCACCGGCACATTCAGCGCGGGCAGGCCGCACAAACTCGCATACAGCACCACTTCCATCCAGCGGTGGTAGGTGTCCATCTGTACCCGGCCTGTGGGTGTATCGATGTGCTCAGGCCAACGCATCTGAATGTCAAACGGCCACACTTGGCAAGACGGCAGCACCAACACATCAAAGCGAGACAACAACCCGAGCATGTGTTGGTAAAAAGCAGTGCGCTCAACGCTGGCATTCAAAAAATCGGTCGCGGTCATGCCCGCGGCTTGGTCATATTCCCAAAGCGCTTCGGGTTTGACCAGGTCACGCCCCTTGGCCACCATGGGCGCGATGCGCGATGCCGTCAGGACACGCCGCCAAGCCAGCCAGGTTTGCCAGACCGCCTCGGGCGCATACCCCAGCGACACCGGTTCCACGCTGCAACCCAAAGCCTCAAGGCGTTTCAAGCCCTGCTCGCAGGCTTCCAAGATGCCTGCTTCCATCGGCAAATAGCCATTCAAGTTGCCTAACCAGCCGATGCGCAGGCCTCGGGCTGTGGGTTGCAACGCCGCCGCAAACCCCGTGGGCAAGCTCGCCAATGACAAGGGTGCCCGCGCATCACAACCCGCCATCACTTCCAAGCTGTGCGCCAAGTCGGTCATGCTGCGTGCCATTGGGCCGTCGGTGCCGAGCTGGCTCACCCACACATCGTTGGCGGGGTAGGCTGGCACCCGGCCTTGCGAGGGCCGCAGGCCAAACACATGGTTCCAAGCGGCGGGGTTGCGCAGGCTGCCCATGAAATCCGAGCCATCGGCCACCGGCAACAGCCTTTGTGCCAAGGCCACGGCCGCGCCGCCACTGCTGCCGCCCGCACTGAACGCTGGGTTGTAGGCGTTGCCCGTGCTGCCAAACACCGGGTTGAAAGTGTGCGAGCCCAAGCCCCACTCGGGTGTGTTGGTTTTGCCAACCACGATGCCGCCAGCGGCCTTCAAGCGCTGCGTCAGCAAGGCGTCTTGGGCGGGGATGTTCTGCGTCAACAAGGGCGAGCCGCAGGTGGTGGGCATGCCAGCCACGTCCACCAAGTCTTTCAAAGCGATGGGAAAACCATGCATCCAACCACGCGATGTGCCCCTGTGCAATGCGTGGTCGGCAGCATCGGCTTGGGCCAACAGCCGCACAGGGTCTTGCAAACTCACCAGGGCATTGAAGCGCGGATTCAAAGCATCAATATGGTGCAGATAGGCTTGCATGACTTCGCGGCAAGAGACCTGCTTGCTGTGAATCGCTTGGGAGAGTTCGTCGGCGCTGAGATCGGTGACAACCATAGACAAGCCTGTGAAAAAAGG
>CAJBOO010000159.1 GCA_903956845.1 uncultured Burkholderiales bacterium
GTGCTGGACACATAGGGCTCGAAGGTTTTCACCAGCGCTAAGGTCATGCCGGTGTTTTCCGCGCTGTAGGGAAATTTTTTGTCGGCTTTTTGCCAAACCGTGACATACAGGGTTTGTTGCAACTGGTGGTCGAGTTTGCGCATTTCCATGTCGCCGTTGAAGCCCTTGAATTTCAGGCCGTGCATGGCAGCCGCCACTTTGACAGGATCGGTGGATTTGGCCTGCGCCATCGCCAAGGTCAGCACATCAAAAATACTCACCATGGACCCGGTGTAAAGGTCGTCGTTGTACTTGGCCCTGAAACCCGCCATGTGTTTGGCCATCACTCCCTGCATGTTGTAGTGGGCATAGGCGACTTGGAAAACCCGTCCTTCGGCGTTTTGGCCCAAAGCGGTCGGGGTACCAGTCACGCCTGTGTAATAAGTGAAGAACTTGCCGGTGTAGCCGCCTTCATTGGCTGCCTTGACCAGCAATGACAAGTCTGAGCCCCAGTTGCCGGTGATGACCGTGTCCGCACCAGAGGCTTTGATTTTGGCGATGTAGGGGGCGAAATCACGCACCTGCGCCAGCGGGTGCAGGTCTTCGCCCACGATCTCAATGTCGGGGCGTTTGCGGGCCAGGTTTTCTTTGGCGTACTTCACGACCTGTTGGCCGTGGGAATAGTTTTGATTGAGCAGGTAGACCTTTTTCACCGAGGGCTGGTCCTTGATGAAGGTGGTCAGGGCTTCCATCTTCATGGACGTGTCTGCGTCAAAGCGAAAGTGCCAGTAACTGCATTTGCTGTTGGTGAAATCGGGGTCAACCGCTGAGTGGTTCAGGAAAATGATTTCCTTGCCGGGGTTGCGCTCGTTGTGTTTGTTGACCGCGTCAATCAAGGCGCCAGCCACCGAAGAACCATTGCCTTGGGTGATGTAGCGCACCCCTTGGTCCATCGCCGATTTGAGTTGGTTCAGGCTTTCTGCTGGGCTGAGCTTGTTGTCCAAGCCCAGGATTTCAAACTTCACGCCCGCTGGGTTGTTTTTGCTGTATTCGTCAGCCAGGTATTGCAAGGACTTGAGCTGGTTGGAACCCACGGGTGCCATCAGACCAGACAAGGGATCGATCCAAGCAATTTTGACAGTTTCGCCTTTTTGTGCCCATGCATGGGTCGCCAACACACAACCCAACACCACTGCAGATGACCATGTGCGAAACCGCATGCTTTTCTCCTCATTCAAGATCGCACTAGCCTACCCGCAAAACATGTCTTGGACGGCTAGGGAATCCCCTAGCCGCTCCATGCAGCGTTCAGCGGTGGATCAGGCTGGAAGTTGGTAAGACGCGAGTTGCTCGCGCAAACGGGTTTTCAGCATCTTGCCGGTCGCGCCCAAGGGAATGGCGTCGACAAACACCACGTCATCCGGGATTTGCCATTTGGCGATCTTGCCTTCGTAGAACTTCAGCAAGGTATCACGTTCCAAGGGGCTGCCAGGACGTTTCACGACGACCACGATCGGACGCTCGTCCCATTTCGGGTGGGCCATGCCGATGCAAGCGGCCATCGCCACCTCGGGGTGGGCCATGGCGATGTTCTCGACATCGATCGAGCTGATCCACTCGCCGCCAGACTTGATCACGTCTTTGCTGCGGTCGGTGATTTGCATGAAGCCTTCGGGGTCGACCGTGGCCACATCGCCGGTGGGGAACCAACCATCGATCAAGGGTGAGCCGCCCTCTTGTTTGTAGTACTCGCGCACCACCCAAGGCCCTTTGACCAGCAAGTCACCATAGGCTTTGCCGTCATGCGGTTGTTCTTTGCCTTGGTCATCGACGATCTTGAAGTCAATGCCGTAAATGGCTCTGCCCTGCTTGAGGCGGATTTTCATTTGGTCTTCAGCAGGCAAGGCCAAGTGCTTGTTCTTCAAGGTGCACAGGGTGCCCAGGGGGCTGAGCTCGGTCATGCCCCAGGCGTGCAGCACTTCCACCCCGTAGTCATCGTTGAACGCATGGATCATGGCGGGCGGGCAAGCCGAGCCGCCAATCACGGTGCGCTTCAAATGGGAGAAGCGCAAACCGCCGGCTTTCAAATGGCCCAAGAGCATTTGCCACACCGTGGGCACACCCGCGGCCAGGGTGACTTGTTCGGTTTCAAGCAACTCATAGACCGATTTGCCATCCAAGGCCGCGCCAGGAAACACCAACTTGCAACCCACCATGGCCGCACTGTAGGGAATGCCCCAGGCGTTGACGTGGAACATGGGGACCACAGGCAGGACACTGTCGCGGGCAGACAAACCCATCACATCAGGCAAGGCGCAGGCATAGGCATGCAAAATGGTGGAGCGGTGGCTGTAAAGCGCGGCTTTGGGGTTGCCCGTGGTGCCGCTGGTGTAGCACATGCAAGATGCGGTGTTTTCATCCAACTCGGGCCAGGCATACACGTTGGCGTGTGAACCCATCCAAGCTTCGTAGCTGATCAACCCAGGGATGCCGCTGTCGGCAGGCAGTTTGTCTGCATCGCACAACGCCACCCAGTGTTTCACGGTGGGGCAATGGGCATGGATGTTTTGAATGATGGGCAAAAACGTCATGTCAAAACACATCACATGGTCTTCCGCGTGGTTGACGATCCAGGTGACTTGTTCGGGATGCAAGCGCGGGTTCAAGGTGTGCAGCACACGGCCACTGCCGCTCACACCAAAGTAAATTTCCAAATGACGGTAGCCGTTCCATGCCAAGGTGGCCACCCGGGCCCCTTGTGCGACTTGGCCGGCATCCAAGGCATTGGCCACTTGGCGCGAGCGTTTGGCGATCGTGGCCCAGTCGCTGCGGTGGATGTCACCCTCCACGCGGCGGGAAATGATTTCGGTGTCGCCGTGGTGTTTCTCGGCAAAGTCGATCAGCGAAGCGATCGACAGGTTTTGGCTCTGCATCAATCCCAGCATGGGGAAGTCTCCTTGAATGGCACTGGTTGCCGTGTTGTTTTTGGCATATTGTGCACAATCACCTCATGCATGCTTTGGTCAACCCAGTGAATTCCCTGCCTTGGCAGCACCGCTTCGCCGGTTTGGGCGACACGTTTTCTAGCCGTGTCGCGCCCACCCCCTTGCAACACCTGCATTGGATTGCGCAAAACACTTCCTTGGCCACTGAACTGGGCTTGCCTACCTCGCTTTGGGGTCAAGATGAATGGTTGCAAGCACTGGGTGGCAGCACCGAATTGCCCGGCAGCCAATGCCTGGCCAGTGTCTACAGCGGTCACCAATTTGGGGTGTGGGCGGGGCAATTGGGCGATGGTCGGGCCTTGTCATTGGGCGAGATAAACACCCCCATGGGCATCCAAACGCTGCAACTCAAGGGTGCCGGCATGACACCCTATTCGCGCATGGCCGATGGCCGCGCGGTGCTGCGATCGAGCATCCGTGAATACCTGTGCAGCGAAGCCATGCACGGTTTGGGCATTCCCACCACCCGGGCTTTGGCGTTGGTCGGGTCGCCCGACAAAGTGCTGCGCGAAGAGCTGGAAACCGCTGCCGTGGTCACGCGTGTGGCGCCCAGTTTTGTGCGCTTTGGCCATGTCGAGCATTTCGCGGCCAAGGGACAAACCGATGCACTTCGCCGCTTGACCGACTTTGTCATTGAGCACCATTTCCCTCACCTGCTCCCTGTGACCGGCGCTCAGCGCTACTTGTCTTTGTTGGGCGAAGTGACCGAACGCACGGCCAGCCTGTTGGCGCATTGGCAATCGGTCGGGTTTTGCCACGGCGTGATGAACACCGACAACATGAGCATCCTGGGACTGACCATCGATTACGGCCCATTCCAATTCTTGGACGGCTTCAATCCCGCGCACATTTGCAACCATTCGGACCACCAAGGCCGCTACGCGTATGCACGTCAACCGCAGGTCGCTTATTGGAATCTGTTTTGTTTGGGCCAAGCCTTGTTGCCGCTGACCGAAGACCAAGACGCCACGGTTGCCACATTGGAAGGCTTCAAGCAGGACTATCCCCGCCGGATGAACGAACGCTTTGCCGCCAAATTGGGCTTCACCGACGCCCAAGCCAACGACCCCGCGCTGCTCGAAGCACTCTTGGGACTGCTGGCCACCGAGCAAACCGATTTCACGATTTTTTGGCGGCGCTTAAGCCATGCCGTGGGTCACCTGGCTGCTCACGATGCAGCCCATGCGTTTCAAGCGGTGCGCGACCTCTTCATCCAAGCCAGTGCCTGGGACGCCTGGCTGCCTCTTTACCTGGCCAGACTTGACAAGCAAGACCCGGTGATCACCAGTCAAGCCATGCTGCGCACCAACCCGAAATTCGTGTTGCGCAACCATCTGGGTGAACAAGCCATCCAACAAGCGAAAATAGGCCACTTTGATGAAATCCATGTGTTGCACCGTTTGTTGTCCTCGCCTTTTGACGAACACCCAGGCTTTGACAGCCACGCTGCCTTCCCGCCCGAATGGGCATCTTCGATCGCCATCAGCTGCTCCTCATGACCTTGCCTGACAACCACACCGATTGGCGCGCCCACTTGGCCGCCAAACACGCCGAGCCCGGGGCCTTCGAGGTGACCCGCATGGCCGCCACCGAGCGGCCATTCACAGGTCGTTACGAAGCCCATTGGGCCGATGGCAGCTACCACTGCATTTGCTGCGACGCCAAGTTGTTTGAATCGCAAACCAAATTCGATGCCGGCTGCGGCTGGCCCAGCTTTTCACAAGCTGCCCTGCCCGAGGCCATTGAAGAACGCGTTGACCGTGCCCACGGCATGTTGCGTACCGAAACGGTTTGCGCCCAATGCGGTGCGCATCTGGGCCATGTGTTCCCCGACGGGCCTGCGCCCACGGGTCTGCGCTATTGCATGAACTCGGCTGCCTTGCAGTTTGAACCCAAGGACAAGGGCTGACATGAAACTGCTGCTGGATTTTTTCCCGATTGTTTTGTTCTTCGCCGCGTTCAAGCTGGCGGGCATTTTTGTCGCCACCGCGGTTGCCATGGCCGCCACCTTGCTTCAAATTGCTTGGCTTTACCGCAAAAACGGCCATGTCGAACCCATGCAATGGGTCAGCTTGTTTGTCATTGCCGTGTTTGGCGGTGCCACCTTGCTGACCCAAGATGAGACATTCATCAAATGGAAGCCCACCATCTTGTATTGGCTGATGGGCGGCGCACTGTTGCTGGGACACTTCGTGCTCAAGCGCAATTTCCTGCGACAACTGATGGGCGCGCAACTGAGCTTGCCCGACCCGGTTTGGCGCACCTTGATGTTCAGTTGGAGCGGCTTTTTTGTGGCCATGGGCGTGATTAACGTCTGGGTGGCTTATCACTTTGACACCGATACCTGGGTCAACTACAAGCTGTTTGGCGGCATGGGCTTGATGCTGGTGTTTGTGCTCGCCCAGGCGGTTTTTTTGAGCCGCCATGTGCAACCAGAAGAAACCCAGGAAAGCCCACCCCAGCCATGAACATCACCGCTGAGCAACTGAGTGCGCAACTCACCGCACAACTGCAACCCTTTCAACTGCAGGTTTTCGATGAAAGTGCAGCCCACGCCGGCCATGCAGGGTCCGATGGATCGGGCCAAGGCACGCACTTTCGGGTGCGCATCGGAGCTGGGGTTTTTCAGGGACTCAGCAGGGTGGCCAAGCATAGGCTTGTGTATGATGCCCTGCAACAATTCACCGATCGGGGCTTGCACGCCTTGGCGATTGAAATTGTGGATACCCCAAGCTGATGCCTCTGTCGTTAGGGTAATAGGCCTTGCGGCCCGTTTGATTACATAGAAAGTGTTTCATGACCAAATCTTTTTTCACCACTGCGGCAACCGCTGCCGTTTTGGCATTCTTCACCTTGGGCGCAGCCGCGCAAAACGTGGCCATCGTGAACGGCAAAGCCGTTCCCAAGACACGCCTGGCTGCCTTGGCCGCGCAACTTGAGCGCTCTGGCAAGCAAGTCGGCCCTGAAATGGAGCAGCAACTGCGCGAGGAAGTCATTGCGCGTGAAATCTTCATGCAAGAAGCGCAAAAGCGCGGCATGGAAGCCAACGAAGAATTCAAATTCCAAATGGAATTGGCCCGTCAAAGCTTGTTGATCCGTGAACTCTTCACTGATTTCCAAAAGACCAACACGGTCAGCGATGATCTCGCCAAAGCAGCCTACGACAAATACATGTCAAGCACGGGCGGCGGCAAAGAGTACCGCGCTCGCCACATCCTGGTTGAAAAAGAAGACCAGGCCAAGGCCATCATTGCCAGCCTGAAAAAGGGTGGCAAATTTGAAGAAATCGCCAAAAAGCAATCCAAAGACCCTGGCTCAGGTGCGAACGGTGGCGATTTGGAATGGGCCAATCCCAACAATTTCGTCAAGGAATTCTCAGACGCGATGGTTGCCTTGAAAAAAGGTCAATTCACCGACGCGCCTGTCAAATCGCAATTTGGTTTCCACGTGATCCGCTTGGACGATGTGCGCGACATGAAATTGCCCTCATTCGAAGAAGTCAAACCCCAAATTGTTCAGCAGTTGCAACAAGAAAAATTGCTGGAATACCAACAGTCACTGCGTGACAAAGCCAAGATCGAATAAATCAACATCGGTCCCGCAACAACAAAGCCCTCTTGCGAGGGCTTTTGTCATTTGGGCGGGGGATTGATCAGGTGTGCCAGTGCAAAAGTCTCACTGGCGAGCAGTTTGGCGGTGCGTATTTTTTCAAATTCATTGATGATGCTCGACGCATCCGTGTGGGATTTGATGATCAAACCAATCACCGCTTCCAGGTTGCGGTGCAGCACCGTGATTTTCTTCAAAGCATCTGCCATGGCTTTTTCTTGCGCTGTCAGTTCTGGTGGGGGTGCCGCATGGCCAGGCAATGGAGGGGCCTCCACAGGGACCAAGGCATGGGATTTGGCTGCATTGGCTTCAGATTGCAGCAGGTCCATGTCGTGCTTGAGTTGGCTCAGGTGGGAGTGACTGGCGTAGAGCAAATCTGCCAATTCACGGTCGCGGGTCATGCTCATGCCAAATCTCCAAAGGTTCTCACAGGGATCAGTCTACCCAACGACGGGCATTGCGCCAGATACGCATCCAAGGGCTCGGGTCTTCCAGCTTTTGGAAGGCGGTGTGGGGTGACCAACTGAATTGCAAATGCCGGAACACGCGCTCAGGGTGCGGCATCATGGCCGTGAAGCGACCATCGGCGGTGGTGACTGCGGTCAAACCACCAGGGCTGCCGTTCGGGTTGAAGGGGTAGGCTTCGGTGGGCGCTCCATGGTTGTCAACGAAACGCATGGCTGCCAAGACCCGCTCAGGCTTGCCCCGCGCCGCGAAATTGGCAAAGCCCTCACCGTGCGCCACGGCGATGGGCAAACGCGAGCCGGCCATGCCTTGCAAGAACACGCTGGGTGAATCCAAGACCTCCACCATCGACAACCGCGCCTCGAAACGCTCGCTTTGGTTGGTCGTGAAGCGCGGCCAATCTTGGGCGCCGGGAATCAAGGTGGCGAGTTCGGCAAACATTTGACAGCCGTTGCACACGCCCAAACCGAACGTGTCCCCTCGCTGGAAAAAAGCCTGAAACTGCTCAGCCAAACCCGGGTTAAAGGTGATGCTGCGGGCCCACCCAATGCCAGCACCCAAGGTGTCGCCATAGCTGAACCCGCCACAAGCCACCAAGCCTTGGAAGTCTTTCAGGTGGGCCCGGCCTTGCTGCAAATCGGTCATGTGCACGTCATAAGCTTCAAAGCCGGCTTCGGTGAAGGCATAGGCCATCTCCACGTGTGAGTTGACACCCTGCTCCCGCAAAATGGCCACGCGCGGTTTGGCGGCATGCACATACGGTGCAGCCACATTGTCCAAAGCACCCGCGACCAAATGCATGTGCAAACCTGGGTCGTCCACCGCACCGGCGGCGGCATGTTCTTGGTCCGCTGTGAGCGGGTTGTCGCGTTCGCGTCCAATGGCCCAACTCACGCTGTCCCACACCTGATGCAGATCGCTCAAGCTCGCGCTGAAGATTTCCTTGGCGTCGCGCCAAATGCTGACCTCGCCGACACCCCGCGTCACGGCCGAGCCTGGTAAGCGGGTTTTGCCAATCACATGGCTGTGTTTGGACAAGCCGTGTTCGCGCAAAAACACCATCACCCGGTCTCTCTCGGCTGTGGCTACCTGAATCACCACGCCGAGTTCTTCGTTGAACAAAGCCTGCAAAGTGCGTTCGTCTCGGCGGGCGCTGATTTGCTGTGCCCAGTTTTTGCTGTCGCCGTGGTCTGCCCGACTGTCATGGATGCCATCACCTTCGGTGACCAAGAGGTCTACATTCAAGGCCACGCCCACATGGCCGGCAAAGGCCATTTCACAGACGGTGGCCCACACACCGCCGTCGCTTCGGTCATGGTAGGCCAAGATCAGGCCTTGTTCCCTCAGGGCATGGATGGCATTCACTAAATTCACGAGCTGCTTGGGGTCGTCTAGATCCGGCACGTCGCCACCGGCTTGCGCGAGGCATTGCGACAAGATGCTGCCGCCCATGCGGGTCTGACCGCGCGACAGGTCGATCAAGATCAAACTGGTGTCAGCGACTTGCGTGTTGAGTTGGGGGGTGAGACTGCCGCGCACATCATCGATGGAGGCAAAGGCGGTGACGATCAAACTGACGGGTGAAGTGACCTGCTTGGACTGACCATCGCTTTGCCAGCGGGTACGCATGGACAAACTGTCCTTGCCCACAGGAATGGAAATGCCCAACGCGGGACACAATTCCATGCCCACGGCATGCACGGTGTCATACAAGGCGGCGTCTTCGCCATCGTCGCCACAAGCGGCCATCCAGTTGGCAGAGAGTTTGACCCGGTTGAGTTCGATGGGTGCCGCCAGCAGGTTGGTGATGGCTTCGGCCACAGCCATTCGACCGGAAGCGGGCGCATTGATCGCAGCCAGAGGGGTGCGCTCGCCCAGCGCCATGGCCTCGCCTGCCACGCCTTTGAAATCCGCCAAGGTCACCGCGCAATCGGCGACCGGAACCTGCCAAGGCCCAACCATTTGGTCGCGATGGCTCAGGCCACCCACGCTGCGGTCACCAATGGTGATCAAAAAACGCTTGCTGGCCACGGTCGGATGGCTCAATACCTGGATCACGGCGTCTTGCAAACGCACACCGTCCAAGTTGAGCGCGGGGGCATGCCGCGTCACCCGTTGCACGTCACGCAGCATCTTGGGCGCCTTGCCGAGCAACACTTCCAAGGGCATGTCCACAGGGGTGGGCTGCGGCTCTTGGCTCACCACCAATTGGCGCTCGCCAGTGGCCACGCCGACCACCGCAAATGGACAACGCTCGCGCTCGCACATGAATTGGAAATCAGCCAGGGATTCGGGGGCAATCGCCAACACATACCGCTCCTGGCTTTCGTTGCTCCATATTTCTTTGGGTGACAAACCACTTTCTTCCAAAGGCACTTGGCGCAGGTCAAACCTGGCACCGCGCCCCGCGTCATTCACCAACTCAGGGAATGCGTTGGAGAGACCGCCTGCACCCACGTCGTGGATGGCCAAAATCGGGGTTTTCGCGCCCAAGGCATTGCAGTGGTTGATCACCTCTTGGGCTCGGCGCTGGATTTCAGGGTTGCCGCGCTGCACCGAATCGAAATCCAGGTCGACGCTGTTGCTGCCACTGGTCAGTGAGCTGGCGGCGCCACCCCCCATGCCGATGCGCATGCCAGGGCCCCCCAATTGGACCAACAAGGTTCCCGCTGGAAATTCCACTTTGTGCGTCAACTCGTAGCGCACCACGCCCAAACCGCCCGCGAGCATGATGGGCTTGTGGTAGCCGCGTTGCACACCATCGACCACCTGTTCGTACTCGCGGAAGTAGCCCAGCAAGTTGGGGCGACCAAATTCGTTGTTGAATGCCGCGCCACCCAACGGTCCCTCGGTCATGATGTCCAAAGCGCTGGCCATGTGGGCAGGTTTGCCCAAGTTGCTGCCCCACAGCTTGGAAACGCTGAAGCCGGTGAGGCCCGCCTTGGGCTTGGCACCTCGCCCAGTCGCACCCTCGTCGCGGATTTCACCGCCCGCCCCCGTTGCGGCCCCTGGGTACGGTGATATGGCAGTGGGGTGGTTATGCGTTTCCACCTTCATCAAAATGTGCTGAGTGCCGGGCGATTTGTCATAGCGCGGCATGAAGCCGGTGAGCGGCGCGGCAAACATTTCCACGTCATGGCCATGCATGATGGCGGCGTTGTCCGCGTACGCCACCACGGTGTGTTCCGGGTTGTGGGCATGGGTGTGGCGGATCATGCCAAACAGGCTGTGGCTCTGGGCTTGTCCATCGATGGTGAAGTTGGCATTGAAGATTTTGTGGCGACAGTGTTCGCTGTTGGCTTGGGCAAACATCATCAGTTCGGCATCACTCGGGTCGCGCTTGAGTTGCTGAAAAGCCTTGACCAGGTAATCGATTTCGTCGTCTGCCAAAGCCAGGCCCCAATCGGTGTTGGCTTTGACCAAAGCTTGTCGACCTCCATGGGTCACATCGACAAAGGCCAAATCGGGTGCTGCCAAGGTGGCAAACAAGGCATGCGCTTCATGCCGACTGGCCCAAATGGATTCGGTCATGCGGTCGTGCAACAAGGCCTGCAGCTGCAGGCACACGGTGTCAGACAACTTCGCAGCTGTCTGCAGGTGGTATTGCGTCACACGCTCAACGCGGCGCAGCACAAAACCACAATTTCGCGCGATGTCCGTGGCTTTAGAGGCCCAAGGTGATACCGTGCCGGCTCGGGGAGACACCACCCAAGTGTGGCCCGTGGGTGTCGTGTGCGTGTTTTCTTGCGGCGTGGCGTCCAGCAAATCAGCCATGCGTTGGCGATCGGCGGTGGGCAGGGCTTGTTCAGTGGCCACCAGATAGACATGCTGGGCATTCACCCCCTTCACATCGGGACAAACCGATTGCAGGCTACTCAACAGGCGCTGGGCTTTGAAGGGACTCAAGGCGTGGCCGCCGGCGAAAGGACTGATGTGGAGGGTCACGGGGTGGCCTTGTGAGGAAGCGGTTGCCAAAAGAGGAGTTGGCAGCAAAAGAAGGCTGAATTTTAACGACAAGCCCTGCGGGGCCCAGGCACTCGGGCAGCCTGAGATAATTCAGGCCATGATCACTTACAAAGACGAACAAGGCATCGCAGGCATGCGCGTGGCAGGACGCTTGGCCTCCGAGGTCTTGGACTACCTCACCCCCCACGTGCAAGCCGGGGTCACCACCAATGCATTGGACAAATTGGCCTTCGACTACATCACGCAGGTGCAGCAAGCCATCCCCGCCCCCCTGAACTACAACCCCAGCGGCCACAACCCCTACCCCAAGTCAATCTGCACCTCGATCAACCACCAGGTCTGCCACGGCATTCCCAGTGACAAAGCCCTGAAAAAAGGCGACATCATCAACATCGACATCACCGTCATCAAAAACGGTTGGCATGGTGACACCAGCCGCATGTTCGTGGTGGGCGAAGGATCCATCGCGGCCAAGCGTCTGTGTCAACTCACCTATGACGCCATGTGGCACGGCATCTTGAAGGTCAAACCCGGCGCCCACTTGGGCGACATTGGCCACGCCATCCAAATTTTTGCCGAAGGACTGGGTTTTTCGATCGTGCGAGAGTTTTGTGGCCATGGCATCGGTCAGGTGTTCCACGAAGAGCCGCAGGTGCTTCATTACGGCAAGCCTGGCACCCTGGAAGAACTCAAACCTGGCATGGTGTTCACCATCGAACCCATGATCAATGCCGGCAAACGCGACATCAAAGAGATGAACGACGGCTGGACCATCACCACCCGTGACCATTCCCTGTCTGCCCAATGGGAGCACACGGTGCTGGTCACCCAGACCGGCTACGAAGTGCTCACCTTGTCGGCAGGCAGCCCACCCTTGCCCTCGTTCGTCACCACCACCGTGTGCTGACCCTGTGAGTTCCGCGCCCGCCCAGTTCAAACAGCGCAAAAGCGATTTGCTGGCGCAGTGCGCCAAAGAACAATCCCTGTCTCGGGCGCGTCGTGTTCACCACCACCTGGCCCTGCTCAGTGATTTGTGCGATGACACACTGGGTGCCATTTGGCAAAACGCCCAGATGCCAGCCGATGCTTGCCTGGTGGCGGTCGGCGGTTATGGCCGCGGTGCTTTGTTCCCTTACTCGGATGTCGATGTCTTGGTCTTGCTGCCGGCCCACACCCGCGTGGACCACGACGCAGGCCTGAAACACCAAGTCGAGCAGTTCATCGGTGGCTGTTGGGACGCTGGTTTAGAGATCGGCTCGAGCGTGCGCAACTTGGTGGAGTGCTTGAGCGAGTCAGCCAATGACATCACTGTGCAAACCGCCTTGCTCGAATCCAGATGCGTTTGGGGTGACAAGGCTTTGTACGAGCAGTTTGCAGAGCGTTTCAAAGCTCAGTTGGAAGCCCGTGCTTTTTTCACAGGCAAAACCCTGGAAATGCAGCAGCGGCACAGCAAATTTGAAAACACCCCGTATTCGCTGGAACCCAATTGCAAAGAGTCACCAGGCGGCCTGCGCGATCTGCACATGTTGCTCTGGCTGGCCAAGGCCAGTGGCCTGGGCTCGACCTGGAAAGACCTGTTTGCCACCGGCATGATCACCGCGCTGGAACTGCGCCAGTTGCAACGCAATGAAGATGTGTTGTCTCTGATCCGCTGGCGACTGCATTGGATCGCTAAACGCCGCGAAGACCGTTTGGTGTTTGATTTGCAAACGGCCGTCTCGCACGACCTGGGCTTGGACGCCCAGTTGGATGGCCATGTGCGTCATGCCAGGGCGGCGAGCGAAGCCTTGATGAAGCAGTATTACTGGGCGGCCAAAGCGGTGAGCCAGTTGAACCTGATCATCCACCTCAACATCGAAGATTGGCTTTTCCAGCAAGCACAAGCACACCCACCGCAAGTGTTGAACGATCGGTTCTTGGACAAATCAGGCATGCTTGAAGTGGTGGATGATGGCCTGTACCAGCGTCACCCAGAAGCCATCTTGGAAACTTTTTTGCTTTACCAAGAAACGGTAGGCATCAAGGGCTTGTCGGCACGCACACTCAGGGCCTTGTACAACGCACGTGGACTGATGGATGCCGCTTTCAGACGCAACCCGGTCAACCGCGCCACCTTCATGCGCATCTTGCAGTCACCCCAAGGCATCACCCATGCCATGCGCTTGATGAACCAAACCTCGGTGCTGGGCCGCTACCTGTGGGTGTTTCGGCGCATCGTGGGGCAAATGCAGCACGACTTGTTCCATGTTTACACGGTGGACCAACACATCCTGATGGTGCTGCGCAATGTGAGGCGTTTTTTCATTGTTGAGCATTCCCATGAATACCCGTTTTGCTCACAGTTGGCCGCGGGCTGGGACCAGCCGTGGATTTTGTATGTGGCGGCTTTGTTTCACGATATTGCCAAGGGCCGAGGCGGCGACCACTCCGATTTGGGTGCCCATGAGGTGCGGTTGTTTTGTCGTCAACATGGCATTGCCAAGGCTGATCAACAGCTGATTGAATTTTTAGTGCGCGAGCACCTGACCATGAGCCATGTGGCTCAAAAGCAAGACCTGAGCGACCCAGATGTGATCCAGACCTTTGCCAAGCGCATGGGGAACGAGCGTTATTTGCGAGGCCTTTACCTGCTGACCGTGGCAGACATCCGTGGCACCAGCCCCAAGGTCTGGAATGCATGGAAAGGCAAGCTGCTCGAAGACCTCTACCGCGCCAGTGCAGCTGTTTTAGGTGGGCAAGCCCATGACCCGGACGCCATGGTCGAGATGCGCAAGCGCGAAGCCCTGGAAACGCTCAATCTCTACGCCATGCCCTTCGAGTCCCACAAAGACCTGTGGAGTACCTTGGATGTCGGCTATTTCATGCGCCACGAGGCCGCCGACATTGCTTGGCATACCCGTCAGTTGTCGCGACCACTGGCGGTTGCCAAAGCCAATGGCGTTCCAGCGGGCGTCACCGTCAAGGCCCGCTTGTCCCCGCTGGGTGAAGGTCTGCAAGTCATGGTCTACACGCCTGACCAAACCGATTTGTTCGCCCGCATTTGCGGCTATTTTGACCAAGCGGGCTTCAACATCTTGGATGCCAAAATCCACACCGCGCGCAACGGCTTCGCCTTGGACACCTTTCAAGTGATCACGCCCATGCTGAACGTGCATTACCGCGAACTCACGCCGATGGTGGAAAACGACTTGAAACTCGCCATCGAACAAGGTGGCCCCTTGCCCAAGGCTGGTCGGGGTCGCGTGTCACGTCGGGTCAAAAGCTTTCCAGTGGCCCCACGCGTGCGCTTGCAACCCGATGAAAAAGCCCAACGCTGGTTGTTGTCTATTTCTGCGAGCGACCGTGTGGGTTTGCTGTATGGCGTGGCACAGGTGCTCGCGCATCACCACATCAACGTCCTGTTGGCCAAGATCAGCACCTTGGGCGAACGCGTGGAAGACACGTTTTTGATCGATGGCGCAGCCTTGCAACACAACAAAGCGCAACTGGACATTGAAACCGAGTTGTTGGCGGCCTTACAAGCATGACCTCGGGCGGCCAGTGGCCGTCCAGCCTTTCCATGACCAGCCCTGCAAGCCCAAGGGTCGATGTGTTTCAGCGCTGCTGGTCTGCCACCCAAGCCAGCAACGCAGCTTCGTCCCACACGGGAATCCCCAACTCACGTGCTTTGTCGAGCTTGCTGCCCGCCTCGGCCCCGGCCACCACGCCATGGGTTTTCTTGCTCACGCTGCCCGCCACTTTTGCGCCCAAGGCTTCGAGCATGTCTTTGGCCTGGTCGCGGCTCAAGGTAGGCAAGGTGCCGGTCAACACATAGGTTTGCCCGGTGAGTGGCAAGCTTGCGCCCGCCAAGGCCTCGCCCTCGGTCCAGGTCAGGCCGCAAGCACGCAGTTGCTCCACCACTTCACGGTTGTGCGCCTGGTCAAAAAAAGTGCGGATGCTTTGCGCCACGATCGGTCCAACATCAGGCACTTGCAGGAGTTGGTCTACGGTGGCGTCCATGATCGCGTCGAGCTTGCCAAAGTGGCGCACCAGTTCTTTGGCGGTCGCTTCGCCCACATGGCGAATGCCCAAGCCAAAGACAAACCGCGGCAGCGTGGTCTGCTTGGATTTCTCGATGCTGGCCAAGACTTTGTTGGCCGACTTCTCGGCCATGCGGTCCAACGCAACCAGCGCAGTCAAGCCCAATCGGTAAATGTCCGGCAAGGCCTTGACCACCCCCGCGTCGACCAGTTGTTCCACCAGTTTGTCGCCCAAGTCCTCGATCTCCACCGCGCGGCGATGGGCAAAATGCAAGATGGCTTGCTTGCGCTGGGCGCTGCAAAACAAACCGCCGGTGCAACGGTAATCGGCCTCGCCCTCTTCACGCACCGCAGGGCTGTGGCACACAGGGCAATGGTGTTGCATGGTGAAGATCTGCGCGTCTGGCCATCGCTTGTCCAGCACCACCGACACCACTTCGGGAATCACGTCGCCCGCACGACGCACCACCACAGTGTCACCTACCCGCACGTCTTTGCGGCGGGCTTCGTCTTCGTTGTGCAAAGTGGCGTTCGTGACGGTCACGCCCCCCACAAACACCGGTGCGAGTTTGGCCACTGGGGTGAGCTTGCCGGTGCGCCCTACTTGGATTTCGATGGCTTGCACCGTGGTGAGTTGTTCTTGGGCGGGGTATTTATGCGCCACGGCCCAGCGCGGCTCGCGTGTCACGAAGCCGAGTTGGCGTTGCGCAGCCAAACGGTTGACCTTGTAGACCACGCCATCGATGTCAAAGGGCAAGGCGTCCCGCGCTTGGCCGATGCGCTGGTGAAAGTCCACCAAGCCTGCTGCCCCATGCACCACGCGGGTTTGAACCGCCACCGGAAAGCCCCAGGCCTTGAGCGCCATCAAGAGCTCATGGTGCGTGGTGAAGTTCGGGCCGCCTTGGTCTGACGCCGTCACCTCGCCCAAGCCATAGGCGAAAAAACTCAAGGGCCGCTGGGCCGCGATCGTGGGGTCGAGTTGCCGCACCGCGCCTGCGGCGGCGTTGCGTGGGTTGACGAAGGTTTTCTCGCCCTTTTCGCCTGCGGCGATGCGGGAGCGTTGTCGCTCGTTCAGCGCTTCAAAATCGGCGCGGGCCATGTAAACCTCACCGCGCACCTCCAGCACCGCAGGTACGGGCAAAGCTTGATCCAACAAGGACGCCGCTGTGGCACCCTGACCGCTGGCCGACGCTGGCAACTTCAAGGGAATCTGCCCGATGGTGCGGATGTTGTGGGTCACGTCCTCGCCCACTTCGCCGTCACCCCGCGTAGCCGCTTGCACCAGCACACCTTGCTCATAGCGCAGGCTCATCGCCAAGCCATCAAATTTCAATTCGGCGACATATTCCACCGCTGCATCGTTGTCACCCAAAGTGAGTTCTTTGCGGATGCGCGTGTCAAACGCTTGGGCACCACTGGCTTCGGTGTCGGTTTCGGTGCGGATGCTCAGCATGGGCATGGCATGGCGAACAGTGGCAAAGCTGTCCAAGGCCTGGCCGCCCACGCGCTGGGTGGGTGAATCGGGCGTGAGCAGTTCGGGGTGGGCCGCTTCGAGGGCTTGCAGCGCTTTGAACAAGCGGTCGTACTCCGCGTCCGGCACGCTGGGTGCATCCAGCACGTAATAGAGATGGGCGTGGTGGTGCAACTGCTCGCGCAGTTGGGCGGCAAGGTGGCTGGGGGTCTGTGGGGTCGTCATGGGCCCAGGGCGGGCGTCAGCTGAACAAGCGACGTGCTTGCAACGAGCCTGCGGGCAGGTCGCGCGCCACCAATGCGTCATACAGGCTGCGCAGATCGTGATCAATCATGAGGATGGCCGACTCGGACAAAGGCTGTCCATTGTCATCGGTGACCAAGCCATCCATGGCTTGGGCCAAACCTTGCGCGGCTTCACACAAACGGGAAAAAGCCTGTTCGGTTTGTGCCACTTGGGGGACGTCCAAGCTCAGGCTGATGCTGCGCAGCGCAGCTTGGTTGGGGTCTTCAGCCATGGCGGCCCGCGCATCAAAGGTCAGCACCAAGACGGGTGGCATGCCGGGGGTGGCTGCTGGGACCACCATGCGACCGGGGATCACGCCAGGCACAAAGCCCATGCGTGCGGCTTGTTGTTGCACGTAGCCTGGGCTCCAGGCGGTTTTGCGAGATTGCAAGGTGAAGCTCAACTGGGCATCGTGGGCACTGGCGAACTGGTCGAGTTCGCGTGCTTGTGCCACCACTTCATTCATGTCGGGGAACTCGGGTGTGGCAGAAAACACCTCGGCAAAAGCCTGGGTCTTGACCACGAACTCCGAAAATTCAATGTCATTCAAAGGGCCTTGACGGTTGGCCACTTGCACGCCTGCTTGGAAAGCACTGTAGTAGCGCTGCACTTGCAAGGTTTCCCATTCGCCGCTGTCAGCATTGAGCCCTTCGACCAAAAACAATTTATTGCCAACCCGTCGAATGGGCGGCATGGCTGCAATGGCCGCTTCACCAGAGACGGGGCTGTCCAATTCCATGGTGGCAATCACGTCGATCAAGGCATCCAACTGGGACCGTGCGTCCATCGCAGGCAACTCGTTGGACATGTGAGCAAAGCCCTGGTCTTCGTGGCTCTCGTGGGGGTTGGCATCCGCCATGGAAGCCGAGGACAGCGCATCGAGTTCTTCTTGGCTGACCAAGGGCTCAGCTTGTTTGGGTTGGCTTTGACGCGATGTCCAGGTGCTGTGCGCCACGACCACCACCAAGACCAGGCCGCCGAGGATGGCCAACCACAATTGCAAATTGCTCATGCCGCCTCAACCATGTTGACAGCGGCTTCCATGTCCACCGCCACGATACGGGACACACCTTGCTCTTGCATGGTCACACCAATCAACTGCTCGGCCATTTCCATGGCGATCTTGTTGTGCGAGATAAATAAAAACTGGGTTTCAGTCGACATCTTGGTCACCAACTTGGCATAGCGTTCGGTGTTGGCATCGTCCAGTGGCGCATCCACCTCGTCCAGCAAACAAAAAGGCGCTGGGTTGAGCTGAAAAATGGCAAACACCAAGGCGATGGCGGTCAGCGCCTTCTCGCCACCTGAGAGCAGGTAGATGGTTTGGTTTTTCTTGCCAGGCGGCTGGGCCATCACCTGGACACCTGAATCCAAAATCTCTTCGCCGGTCATCACCAAGCGGGCGTTGCCACCGCCAAACAATTCGGGGAACATGCGGCCGAAATGTTGGTTCACGGTTTCAAAGGTCCCAGCCAACAACTCGCGGGTCTCGCCGTCGATTTTTTTGATCGCGTCTTCCAAGGTAGTGATCGCGTCATTCAGGTCGGCTGATTGGGCATCCAAGAAGGTTTTGCGTTCACGCGCAGTGCCCAATTCATCCAAGGCGGCCAAGTTGACGGCACCCAAGGATTGGATGTCGCGTTGCAAACGATCGATCTCGGACTGCAAACCCGTCAAGCGAACTTTGTCTGCTTCGATCGACGCTTCGATCTTGGCCACATCTGCTTCGGCTTCGGTCAAAAAACGGTCGTACTGCTCAAAGCCCAAGCGTGAAGCCTGCTCTTTGAGTTGCAATTCGACAATGCGCTGACGCAAGGGCTCGAGTTCACGTTCAATTTTCAAGCGGTCTTCGTTGCTGGTGCGCAATCGATGGGTCAGGTCATCGTATGCCGAGCGTTTGGAGGCCAGCATCGATTCGCGTTCTAACTTGAGGGCCAACGCGTCTTGCAAACCCGATTGCGCGGCGCTGTCACTCAACAAGCCCAACTCGGTCTGTTGTTTGGTTTGCTCGGCGGTGAGGGTGTTGACTTGCTGGCTGGCGGTGTCTTGGATGCGTTGGAGTTCGGCCAACTTGGCGGACAAGGTGCGCAGATTGAAATCCGACTCTTGCACTTGCCGTTCGAGCTGCCGCAAGCCTTCGCGTGCTTGGTTGAGCTGCTGCTCTGCGTTGATGGCCTTTTCTTGCAAACCGGCGTGGCGCTCTTGGGTGTTGGCCAGTTGCATGTCCAAGGATTCGAAACGTGACTCTGCTTCTTCGGAGCGGGTACGCAATTGGATCAATTGGGCTTGCAGGTCTTGCACCTCGGTTTCCAGTTGACCTTGGCGGGCACGTGTTTGCTCGGCTTGCTGCTGAACGCGCATGAACTCGACTTGAAGGGCATGCGCTTTGGCCTGGGTCTCGGTGGCTTCGATGCGTTTTTGGGTGCGTTCCTGTGTAGATTGGGCAGATGTGCTTTCAGCGCGGGACAGGTTGATGCGCGCTTCTTCGCTCATCAAGCCTTGGGCGCGGATTTGTTTGTCGAGGTTTTCAATCTCTTGGGCGCGTGCCAACATGCCTGCCTGCTCGGAGTCTTGGGCATAAAAATTAACGCTGTGCAAGCCAACCGAATGGCCTTGGGGAATGAAGATTTGTTCACCTGGCTGCAATTTAGCTCGGGCTGCCATGGCCTCGTCCAAACTGTTGGCGGTGTAGCAGCCCGTGAGCCAATCGGCAAACAGGCCATTCAATCCCGCATCGTTCAATTGCAATTGGTCAAACAAGCGTGGCAGAACCGGTTTGCTAGCAGGGTTGACGGCCACACCTGGCGAATAAAAACTGAGCTTGGCGTCAGGCACATCGCTGGCAAACGCCTTGACGCTGTCGATGCGGGTGACTTCAAGGGCAGCCAAACGCTCGCGCAGGGCGGCTTCCAGGGCTTGCTCCCACCCTGGGGTGATGTGGACCTTGCTCCACAGAGGCTGCAAAGCCTGCAAGCCGTGTTTGTTCAACCAGGGCGTCAAGCGTTCGTCGGTGCGCAATTTTTCTTGCAGTGCTTTCAAGGCTTCTTGACGCGCTTGCAACTCCACCCATTTGGCCGATTCACGGTTGCTGGTTTCTTGCGCATCGCGCCGGGCGGTCTCTAAGGACTCGGCCATGTCTTCCAAGGTTTGCAGTTGGGCTTGGGTGGTGGTAGACGCTGCTTCTGCTTGTTGCCATTTGGCTTGCAGTTGCTCTAGCTGGGTGGCTTCTGGATGGGCCAAAGCTTGTTGGTCTGTTTGCAAGCGGGCTTGGCGTTGTTCAAGTTGGCGGGCCTGCTCTTGCAAGCCGCGTTGCTCCGCGGCCAGCACCTGGATTTGTTGCTGCACTTCGTTGACCAAGTTGACTTGCGACACCACGTGTTGCTGCGCGTCACGCCAGTGTTGCTCCAACTCAGGCAATTGCTCGCCTTTGATCTCCAACTCTTCTTTCAGGCTGTCGAGTTGGGCATGCGCGGTCTCTTGGTTGTCTACCAGGTGTTGCGCTTCTTCTTTGGCTTGATGCGACTGGGTGTTCCACTGCTCGATTTGCGCTTGGATCTGCACCAATCGTTCTTGAGCGCGCTGACGGCCCTCGACCACAAACCGGATTTCAGCTTCCAAACGACCGACTTCAGCACTGGCTTGGTACAACTCACCTTGCGCCTGGTTGACATGCTCACCCGCTTCATAGTGGGCTTGGCGGATGGTCTCCACGCTGGCCTCTACCTGCCGCAAGTCTGCGGTTTTGGATTCCAAGGAGGTGGCAGCTTGCTCAGCTTGTTGGTGAACTTGCACCTGCTCTGTTTGGGCTTCAGCGCGTTTCAAAAACCACAATTGGTGTTGACGCAAAGTCGCTTGGTTTTGCAGGTCATGGAAGCGTTGAGCCACTTCCGCTTGTCGCTCTAACTTGTCCAAGTTGGCATTGAGCTCGCGCAAGATGTCTTCCACACGAACCAGGTTTTCTCGGGTGTCGCTCAAGCGGTTTTCGGTTTCACGACGGCGTTCTTTGTACTTGGAAACGCCAGCGGCTTCTTCCAAAAACAAACGCAATTCTTCAGGCTTGGACTCGATAATGCGGCTGATCGTGCCTTGGCCAATGATGGCGTAAGCGCGTGGGCCCAAGCCCGTGCCCAAGAACACGTCTTGCACATCACGGCGGCGCACCGGTTGGTTGTTGATGTAGTAGCTGCTGGTGCCGTCGCGGGTCAGCACACGCTTGACAGCAATCTCGGCAAACTGACTCCATTGCCCACCGGCACGATGGCTGGCGTTGTCAAACACCAATTCCACGCTGGAGCGGCTGGCGGGTTTGCGTGTGTTGGTGCCGTTGAAGATGACGTCTTGCATGGACTCACCACGCAATTCGCTGGCACGGCTTTCACCCAAGACCCAACGCACGGCATCGATGATGTTGGACTTGCCACAACCATTGGGACCCACCACACCGACCAATTGACCGGGCAACATGAAATTCGTGGCGTCTGCGAAAGATTTGAAACCAGACAGCTTGATCGAGTTAAGACGCACCGAAATACCTTTTGTTGACTGCTATGTGGGTTGGCTTGAGCCGCGAGGGCTGAGGTGGGCGATGGTTCAGCTCAATTCAGCCGATTTCCAACGTGACACCTCAGCCAGCAATTGTTGCAGGGAAGGCAGCACTTTCATGACCATGTCTCGCACTTTATCGAGCTCGTGTTGACGGCTGACCGATTCGAGCTCGATCACCTGGGCTGACAGATCGTCTTTACTGAGAAAGGTCACATAACCTTTGAGGGAGTGCAACAAACGTCGAAGGGGGTCAGGGTCTGGGTGACCTAAAGCATCCTGCAGGGCTTGCAAATCGTTGGTCAAGCTCGATTCAAAGGTTTCTGCCAGGGTAAGCATCTGCGCCTTGTCCATGGCGAACTCTTGCGCGCGACTGGGATCGAGGTAACTGTACATGGCTCGATAATATCAGCCATGAATCCTCTGCTATCCCGTCTGCACCCCTATCCGTTCGAGCGTTTACGTCATTTGTTTTCAGACGTGACACCCAGCCCCAACTGGTCGCCCATCAGCCTAGGCATTGGAGAACCTCGCCACGCCACCCCTGCCCTGGTCATCGATGCGCTGCGTCAGCACACCGATGCCTTGGCGACCTACCCTGCCACGGCTGGCTCATTGGCCTTCCGACAAGCCTGTGCGGGCTGGTTGCACAGGCGTTACCAACTTGACGTGAACCCTGAGACTCAGGTGTTGCCGGTGAATGGCTCTCGCGAAGCCTTGTTTGCCTTTGCCCAAACGGTGTTGGATGGCGATCCGCAGTCGGTGGTGGTCTCCCCCAATCCCTTCTACCAAATTTACGAGGGTGCAGCCCTGCTCGGTGGCGCACAGATCCATTACGCGCCCAGCCTGCCGAATGCAAACTTTGCCGTCGATTGGGACAGTGTGCCGGCCGAGGTCTGGAAACGCACCCGCTTGGTGTTTGTTTGCTCGCCCGGCAACCCCACGGGCGCCGTCATGCCCTTGACCGAATGGCAAAAGTTATTCAGTTTGAGCGACCAATACGGCTTTGTATTGGCTTCTGACGAGTGTTACAGCGAGATCTACCACAGTGAGACGCCGCCCTTGGGTGGCTTGCAAGCCGCCGCGTTGTGTGGCCGCCCTGATTTCAAACGTTTGGTGAGTTTCACGAGCCTGTCCAAACGCAGCAATGTGCCTGGCTTGCGCAGTGGCTTCGTGGCGGGAGACGCTGAGCTGATCGCGCCGTTTTTGCGCTACCGCACCTACCATGGCAGTGCCATGGGTGGGATGGTGCAAGAGGCCAGCATCGCCGCATGGAATGACGAAGCGCATGTGCAGTCCAACCGGGCCCTGTACCGCGACAAATTCCAACAAGTCACCCCCCTGCTGGCACAGGTCATGGAGGTGGCCATGCCCGACGCTGGTTTTTACCTTTGGGCGGGTGTTCCTGGGGGAGATGACGAGGCTTTCGCGCGGTCGTTGTTGGCTCAATACAATGTCACCGTCTTACCCGGTCGCTATTTGGCCCGGGAAGTCAACGGCATCAACCCCGGTCAAGGCCGAATTCGCATGGCCTTGGTCGCCCAACCTGACGAATGTCTCGAGGCTGCCAAACGCATCGTGTCTTTCATCCAAACCTCCCATCCATCCCAACACTGAAAAGAAACCAGCCATGGCTCAGCACCAACTCCAACACCTGATCGACAACGCTTGGGATAACCGCGCGAACATCAACATCAGCAACGCCCCCCAAGAATTGCGCGACGCGGTCGAGCATGTGATTGCTGAACTCAACGCAGGTCGCCTGCGCGTGGCCACCCGTGAAGGCGTTGGCCAGTGGACCACGCATCAATGGATCAAAAAAGCCGTGTTGCTGTCTTTCCGTTTGAAAGACAACGCCGTGGTCAAGGCGGGTGACCTGGGCTTTTATGACAAAGTGCAAACCAAGTTCTCCAACATGGATGAAGCCCACATGAAAGCCAGCGGTGTGCGCGTGGTGCCCCCCGCTGTGGCGCGTCGCGGCAGCTTCATTGCCAAGGGCGCGATCCTGATGCCCTCCTACGTCAACATCGGTGCTTACGTGGATGAAAACACCATGGTCGACACCTGGGCCACCGTGGGTTCTTGTGCACAGATCGGCAAGAACGTGCATTTGTCTGGCGGTGTTGGCATTGGTGGTGTGCTCGAGCCTGTTCAAGCCAACCCGACCATCATTGAAGACAACTGTTTCATTGGCGCGCGTTCTGAAGTGGTTGAGGGTGTGATCGTTGAAGAAAACTCGGTGATTTCCATGGGCGTGTACATCGGCCAAAGCACCAAGATTTACGACCGTGCAACAGGTGAAGTGACTTATGGCCGCATCCCTTCTGGCTCTGTGGTGGTGTCTGGTAACTTGCCCAGCGCCGATGGCAAATACAGCCTGTACTGCGCGGTCATCGTCAAGCGCGTGGATGCACAAACCCGCGCCAAAACCAGCCTGAACGATTTGCTGCGCGACTGACATGTCCGCCACGCTTGATCTGGCTGAACAGCTGATTGCCCGACCGTCGGTCACGCCGGACGATGCCCAGTGCTTGGACATCCTATCGGCGCGCTTGAAACCCTTGGGCTTTGCCTGCGAGCGCTTGGATTTTGGCCCGACCGATTGTCGGGTGAGCAACCTGTGGGCAATCAAGCACAGTGCCCATCCCAAGGCCAAAACACTGGTGTTTGCAGGTCACACCGATGTGGTGCCCACAGGGCCATTGGCTCAGTGGACCACCGACCCGTTCACACCGAGTCACCGCGATGGCAAGTTGTATGGACGTGGCGCGAGTGACATGAAAACCTCGCTGGCGGCCATGGTTGTGGCCTGTGAAACATTTTTGGCACAACACCCATCACCTGATTTCAACCTGGCTTTTTTGTTGACCAGTGATGAAGAAGGGCCATCGGTGGATGGCACGGTCAAAGTGGTTGAAGCGCTCAAGGCCCGCGGCCAAGCCCTGGACTGGTGCATCGTGGGAGAGCCCACAGCAGTGCACCGCACCGGTGACATGGTGAAAAACGGCAGACGCGGCACCATGAGCGGCAAACTCACGGTCAAAGGCATCCAAGGCCACATTGCCTACCCGCAGTTGGCCCAAAACCCTATCCACTTGCTGGCCCCGGCACTGGCGGAATTGACGGCCATTCAGTGGGACCAAGGCAATGATTACTTCCAACCCACCAGCTGGCAGGTCAGCAACATCCATGCAGGCACAGGTGCAAACAACGTGATTCCAGGTGAGGTGGTGGTGGATTTCAATTTCCGCTTCAGCACCGAGTCGACGGCTGAATCCTTGCAACAACGCCTCGAAGCCGTGCTGCGAGCTCACCAACTCCAGTACGAATTGCGCTGGACCGTGGGTGGCCTGCCCTTCATCACCACGCCTGGTTTGTTGCTTGAGGTGGTGCAAGACGCCATTCGCGCTGAAACAGGCGTCTCAACCGAGCTTTCAACCACTGGCGGCACCAGCGATGCGCGCTTCATCGCGCA
>CAJBOO010000160.1 GCA_903956845.1 uncultured Burkholderiales bacterium
ATGCGCGAAGTGTTGCGGCGCGGTCAAGAAGAAGGCAAATTGGCCATGGTGCGTCAACTCACTGGCGAACTCGCGGTCTGGTTTGACGGCCACGCCAAAAGCATGGACGCGGTCTTGGCGATGTACCTTAAGGAAGTGCAATACGACCCGGTCACCCGCATCGTGCACAAGCCGCAAGAGCGGGCCGAAGGTGCGCCTCCCCCTGAATGCGGTGTCCCTTTGGACGAAGCAGCACCTGCTGTTTAAGCGCGGTTGACCTGCGCCAGCAGCTCAAACGAGCGCCGCTGCACCGCTGGGTCGTGTGTCCAACAACACACCACCAACTCTTCCAACTGCAAACTTTGCGCCAAGGCAGCAAGCTTTTGTTCCGTTTGCGTAGGGTCGCCAATCAAGGCCTGGTCGCGCATGGCGTCCATTTCATCGAGCTGGTCCACGCTCAAGCCTTCCACGGCCAAATCGGGTGGCAGCAAAGGCCCAGCCTTGCCTCGGTTGCGGTCCATGCGCCAGCGGGCCCGCGTTTGGAATTGGTAGGCTGCTTCGGCTGCAGTGTCGCAGGCCAAGGCTGACACGCAAATCGTGGCCTGGGGTTGGCTGAGGTAGGGGCTGGGCCGAAATTGGCTGCGGTATGTCTCCAGGGCTTGCTCGACCCCCACACCGTCACTGAAAAAATACGCAAACGCATAAGGCAAGCCCAGGTGCGCGGCCAATTGCGCGCCGTAGTTCGAACTGCCCAAGATCCACAAGCTGGGTGAGGTTTCGCTCATCGGGTAGGCCCACACGCCCTGCCCTGGGTGTCCACTGGGCATGGTTTTGCCCGTGACCCAAGCCTGCAATTCCATGACTTGTTGTGGGAACCGCTCGGCGGCATAGCGGTCTGGGTTGAGCAATTGCGAGGTACGGCCATCGCTGCCTGGGGCTCTGCCCAGACCCAAGTCGATGCGTCCGGGTGCCAAAGCGTCGAGCACCCGAAACTGTTCGCCAACCTTGAAAGCCGAGTAGTGCGGCAACATGATCCCCGCGCTGCCAATGCGGATGCGTTGTGTGCGCGCCGCGATGGCAGCGAGCAAGACCTCTGGCGCGGTGCCTGCGATGCTGCCCAGGCTGTGGTGCTCGCTCACCCAAAAGCGCTCGTAGCCCCAGGCTTCGCAAGCCTCAGCCAACGCCAGGGTGTTGCGAATCGATGCATCTTGGGGGAGTCCAAGGGACACCACGGATTGGTCCAATACCGACAGTTTGAGCATCGGCCCATCATACGGAAGGGGCTGCCCTCAGGATCCCCTTAGGCTGCCCTCAGGCTGCGTCAGTGGTGGCAGCGGGCGCGGCGGCAGGGCGGCGCTTGCTTCCCATTCGGATAGACAGCATGGCTTGGAAATACCCGCGCAACCAACCCATGTCAACAGGCTTGCGCAGCACATGTGTGCCTTCGGGCAGGCCGCCATAGGCCTCGATGTCTTCAGGGCTCAAGCCGGTCACGGCGATGACGGCCACCTGGGCGAACTGCGGGTGTTTGTTGAGCTGGCGCAGCATTTCCACCCCGTCGATGCCGGGCATGCGCAAATCGGTGAGCAGCACCTGGGGTTTGAGCACGGGGATGTCGAGCAAGGCTTCGATGGCTGAAGAGGTGATGGTGGGGTCGATGGACAAATCCCACGAATCAAAGTGGGACTGGTACATGGCGCGGGTGGCCGGGTCATCCTCGACCACCATGACCCTGAGGTATTTGCCATCGTTGAAATGGTTGGATGGCGACAGGGCTGCACGTGCTTGGTAGTCGTAAATAGACTGAATAGAAATACGCCTGTGCCCGCCTTGGGTTTTCCAGGCAGACAACTCGTTTTTTTCCACCAAGGTTTGCACCGAGCCGACGGATAAATTGAGCAATTTGGCGGCATAACTGGTGCCGCAATACTCATCGCTGGAATCGGGGGTGGCTTTGTGGCTCATGGGGGGCTCCGCTGCGTGTGTGACGCTCAAGGGATTCAATTTCCGACATTTTATAGTATTTTTTAACTAACAATTTTGGAAATTACATAGAAATTCAGCGGTATTCAAGAATCAGTTGATTCTTATGGCTTTATTTCGACACACAGCGGGCCACAGGATCACTTGAGGGCTTTGAACCTCACGCGCTTGGGCTTGGCACCTTCTTCGCCCAGGCGTTTCTTCTTGTCGGCTTCGTACTCTTGGTAGTTGCCGTCGAAGAACACCCACTGGCTGTCGCCCTCGGCGGCCAGGATGTGGGTGGCGATGCGGTCAAGGAACCAGCGGTCGTGGCTGATCACCATCACCGAGCCCGCAAACTCGAGCAAAGCGTCTTCCAGGGCACGCAAGGTTTCCACGTCCAAGTCGTTGGAGGGTTCGTCAAGGAGCAGCACGTTGCCGCCCTCGATCAAGGTCTTGGCCAGGTGCAAACGGCCGCGTTCACCGCCAGACAGCGTGCCCACTTTTTTCTGCTGGTCGCCGCCGTTGAAGTTGAAACGCCCGCAGTAAGCACGGCTGGGCATTTGGAACTTGCCCACGGTCAAGATGTCCAAGCCGCCCGAGACGTCTTCCCACACGGTTTTTTCGTTGGCCAAGTCGTCGCGGTTTTGGTCCACAAAGGCCATCTTCACGGTTTGGCCGATCTTGACCTCGCCGCTGTCGGGCTGCTCTTTGCCGGCGATCAGCTTGAACAGCGTGGATTTACCGGCGCCGTTGGGGCCGATGATGCCCACGATCGCGCCCGCAGGCACTTGGAAACTCAGGTTGTCGATCAACACGCGGTCGCCAAACGACTTGCTGACGTTTTTGAACTCGAACACCTCGTTGCCCAAGCGCTCGGCCACCGGGATGAAGATCTCTTGGGTCTCGTTGCGCTTTTGGTATTCGTAATCGGACAGCTCTTCAAAGCGGGCCAAACGCGCCTTGCTTTTCGCTTGACGGCCTTTGGGGTTTTGACGCGCCCATTCCAATTCCTTTTTCATGGCCTTGCTGCGGGCGTCTTCGGTGCGTTGTTCTTGCTCGAGGCGGGCTTCTTTTTGCTCCAGCCACAGGGAGTAATTGCCTTTGTAGGGGATGCCGTGGCCACGGTCGAGCTCCAAAATCCATTCGGCGGCGTTGTCCAAGAAATAGCGGTCGTGGGTGATGGCCACCACGGTGCCTGAAAAGCGCGACAAGAACTGCTCGAGCCAATCGACGGATTCGGCGTCCAAGTGGTTGGTCGGCTCGTCCAGCAGCAGCATGTCGGGGCGAGAGAGCAGCAAGCGGCACAAGGCCACACGGCGTTTTTCACCGCCTGAGAGCTTGCCGATGATTGCGTCCCAGGGCGGCAAGCGCAGCGCGTCGGCAGCGATTTCGAGTTGGTGCTCAGACGCGTCGCCAGCGGTGGCGATGATGGCTTCGAGCTTGGCTTGCTCGGCGGCCAAGGCGTCAAAGTCGGCGTCTTCTTCGGCATAAGCGGCATACACCTCTTCCAGGCGGGTTTGCGCGGCTTTCACTTCACCCATGCCGTTTTCCACCGATTGGCGCACGGTTTCATTGGGGTCGAGCTGTGGCTCTTGCGGCAAATACCCGATCTTCAAACCGGCCATGGGAATGGCTTCGCCTTCGATTTCCTTGTCGATGCCGGCCATGATTTTGAGCAGCGTGGACTTGCCCGAGCCGTTCAAACCCAGCACACCGATCTTGGCGCCGGGGAAGAAGCTGAGGGAAATGTCTTTCAGGATTTGGCGTTTCGGGGGGACGATTTTGCCGACCCGGTTCATGGAGAAAACGTATTGGGACATGTGGTGACTCTCTGGGCTTGTCGCCACACAGCGTGGCGGCGGTTAACGAGCGATTATCTCTGCTCTTGCGCAAAACGCTTCCAAAGACAGGATGGCGCAAGCACTTACCTGCTGGAACTCGGCAGACACGGACAGCAGATCTTGGTCGCCAGATACCAGGACCTGGGCACGACCAGACACTGCCAAATGCAAAAACGGCAAATCCAAGGCATCCCGGCAGGGGGGCACGACAGGCGGGGGCAAAGGAATTTGCACCGTTTGGGTATAGGGCAGGTAGTCAGCGAGCAATTCTTCTTGTTCATCCTTGGACAAACCAAATTTGGGGTAGGCCAGCACCCGAATCAGTTCTTCCACAGTGGCTGTGCTCGCTAGGGGGAGAAACTGCCCACTTTGCCAGGCCAATCGCACGGCCCCAGCGACACCGGACCGAAACACCAAGGCAGACAAAACCACATGGGTATCGAGCACCACACGCGGCAAGAGGTTCATGCTGAAGGTTTGGACTTTTTGGCGGCCGCTTTCTTGGGCTTGGATGAAGCTGCGGCATAGACCCCCGCGGGTTCATTGAGCAAGACAGGCGCAGCCGCTGAAGAACGGCCCCAGACGAGCGCAGCATCTATATCGGAGGCGCTCAATTGGAGTTCGGCCAGTTTGGCGCGTACCGCGTCACCGCGCTGAATGCGCACAGGCGTCAGGATCAGTTGGCCATTGCGCGCTTCGACATCAAAGTATTCTGTGGCTCCCACAGCTTGTATCAGGCTCTTGGGCAAGGTGAGCTGGTTTTTGGCGGTGATTTTGGCAAGCATGGGCAGCCCTGAAAAGTAAGGATTCATTACTTTAGCTTATGTCGATAGAAACACAAGCCCATCATGTTCAAAGTGAGAGGTTGCTCAGGTCTGAAAATCCGCGCCCAAAGCCCGTCCCTGCTTTCATGCGAGAATGCGCTCAGTTGTCGCCACCAGTTGCCTCAACATCAGCGCTTCTGCTGGGGCCGGATTCAAACAAGCTGTTTGTCCTTTACCTGCCCACCTGTGTTTCCTCGGTCTTTCACTGGCTGCCTTGTCTTTGGGCAGAACGGGCCGAACATAAGCGTCGCGAAAAGCGCGCTCCACTATGAACTTTGATGAACTGAACTTGGCTCCGGCCATTCTGAAAGCTGTGCGCGAGCAAGGCTACGAAACCCCCACCCCTATCCAAGCCCAGGCGATTCCAGCGGTCCTCGCTGGCCAAGACCTGTTGGCAGGCGCCCAAACCGGCACCGGCAAAACCGCCGCGTTCACCCTGCCCTTGCTGCACAAACTCACCATGAGCCGCAGTGCCACCAACCGCTTTGGCGTGTTTGGCATCCGCGCCCTGGTGCTCACCCCCACCCGCGAACTCGCGGCCCAGGTGGAAGAGTCGGTGCGCCAATATGGCAAACACCTGCAACTCAAATCCGCCGTGATTTTTGGTGGCGTGGGCATGGCCGCGCAAATCAAGGCTTTGAAGCAAGGCGTGGACATCTTGGTGGCCACCCCTGGCCGCTTGCTGGACCTGCAACAACAAGGCTTTCTCGACCTCTCCACCGTGCAAATACTGGTGCTTGACGAGGCCGACCGCATGCTCGACATGGGCTTCATCCATGACGTGAAAAAAGTGCTGGCCCTGGTGCCCAAAGAAAAGCAAAGCCTGCTGTTCTCTGCCACTTTCAGCCAAGAGATCCGCGATTTGGCTGCACAGTTGCTGCACAACCCGCAAAGCATCCAAGTCACGCCCGAAAACACCACGGTGCAGTTGATCAAGCAGGTGATTCACCCGGTCGGTCGCCAGCAAAAGAAAGCCTTGCTGGCCCACATCATCGACACCAAACAATGGAGCCAGGTGCTGGTGTTTTGCCGCACCAAGTTTGGCGCCAACCATGTGGCCGATTTCCTGAACAAGCAAGGCATCACCGCCATGGCGCTGCACGGCAACAAGAGCCAGACCGCCCGCACCCAGGCCTTGTCGGGTTTCAAGAGCGGTGAGATCCGGGACTTGGTGGCCACCGACATCGCCGCACGCGGCATCGACATCGACGAATTGCCACACGTGGTCAATTACGAAATCCCCAACATCAGCGAAGACTATGTCCACCGCATCGGCCGCACCGGCCGCGCGGGTGCCAGCGGCGAAGCGATCAGCTTGGTGTCCTTGGACGAGGAAGGCTTCATGCAAGAAATTGAAAAATTCACCCGTCAAACCATCGACGTGGAAAAAGTCGAAGGCTTTGGCCCCGGCCCCGACGAGCGTGCCGAACCGATCGCCATGGGCCGTCAAACCCTGTGGGGTGGCTTGGGCAAACCGCCAAGCCGCGACGTGATGGCCGCTGCTGCGCGTGCCGCTCGCCAAGAAATGATGGAGCGCATCCGCGAGAAAAAACCTGCGGGTGGACGCGGCGACAGCCCTCGCGGCGAAGGCCGCGGTCACGCTGGTCGCTCAGCCGGGCCTCGTCCAGAGCCCAGAGGGGACCGCCCTCCCCGCGCGGCCAATCCCAACGGCGGACCCAACCACGCTGGCGGTCGCAACCAACCCCGTCGCGACCGCAATGACCGTGGCCCCCGTCCCGGCGCAGCCGCTGGCGCACCGCATGACTTTGATGCGCAACCCCCCAAGCATTTTGAAGACGATTTCCAACCCCGCGCCAATGCCCATTTGGGCACGCAAAGCGGTGTGAACGCGTTCGGCCACAAGTCTGGTGGTGGCGCAGGCCGTCAACCCGACCCGACCATGACATCGGTGGACTTGCTCAGCCGTGGCAACCGAGGCGGTGGCGGTGGCAACCGTCGCGGTGGCGGTGGCGGTGGCGGTGGTGGGCGCCCAGCCGGCAGCTTTGGCGGTAAACGCAAAAGCGGTGGCGGTGGTGGCGGCGGCGGCGGGTTTTCTCGCTGAGCTGACGGCGCGTGGGGGCCTGACCCCAGCTTCACCGGGGTCTGACCCCGATGAAGCGATCAAGCTGGTTTCAGCTCTTGGGCAAAGTGCTCGGCCAATTGCCGTAGCGCAACCTCGACCATCGCCTTGCGCGCCTCGTGGGTGGCGCTGGCCATGTGCGGTGTCAGCACCACGGTGGGTGCGTTGCGCAATTCAGCCGCCACACGCGGCTCTTCGGGAAACACATCGAGCGCTGCGCCACCCAAGGTTTTTTTCTGCACCGCGTCAATCAGGGCCGCTTGATCGACAGCAGCCGCGCTCGCCAAGTTGATCAAATAACCATTCAAACCCAGGGTTTGCAGCACCTCGGCATTGACCACTTTGGCCGGGGCATCAGGCCCAGGCTCTGCGAGCATCAAGAAGTCCACCTGCGCAGCCAAGGCTTTGACGCTGGCATGAAACACATGGCCAGACGCTGGTACTTCTTGTTGCGCGGTGTAATGGATGACCATGTCAAACGCTTTGGCCCGCTTGGCAATCGCTTGGCTCAGGTCACCCATGCCGACCAGGCCCAAACGGCCACCGCTGATGCGGCGGGTCATGGGGTAAGGGCCGTCCACCCAATCGCTGTTGCGCACAAACCGATCGGCATGCGCCAGGCGACGCGTGGTGGCCAGCAACAGGCCCATCGCAAACTCGGCCACGTCGGGGTTGTGCACATGGGGGGTGAAGACCACTTTGATGTTGCGCTCGGCCGCTGCGGCCAAGTCCACGCTGTTGACGGATTCACCGCACATGCAAATGATTTCCACCGCGGGAAAAAGCATCAAGAGTTTGCGGTCAATGACGGTATTGCCCGCCGCGACCATCGCGCGGATGCGCCCCAAAGCACCAGGGTCGGTGATGTGGTCGCGGTCGTGCACCAGGTAAGTGGTTTGCAGCACGGAGAGCATGTCGTGAGGCAAATTGGACACACGCAAGATGTTGATCATGTGGGGTACTCCTGAGTCGCTTTCATGCTAACGCAATAATCGGCACCAACAGGCCTAAGATGAGCCTGCAACCCACCTCGATAAACCATGAGCCATTCCAAGTTAGCCGACATGCGCAAGAGCTACCAAAGCGCCCAATTGCACGAAGCACAGGCGCCGTCTGTGCCCTTGCTGCAGTTTGAGCAATGGCTTAATGAAGCCCTGCAAGCCGAGGTGCCCGAGGCCAACGCCATGACCTTGGCCACCGTGGGCAGCGATCTGCGCCCGAGCACCCGCGTGGTGCTGATCAAAGGCTGCGACGCGCAAGGCTTGGTTTGGTACACCAACTACGACAGCCGCAAAGGCCAGCAATTGGCGGGCAACCCGTTTGCCGCCTTGCAATTCCATTGGGTGGAGTTGGAGCGAGTGGTGCGCATCGAAGGGCGGGTGGAGAAAGTCAGCGAGGCCGAGAGTGACGCGTATTTCCACAGCCGCCCGCTGGACTCACGCATCGGCGCTTGGGCCAGCCCGCAAAGCCAGGTGATTGGCTCGCGTGCCGAACTGCTGGCCAATGCGGCGAGCTATGCCGCCAAATTCATGATGCAACCGCCGCGCCCACCGCATTGGGGTGGCTATCGGCTGGTGCCCGACCGCTGGGAGTTTTGGCAAGGCGGCGTGGCACGCTTACACGACCGATTGGTCTACCGTCTGGACCAGGGGCAGTGGGTCAAAGAGCGATTGGCCCCCTGAGCCATACCGCGGGCCTGGGCCGACCCCTGCGCCCCAAACCCTTGCTAGACGAACTTCAAGTGTTCAGCCACTGGCTGTAATGCTTCTCTAACTTACCCACCTTAGGTGCCACCACAAAGGCGCAATAGCCTTGGTGGGGGTTGTTTAAAAAATAATCTTGGTGGTAGGCCTCGGCGGGCCAATAGTGCTGCAAAGCTTCCACTTCGGTGACGATGGGCTGTTTGTAATGGGCCTGCAATTCGGTGAGTTTTTGCACAAT
>CAJBOO010000161.1 GCA_903956845.1 uncultured Burkholderiales bacterium
CGCAGGCGGTAACGCGAGAGTTGCCCAGGCTGCAAGCTCAGCACCGGCAAGTGATCGAGATACGGGCTCTTGCGGAACATCTTGCGCGCCTCTGGCCAGGTGGCGTCCAGCAAGACAAAGAGCGGTCGCTTCAACTCTCGGCAAGCGCCTGGGTCGTCTTTGACGCCTGTTCCGTCTTTTGCATCACAGCCGCCTGGCACAAGCCCGGCGCCTTGAAGCTCGTTGAAAGCCGGCTGCACCTGGGTTACGACGCGTGCAAGCTCGACAAACTCGCCCGGAAACACCAGATAGGGCTGCCACTGCGGGTCGGCCAGCAGGGCCAGCAGCCCCGGGTCTACCTCTGTGCGCGCCCAGCCAAAAGCAGTGGTATCTGCCACCACATCAGCAATCAGCCAACCCGTGTTGCTGGGCTTGAGCGGCTCGATGTCGCACATGATCAAACACACCCCGGCGCGTGTGGCCACTGCCGGACGTAACGCGCAAAGACAATGGGACGCGATCAGGCGGCAACCCTCGCAATGGAGCAGGCGTGACCCTCCCCGGGCGAGAAAGGGCTTGGAACTGCGGGCCAGCCGGGCTGTGCGCAAACGAGAAACCGCGTGAGACATGCAAGACTTTGAAGTGCTTAGAAACTGGAGCTGCGTTCTGTAGGCTGCTTTTTGTGGAAAGCATTTTGACCCACTGCCAGCCCTGCACGCCCCAGCCCCGCAAGCGCAGAAATCACCGCAACGCCCTGGCCACGACCGAAGTCTGGTTCACTCACTCCCTAGGCTCCAAAGCAGCGCTTTTGCCCCTGTTTTGGACTTGCTGTCGAGCCAAGGCACGCAAAATAATCATCTACAAATCCCACCGAGCGATAAATCCGCAGATGCCTGGTCGTTCTTGGGCGCATAATCGAACAGTACGCGGTGTGAAACCCGTGCACAGGTTAGTGATAGGTCAGTTTCGCGCGCTACGGCGTACTTTTTCGGTTTGTTGTGCTTTCGGGACCCCATCGCTTTTGTTTTATGTATTTTTGAGGAGTCCCCATGGGCAATAAACTTTACGTCGGCAATCTGCCATACACAGTCCGCGACGACGATCTGCAACAGTCTTTTGGAGCCTTCGGCTCCATCACCAGCGCAAAAGTCATGATGGAGCGCGACACGGGTCGCTCCAAAGGCTTTGGCTTTGTCGAAATGGGCAGCGATGCCGAAGCACAAGCTGCTATCGCCGGCATGAACGGCCAGTCGCTTGGCGGCCGTAGCATCACCGTGAACGAAGCCCGTCCGATGGAGGCTCGTCCTCCACGCTCCGGCGGTTACGGCGGCGGTGGCGGCGGTTACGGCGGTAGTGATCGCTCCGGTGGCGGCGGTTACGGCGGTGGTGGTGATCGCTCCGGCGGCGGTGGTTACGGCGGTGGCGGTCGCGGCGGCTACTAAGCCCTGCACCCCCCGCAAGGACCGAAAGGTCCTCGCAAACCAACTGCCTGGCTCCACGCTGAGCAAGGCATCAAAGGCTTCAAGACTCAAGTTTTGAAGCCTTTTTCTTTGCCGCGGCGGAAAGCCCCTTGAGCAAGCTCAAGCAACCTTGGGCAAGCCTGTAAGTCTGGGCGGCAGAGCGTTTTCAGCTAAAGAGGCCGATCACGGTTCTCGCTTGGATTTTCCCGATGCGCCAATAAGGCGTCCCTGATTGGGTCTGCAGGGTCGCCTGTGGGGCCTCTTTGTCCCCGGATTCTTTCCTCAATTTGCCTGCATCGCCCCCATTCTTCGTAAATTCAGGGACAAGCAGACGAGCTTGAACTCGGCCTTTGCCTTGTCTATCCCCCGCATGCTCAATTGCCTTAAGCCCAGCACGTTCTTTACCCAGCCCTTGGGTGGCTCTGCAATCCATTTGCGTTTGCGGTAGGCCTTCTTGCCCTTGTCTGTCTGCAACTTGGCCTGCATCCACCGTGTGCGGGTAGCGGTCTGTATCAATGGGTTTGGCCTGTTGGCGCCCCTCTTGGCCCAGCACAATGACCAATTCAATCTCTGGCTTCTTCGTCGCCAGCTTGGCCAGCTCTTCTTCACTGCGGTATCCCGCATCAGCCAACACCTGTTTGGGGTCTGCCTTGGTGTTGGCCTTTACCGCATTCAGCACGGGGGCAAGTTGATGCAGGTCTGAGTTGGTGCTGAGCACCTCAGCGGCCACGATGATGTGCGCGGTTTCATCCACTGCGCTCTGTGCGTTGTCGCTGTCATCGAAGGCACCACCTGCGCGCTTCATGACGCGTGACTGCGGGTCCGTGCAGCTGTCCTGGGCCTTGGGCGGTGGTACTCCGAAGTCGCGCTGGTCAGGCTTGCCACCTCGGGGCTTGCCGTTCTTGTCTTTGGGCCTTGATCTTGGTGCCACCCAAGCGCACCCAGTTCTCCAGCGCTTACCTCGGGATGCGCCGTATCTTCCCCGGCGGCCACCCAAAGTGCACCACTTATGGCCACCCAAACTGCCCCACCCGGCCAGGGGTGATCTGACGCATTAAATCTGTTGTGTAGCCCCCCAGGCTGGGCGGCAAGACGTTACTTTCAACCCCCTCATCACAGAGGGGATCACAGGAGTGAACGTTTTGAAGCCACACTTGCAAACCACTATTTGGACGCTGCTCAAGGCCAATGCCAGCCAGCGAGAGATCGAGC
>CAJBOO010000162.1 GCA_903956845.1 uncultured Burkholderiales bacterium
CATCCAAGGCAAAGGCTGCCACGCGGCTTTGCCGCACAACGGCATCGACCCAGTGCCCATCGCTTGCGAGATGGTGCAAGCCTTCCAAACCATCGTGTCACGCAACATCATGCCTGTCGACGCTGGAGTGATCTCGGTCACCATGATCCATGCCGGTGAAGCCACCAACGTGGTGGCCAACAGCTGCGAGTTGCAAGGCACGGTGCGCACCTTCACCGTTGAAATGCTGGACATGATCGAGCGGCGCATGCAAACCATCGCCGAGCATGTGAGCGCGGCCCACGAAGCCACGTGTACCTTTGAATTTGTGCGCAATTACCCACCCACCATCAACCATGCCAAAGAAGCCGATTTCACCCGCGAGGTCTTGGCCGACATCGTCGGTGCCGAGCATGTGCTGGCGCAAGAGCCCACCATGGGTGCAGAAGACTTTTCATACATGCTGCTGGAAAAACCAGGCGCTTACTTTTTCATCGCCAACGGTGAAGGGCAGCACCGTGAGATGGGCCATGGCGGCGGCCCGTGCACTTTGCACAACCCCAGCTACGACTTCAACGACGACCTGATTCCCTTGGGTGGGACCGTTTGGGTGCGCATGGTGGAACGCTTTTTGCCCCGCGCCTAAAGGGGCGCTTGGTATACCGTCAGCAAGCCCATGAGCTGCGCCTTGGGCTGCGGTTTCAAATACGGCAACAGCAAACCCAGGACTTGTTGTGCGCCGTTCAACACGTTGTGCTCGGCGCTGTCGTCTTCCAGTGCGTGGCGCGGGTTGCGCACATACGCATAACTCAGCCACCAGGTGAGCATGACCACCATGTGGGTGGCGCAATAGCCACGCTCTGACTCGGTTTGCACCAACGCATCGGCTTGGCTCAATTTCCCCAGCAGCGTTTGGAAGGCATGCGCTTTCTTGTCCAAGATGTCTTTGACTTGGCTTTCAACATGCCGGTTTTTGCTCAGCAAGTCGTTCAGGTCGCGGTACATGAACCGATACCGCCAGACCAATTCAAATAAGGAGTGCATGAAAAACCAAGTGTCTTCCATGTCACGCACATCCTGGGCCGCAGGCAACAGGTGCAGCATCTCAGCCTGGTAGGCATCAAACAAGGTGTTGACCAGGGTTTCTTTGCTCGGGTAGTGGTAGAACAAATTGCCGGGGCTGATGCCCATGTCCGAGGCGATCAAGGTGGTGGCCACGTTGGGCTCACCAAAGCGGTTGAAGAGTTGCAGCGCCGACGTCAAAATCCGCTCGGCGGTGCGACGTGGCGCTTTCTTCACCATCTCAGTCGGCGCTGGTTTTGCGTTTGGCTGAACCCGCGGGCTTGTCCGCCAATTGGGCTTCCAGGGCGGCCACCCGTGCTTGCAGGTCGGCCAGGTCCTTGGCGCTGGGCAAGCCCATGTGCTGCAATGCCTTGGCCACGCGCTCTTCAAAAATCCCTTCCAAGCGGTCGATTTGACCGGTGGCGCGGTGCCCCATGTCACTGGCCAAGGCGGACATTTTCTCGGCCGCTTCAGCCACCTTGGCCTGGGCTTGTTGGGTGGCCTCTTGCAGCTTGGTACCGTCTTTCACCAGCGTTTCAAACATCTTGGTGCCCTCTTGCTGTGCTTTGGCAAACGCGCCCATGCCAGCGAGCCAAATTTGCTGGGCCGAGTCTTTCATGTGCTCACTCATTTTCAAGGGGTCGAGATCGGGTGGGGTGCTGGCCATGGGGTACTCCTGTGTAAAGTGAGCCCAATTTAACCGCTTTACAATCGCTTTTCATAAATACAAGTATCTATTTATCCAGTCATGCTGTGGTACGCCGTCCATTCCAAACCGAAACAAGAGCACCGCGCACTTGAAAACCTGCAAAACCAGGGTTTTGAAGCATGGTTGCCAATGCTCTCCTTGGAAAAACTGCGTCGCGGCCGGCTCGCCCAAGTGGTGGAGCCCATGTTCAGCCGCTACCTGTTCATCCGTTTGGACACCGAACACTCCAATTGGTCGCCGATCCGCTCGACCATCGGCGTGAGTCGCTTGGTGAGTTTTGGCAACCGCCCAGCCCCGATTGCCGATGCCTTGATCCAGGCCCTGCGCCAACTCCCGGAGCGCCCGCCCGAGCGTTTGTTTCAGGTGGGGCAAGACGTCACTTTCATCGACGGACCCCTCAAAGGTTTGCAAGGTGTCTACCAAGCAGAGAGTGGCGAGGCCCGTGCGATGATCTTGGTTGAACTCATGAGCAAACAACACCTGATCACAGCGAACGTGCGGGACCTGCACCCGCTGAACGCCTGAACCATGAACAACACGCCTCAACACATCGCGATCATCATGGACGGCAACGGCCGTTGGGCCAAAAAGCGCCTGATGCCCCGCACCGTGGGCCATGTGCGTGGGGCTGCCAATGTGCGCAACATGGTCAAGGTGTGCGGCGAACTCGGGGTCAAGTACCTCACCTTGTTCGCTTTCAGTTCCGAAAATTGGCGTCGACCTCCCGACGAAGTCTCGGCCTTGATGGGTTTGTTCAAGCAGTATTTGCAAGATGAAATTGCCGAGCTCAAGGCTGCTGGGATTCGTTTGCGGGTGATCGGTGACCGCAGCGCGTTCGCGCCCGTGTTGCAGGCGAACATGGACCGCGCCGAGCAAGAAACCGCGCACAACACGCGCTTTCATTTGACGATCGCTGCCAACTATGGCGGTCAGTGGGACTTGCTCAACGCCATGCGCGAATGGCAGATGGCCCATCCCGACAAAACCCTGCAAGACATGGACGCAGATGCCTTGGCGGCCCACTTGAGCACGGCCGACTTGCCCGA
>CAJBOO010000163.1 GCA_903956845.1 uncultured Burkholderiales bacterium
ACAAGCGGGCTGCATCGTCGGTGCCTTTCATGCCACTGGGCGGCAGAAGATGGGCTAAACCGGTGTCAAGGTCTTGGGGATCGTGCACCCCGCGTCCCGCGAACAAGCGGGCCAACAAGGGATGCACGCCGCTTTGCTCAAGCGCCCAAGCGGCGCGTGGCGGGACATCGCGGGGCAGTAATTTCATGCAAGCACCTGGTGCAAGGGTTTCGGGGAAAGCCAGCGTTGCCACCACCGAGGATGACGCCCGCTCAAGCGGATTTGCCTTTGCTCGCCACACAGCACCAGGGCATGACCGGCCGCCAAAGCCGGCCCCATCACGTCTGTGGCCAGGCGGTGCCAAGCCAGGCCCCAGGCCTGGGGGTCTTGCGCTGCCATGTGCGTTTGCAGTTCGGTATGGAGGTGCACCTCGGGGTTGTTGGACTGGACAGGCCAATCGCCGGTGCCGCTCCACCAGAAGGAGTTGAGCGTGGTCTGACGATGGTCATTGACGGGGTGCTGGTAGAGCAACATTTGCATTTCGTTTTGCAAGCGGCGCAGCACACGCTGCGCCGGGGATTGCTGGGCCACTTCATCGGTTTGCAACCAATGCGCTGCGCTGCGCCCCATGACTTGGTCGACCGAAACGCTGGGCAGTTGTTTGAAATGGCGGGCATGGGCCAGCCATCGCCCAGGCGTGTGGGGCCACAGGGCAATGCCATCTTCGTGTGCATAGGGCGCGATCGCTTCGCGCAAGGCCTGGTCTTCGGCGGGGCTCACCTGGCCTGGGGCATGCACATGGACTTGGCCTTGTTGGATCGCCCAATGCACCACATCGATGAAGGCCCAGCCCTGATCGCTCGGGCAAGTCAGCCCCCTTTGGTGGGCAGCCAACGCAGCCAAGGGCAACAAGCCATCTGGGTTGGACCAGCCGTGCGCTTGCGCCAAGGCGTGTTCATGGGTGGCATTCCATGCGGTGGGTGACTGCACTTGCCGCGCCACCACCTGGCTTTGCGCGATGACCCGAGCAGCTGGCAAGGACTGAGCACTTGGCAAAGCTGCCTGCCAGATGTGCCGTTCAGCGGCGCTCGCACCGGCGAGGGCTTCGGGCAGCAAAGCCGAGGCAATCAGGGTGACAGGCGAAGCGTTCAAAGGCGGGGACATGCAGGGATTGTGCAAGATGCCACAATCTGTCTCCCATGAATCCCTCACGCATGCCCTTTGAATTGCTGGTGGGCTGGCGCTATACCCGCGCTGGCCGCGCAGCGCGTCGCAACCGTTTCATTTCCTTCATTTCCTCGGTGTCCATGCTGGGCATCGCGCTGGGTGTGGCCGCCCTGATCATTGTGTTGAGCGTGATGAACGGCTTCCAAAAGGAAGTGCGCGACCGCATGTTGGGTGTGCTCTCACACATCGAGGTCTTGGCCTATGCCCAAGCCGAATTGGATGCCCCCCCCTTGCTGCAGCAACAACTGGCCCGCCACCCGCAGGTGCTCGCCAGTGCCCCCTTTGTGCTGTCGCAGGTGTTGCTTGCGCAGGGTGAGGACATGCGTGGTGCCTTGGTGCGTGGCATCGACCCTTTGCAAGAAGGCTTGGTCACCGATGCGGTCGCTGCCATGCCCGAGCAGGTGTTGAAGCAATTGCAACCTGGCGCGTTTGGTGTGGTGCTGGGCAGCGAATTGGCACGTGCCTTGGGTGTCAAAGTCGGTGAGCACGTCACCTTGGTGGCGCCAGGTGGTCAGGTGACCCCCGCCGGCGTGGTGCCGCGCTTGAAGCAACTCACCGTGGTGGGTCTGCTCGATTCCGGGCATTATGAATACGATGCTTCTTTGGCGTTGCTGCACATCGATGATGCCCAGCGCATTTTCCGTTTGTCAGGCCCCAACGGTCTGCGCGTCAAGCTCAAAGACGCGCAGCTGGCGCGTGAAGTGGCCAACGAACTCATCCCTGTGTTGGGCCAGGATGTCACCGTGCGCGACTGGACCCGCGCCAACCGAACCTGGTTTGCCGCGGTGCAAATTGAAAAACGCATGATGTTCATCATCCTCACCCTGATTGTGGCCGTGGCGGCCTTCAATTTGGTGAGCACCTTGGTGATGACGGTGACTGACAAGCGGGCTGACATTGCCATTTTGCGCACCCTGGGCGCGAGCCCGGCCAGCATCATGGGTATCTTTGTGGTGCAAGGAGCGCTGGTCGGCGTGATCGGTACCTTGTCAGGTTTGGCGCTGGGGTTGTTGGTCGCGTTCAACATCGGCAGCATCGTCCCCGCGATTGAAAACGCTTTGGGCGCGAGCTTTTTGCCCAAAGACATTTACCTGATCAGCCGCATGCCCAGCGACCCCCAGTGGTCCGACATTGGCCCCGTGGTGATCATTGCCTTGGTGTTGGCCTTGGTGGCCACGCTTTACCCCAGTTGGCGCGCCAGCCGCGTCGATCCCGCGGAGGCATTGCGCCATGAATGAGCTGGTCTTGAACGCCCAAGGCCTGGGTCGCCGTTTCCACGAAGGCGACTTGGATGTCACCGTGCTTCAAGACGTGGACTTGCAGGTGAAGGCGGGCGAAACCTTGGCAGTGGTGGGGGCTTCAGGCTCAGGCAAAAGCACTTTGTTGCACGTGCTGGGCGGCTTGGACACACCCACCACCGGTCACGTGGCCTTGCTGGGCCAACCGCTGGCCGGCTTGGACGCCACGGCCTTGGGGCGCTTGCGCAACCAGCACTTGGGCTTCATCTACCAGTTTCACCATTTGTTGCCCGAGTTCAACGCGTTGGATAACGTGGCCATGCCGTTGTGGATTCGTCGCATGCCGCGTGAGCTTGCCCAGCAGCAGGCACTAGCGATGTTGTGCGAGGTGGGCTTGGAGGCGCGGGTGTTACACACCCCCAGCGAGCTGTCCGGGGGTGAGCGTCAGCGGGTGGCCATCGCACGGGCTTTGGTGACCCAACCGGCTTGCGTGTTGGCCGATGAGCCCACTGGCAACTTGGACCGCGCCACGGCAGACGGCGTCTTTGCATTGATGCTCAAGCTGGCCCGTGTGCATGGCACGGCGTTTGTGGTGGTGACCCATGACGAGCAGTTGGCGGCCCAATGCGATCGACAGTTGCGATTGGTGGCCGGCCGGTTGGTCTGATGCCTTGGATCGACAGCCATTGCCATTTAGACGCCGCTGAATTCGCGCCTGACCGCGATGCGGTGCGCCAAGCCGCCCGTGCCTTGGGTGTGCAGACCTGTGTGATTCCGGCGGTCGAGGCGAGCCATTTCGATGCCGTGCGTATGCTCGCGCACCAACACGGCGACGTCTACGCGCTTGGTATCCATCCGCTGTTCACGCCGCAGGCCAGCCAGACCGATTTGCACACGTTGGCCGAGGCATTGCAACAGCACCGCACCGACCCGCGCCTCGTGGCGGTCGGCGAAATCGGCTTGGACGGTTTTGTGCCCGGCCTGGACATGGCGCGACAGCAGCTCTTTTACCAATCGCAGCTGAAGCTGGCCCAGCTGCACGACCTGCCGGTGATCTTGCATGTGCGCCGCAGCGCCGACCTGTTGCTCAAAGGCCTGAGGCAAACCCCGGTCAAGGGTGGCATCGCCCATGCCTTCAATGGCAGCTTGCAGCAGGCCCAGCAGTTCGTCGACATGGGTTTCAAGCTTGGTTTTGGCGGCGCACTCACATTTGAGCGTTCCAACCAACTGCGTTTGCTGGCCAAGGCATTGCCCTTGGAGGCCTTGGTCCTCGAAACCGATGCCCCAGACATTCCACCGCATTGGCTGTATGTGACCGCCGACCAGCGTGCCCAAGGCATGCCGCAGGGCCGCAACACGCCGGACCAGATTCCGCGGATTGCGCAGGTGTTGGCGGATTTGCGCGGGGTGTCGCTGGATACCGTTCGTTTGGCGACCTGTGCCAATGTTTGTTCGGTGTTGGCGATCGACATGGGCTGAAGTCACGCTTTAGCCACCCGCCATGGGGACGCATTTTTCTGGTCTTTCGCTCAAAAAATGGTCCCCATGCCGTGCGGCTTTGAAGTGGTGTGCTTGACGCGCAAGCAGCCAAACAATGGGCATCTGACCCCAATGAGCGCCGATGAGCAACCAGCGACAATCCGGACATGGCTACCAAGCAAACCCTCCCGCCAGTCAATGTGTCCGAGCACGGCAAGGTGCGCTATTTGCATTTAGGCACGGAGTGGGTGCAAGGGTCGATGGACACCAGTCGACCCTTTGACATCGAGCTCGACTATGTGCAACGCATGCAGGCTTGGTTGTTGTGGGTTCCCACTGCCGATGTGCCGCAATTGCACGCCATGCAATTGGGACTGGGCGCAGCCGCGCTCACCAAAAACTGCCACAAGGTGCTGGGCATGCGCACCACCGCCATCGAACTCAATCCGCAAGTGGTCGCGGCTTGTCGCACCTGGTTCAAGTTGCCAGCCGACGACGAACGCCTGTCGGTCATCTTGGGCGATGCGGCAGAAGTGGCTGCCCATGCGCATTGGCGCGCCCAGGTCGATGTGCTGCATGTGGATCTGTACGACCACGAAGCC
>CAJBOO010000164.1 GCA_903956845.1 uncultured Burkholderiales bacterium
CCACCACCTGTATCTTGAAGCCAGGCGGTTCGGTGTTGTTGTGGCGCAAGCCCAGCACATCGAGTGATTTGTTTTTCAGCCCATTGGCCCTGCGCAACAACGTGGGTATCTTGGCCCCGGTTTACAGTGACGCCAAGGGCTACCAGGGCTTTGCTGGCATCCGAGCAGGTGTCAAGATGCTTCGCGTGCTGAAATAAAAAAACCGACCCTTGTGAGGTCGGTCTTGTTGCTCTAGCTGGTGCCGGAGGCCGGAATCGAACCGGCACGGTGTTTTGCACCGGCAGATTTTGAATCTGCTGCGTCTACCAATTTCGCCACTCCGGCAGGAGGGAAAGGCGGAATTATGGCACAGTGTGGGGATGAATTACCCGACCATCGAATCAGCCATCGGACATACGCCCTTGGCAGCTTTGCAGCGCATTGGCGCGGCAGATAACAAACAACGTGGCAATGTGCTGTTAGGCAAGCTGGAGGGCAATAACCCCGCGGGCTCTGTCAAGGACCGTCCTGCCTTGTCCATGATTCAACGCGCAGAAGAACGCGGCGACATCAAGCCAGGTGACACCCTGATCGAAGCGACTTCAGGGAACACCGGCATCGCTTTGGCCATGGCAGCGGCCATCAAGGGCTACCGCATGGTGTTGATCATGCCGGAAGACTTGTCGATTGAACGTGCACAAACCATGAAGGCGTTTGGCGCTGAACTCATCCTCACGTCCAAAAGCACAGGCATGGAAGGCGCACGCGATTTGGCCGATCAAATGCAAGCCCAAGGCAAGGGCTTGGTGCTCGATCAATTCGCCAATGCCGACAACCCCCGCATCCATTTCGAGACCACGGGCCCCGAGATTTGGCAGCAAACCCATGGAGAGATCACGCATTTTGTGAGTGCGATGGGCACCACCGGCACCATCACAGGCGTGTCGCGCTACCTGAAGGAAAAAAATCCCAAAGTGCAAATCATTGGGGCGCAACCCAGCGAGGGCTCGCGCATTCCGGGCATTCGCAAATGGTCGCCCGAGTATTTACCCAAAATTTACGACGACACCCACGTCGATGAATTGGTCTATGTCAGCCAACAAGACGCCGAAGACATGTGCCGGCGCATGGCCCGTGAAGAAGGAATTTTTGCGGGCATCTCAGCCGCAGGTGCTTGCTGGGTCGCCCTTGAAATCGCCAAGCGGGTGGAAAACGCCACCATCGTGTTCATCGTGTGTGATCGTGGTGATCGCTACCTGTCCACTGGGGTGTTTCCCGCATGAGCCATTTCCAATACTGCCCCATGTGCGCCACCGAGCTGCAACTCATCACCCAAGAGGAGGACGGCGGCCCCAAGCAACGCATGCGTTGTGTGGTGTGCAACTGGACCCATTGGAACAACCCCACGCCCGTGCTGGCCGCTATTGTTCAATATGGCGATCACATTTTGTTGGCGCGCAACGCGGCTTGGCCGGGCAGGCGCTTCGCACTGATCACCGGTTTCATGGAGGCAGGTGAAACACCAGAAGAAGGCATCAGCCGTGAAGTGGCCGAAGAAACCAACTTGAAAGTAACCGCCTTGAAACTGGTGGGGGTCTACGACTTTCAGCGCATGAACCAGGTCATCATTGCTTACCATGCCGTGGCTGAAGGCGAGGTTCGCTTGTCCCCTGAGTTGGCCGAGTACAAATTGTTCAACTACCAAGACATCATTTGTTGGCCAGCCGGTACGGGCTATGCCATGGGCGATTGGTTGAAAACCCAAGGCATAGAGCCCCGTTTCATGAGTTGGGAAGAGCGAGACGCGCACAATTGAGAATGACCACCATGCACATCGATCAAGAATTAGACACACGCGGCTTGAATTGCCCCTTGCCCATTTTGAAAGCCAAAAAAGCCTTGACCGCCATGCAAAGCGGTCAATTGCTCAAAGTGGTGTCCACCGACAAAGGCTCCTTGCGCGACTTTGCGGCTTTCTCCAAGCAGACCGGCAATGAACTGATGTCGCAAGAAACCGTGGGTGACGACTTTATCCACGTGCTCAAGCGGCGTTAAATACCTAGCCGAGCCTCTTGAGCTGATCGGCCACTTTCAGCAAAGTGGCCTCAAAGTCTGCTACCCGTTGACGTTCTTGCGCAATCACCGCAGGCGGCGCTTTGGCCACAAAGGCCTCATTGCCCAATTTGCCATTGGCTTTGGTGATCTCGTTTTGCAAGCGAGCCACTTCTTTGCCCAAACGCAGTTTTTCGGCAGCCACATCCACCTCGATGAACAAGCACAAACGTGTTTCACCCACCACTGCCACTGGGGATGCTTGGGCGGCGGCTTGCCATGCGCTTTCGTCATCAAACACTTTGACGTCGCTCAGCTTGGCCAAAGACTGCAGGACGGCAGCATTGGCGCGCATGAACTCGGCGTGGCCCAACGCAAACATGGGCATGCGCGTTGAAGGCGACACATGCATCTCGCCACGCAAATTGCGGCACGCATCCACCAGTGCTTTCAGTTGGTTCACATTCGCAATCGCCTGCAGGTCGATCTTGTGGGGTTGGGCTTCTGGGTAGCGGGCAATGCTCACGGACTCGCCTGGCATGCCAGCCACGGGCGCGACTTTTTGCCAGAGTTCTTCGGTGATGAACGGGATGACTGGGTGGGCCAAACGCAAGATCGCTTCCAAGGTGCGGATGAGTGTGCGGCGTGTGGCACGTTGTTCTGCGGGACCACCGGTTTGGATTTGCACTTTGGCAATCTCCAAATACCAATCACAGTACTCGTTCCACACAAACTCATAGATGGACGTGGCCACATGGTCCAAACGGTATTCCTCGAAGCCTTTGGCAACATCCATCTCCACTTGCTGCAGTAGCGACGAAATCCAACGGTCTGCCTGGCTGAAATGCATGTAGCCGTGTGCCTTGCCGCCTGGTGAGCATTCGGCCTTGGTGTGTTCCATCAGACCGCAGTCTTGCCCCTCGCAGTTCATCAGCACAAAGCGGGTGGCATTCCACAGCTTGTTGCAAAAGTTACGGTAGCCCTCGCAGCGCTTGCTGTCGAAATTGATGCTGCGCCCCAAACTGGCCAAGGCGGCAAACGTGAAGCGCAAGGCATCAGCACCATAGGCAGGAATGCCGTCAGGGAATTCTTTTTGGGTGTTCTTGCGCACCTGAGGTGCGGTTTCAGGTTTGCGCAAGCCTTGTGAGCGCTTGTCCAGCAGGGGCTCCAAGGCAATGCCATCGATCAAATCCACGGGGTCCAGCACATTGCCTTCCGACTTGCTCATCTTCTTGCCTTGGGCATCGCGAACCAAGCCATGGATGTAAACGTGCTTGAAAGGGACTTTGCCGGTGAAGTGCGTGGTCATCATGATCATGCGGGCGACCCAGAAGAAAATGATGTCATAGCCGGTCACCAACACACTCGAAGGCAGGTACAAATCGGCGTCGCCAGGACGGTTCACTGTGCTGAAAGGCACCAGGGCACTCGAGTACCAGGTGTCAAGCACGTCTTCGTCGCGGCGAAGTTTTTTGCCCGGTGCTTGGGCTTGCGCATCCGCCTCATTGCGAGCCACGTAGACCTGGCCGTCTTCGTCGTACCAAG
>CAJBOO010000165.1 GCA_903956845.1 uncultured Burkholderiales bacterium
ACGATCCCGACGACGCCAAGTTCTTGTCTGATGTCGCTGGCACCAAAATCGATGAAGCCTTCATTGGTTCTTGCATGACCAACATCGGCCACTTCCGCGCAGCAGCCAAGCTGTTGGGCGGCCAACGCGACATTCCCGTGAAATTGTGGGTGGCTCCGCCCACCAAAATGGACGAGAGCGAGCTCATCAAGGAAGGCCACTACGCAGCGTTTGGCACAGCGGGTGCGCGCACCGAAATGCCTGGTTGCTCGCTGTGCATGGGCAACCAAGCCCAGGTGCGCGAAGGCGCGACCGTGGTGTCTACATCCACGCGCAACTTCCCCAACCGCTTGGGCAAAAACACCAACGTGTTTTTGGCCAGTGCCGAGTTGGCAGCCATTGCTTCCAAGCTGGGCCACATCCCCACGGTGGCCGAGTACCACGACGCCATGGGCATCGTGAACAAAGACGGTGCGGCCATTTACAAGTACATGAACTTCAACCAGATTGACGAGTATGTGGAGAACGCCAAAGGCGTGACGGCCTGATGGATGAGCTTGGCTTGACAACAACCTGTTTTATTCTGTGCGGTCTGTACGGAATCAGGAGGTTGTCATGGAAGATCCAAAATCTTAAGGATTAGAGCAAGCGCGGGCAAAATTGCCTTTGATTGCAGCTGAAGCAGAGGCCGGCTACAGCAGCGTCATCACCCGCCACGGCAAACCCATGGCCTCGCAGTTGCGGGTGCAATACCGTTTGAAATTGCCCGATGCTGTGCAACTCGCCTCGGCCCTGACGATTGAAGCTGCGGCCTTGGTCACACACGACCGGGATTTTGCGAAGGTCGAGGGATTGCCAGTTGTGAGCGGCGCAACAGCTTGAAGGTACTTGCACCCACTGGGCTGAATTCAAGTTTTTCGGTAAGGCTGCACCACTTGGGTTTTGCGCAAGCTGGGGTAGTGCTTCATATTCAAGGTGTAGAGGCAAGCGTTGCGGTTCACCGCCGTGGCAGCAATCAGAGCATCGTTCAAACCTACGCCATGGGCTTTGACGTGTTCTCTGCGAATCAACCCACCGGCCTGTGCGATGTCCCGATTGAGGTCAATGACTTCCAAGGTGTCCAGCAAGTTCGATAAAGCTTGCGTTTCAGCGCCATCCCGAACGCCTGCGTACAACTCGGCCACACTGATGCTGCTGATGGCCACGTCGTTGGGTAACTTAGACACAAAGGCAACTGCCTGGGGTGTGCCGCGCAGGAAGTCAATCCAGACATCGGTGTCCACCAAGGGCAACATGGCGGTGCTCAAAATGAACGCCCTTCTGATCGGAGTTCGTCCAAGGAAGGGCGTGCGGCTTTCGCATCCCAAGTCCCTGCTGAGCGCAATCGCTTGGCCAGTCGTTCTTGGGGATGGTGGATCCGCAAGAAATCGTCAATGGCGGTGCGGATCAAGGCGCTGCTGCTGCTGCCTTGTTGTCTGGCCAGCAGGCTCAATTGCTGTTGCTGCTGCGCGGTTAAGTAGATTTGGGTTCTGGCCAATTCAGACGCAAGAGCCATGTGACAACCTCAAGTGATGTATATGAGTGATGTATGTTAGCTGAAACGGGCGCTTTTATGTGTGACGCATGATCACGCTTCGTGGTGTTTTGGTCATGTGGAAACTTATTCGGTTTGTTTGACCGACGCAGCGGCGCCTTCGTCCAGCACCACTTCCACACAATTGAATTCAGCCGCAGGCCCTGCGCGGTCCACCACCAAAAAGTCCCCGTCTTGCAAAGCCAACAACGGGTGGTGCCAGGTGCCCTTGGCGTAGTTCACGCCTTGCTGTGCCGAGGCCATGAAACATGTCAGCGTGGACATGTCAGGCGCATCGCCACCCAAAGCCACCACCACCACATAGCCATGGCCAGACAAGGGCATGAAGGCTTGCGAACCAAACGGGTGCTTCTCCAGCACGCTGAGTTGCAAGGGCAGGGCGCGTGCCCGGGCTTTGAAAATGCTGATGGCAGGCTGGCCGCCATCGGTGGTCACATCCACCTGTGCGAGTCGGTGAAACCGCTGGGCAAAACCTTGGTTGATGGTGAAGTGCTGTGCGTTGTCAGTGGCTTCAATCACCTCGCCGAAAGGCTTGAACGCCTCGGCTGTCAAAGGCTCAAGTGCCAACTGCTGACCCGCTAATCGAACGCTGGTGAGAGGGGAAGACATCAAAACGCCTGCACTTGCCCACGTGGCACAAAACGGCCCAGGCCTTCGCGGCCTTTCCATTCTTTGCCATCCACAATCAAGTGGCCGCGCAAAAACACCTTCTCCACGCGGCCTTGCAGAGTGCGGCCTTCCAACAAGGTGTAGTCCACGTTGCTGTGCAAGTCTTGGGCGCGGATGGTTTGCGTGACGGCTGGGTTGAACAACACCACATCGGCGTCGCTGCCGACCGCGATGGTGCCTTTTTTCGGAAACAAACCAAACAACTTGGCGGGTGAGGTGGCGGTGAGTTCCACAAAGCGGTTCAAGGAAAACTTGCCCTTCATGACGCCAATGTCAAACAAACTCACCAAGCGGGTTTCGATGCCGGGTGCGCCGTTGGGGATCATGGAGAAATCGTCTTTGCCCATTTGCTTTTGCTTCTGGTAGCCCAAGTGGCCTTCCTTCATGCAAAACGGGCAGTGGTCGGTGGCAATCACCTGCAAGTCGTCATAGCGCAAGGCGCGCCACAAATGTTTTTGGTCTTCGTTGGTTCGCAGCGGGGGCGTCATCACGTACTTGGCAATCTCGAAATCATCCGAGCTGTACACCGACTTGTCGAACAACAAATAGTGCGGACAGGTTTCGGCAAACACCGGAATGCCCTCAGCACGGGCTTGCACGATGTGTTTCAAGGCATTGTTGCTAGACACGTGCACAAAGTAGATGGGCACTTCGGCCAACTCTGCCAAACGGATGCCGCGGTGTGTGGCTTCGCCTTCCATGATGGAGGGGCGTGTCATCTCATGGTAACGCGGTGAGGTGTGGCCAGCGGCCAAAGCCTCTTTGATGAGCAGGTCAATGACGGTGCCGTTTTCAGCATGCAGCGCGAGCATGCCGCCATCGGCACCGACTTGGCGCAGCATGCGAAAAATGGCGGCGTCGTCGGCCATCATCACGCCGGGGTAGGCCATGAACATTTTGAAACTGCTCACGCCTTCGTGGTGCATGGCGTAGCGCACATCTTTCAACACCTGTTCGTCCACGCGGGTGATGATCACGTGCAAACCGTAGTCGATGTTCACTTGGGATTCAGCGCTGCGTTGCGCGCGGGCAATCGCCCCCAACGGAGAGTCTTCAGCTGTTTGCAAAGCGAAGTCCACCACGGTGGTGGTGCCCCCAAAGGCCGCGGCCTTGGTCCCGCTGGCAAAGGTGTCGCAGGTCATGGTGGGGCCCACCACGTTTTCCATGTGCACATGGGTGTCAACGCCGCCCGGCAACACATACAGACCCGTGGCGTCCACCACCTCCACATCGTCACCCACTTCCATGTCGTGGCCGATGGTGTGCACGATGCCGTCTTTGAGCAAGACATCGGCCACATAGTCATCGGTGGCCGTGATGACGCGACCGTTTCGGATCAGGGTGGCTTTGGCGTGGTCAGACATGAAAAGGCTCCCTGAGACATGACAAGAACTACAAGAGGCGTGCCAACAAGCCGCCGTCGGCTGGACCGTCCATCGGTATCCATACGTGCGTGGGGCTGCCAGCCGCCACGTCAATGGACGCACCGTTTTTGTCTTTCATTTGCTCGAGCTTGATGGTGCGGTTGCCGCTGGGGTGGATGATTTCAATCATGTCACCGACAGAGAATTTGTTTTTCGTTTCCACCTCGGCCCAGCCGTTGGCCACGCCGCGCACTTCACCGACAAATTGGCTGCGGTGCCCCACTGAGTGACCGGTTTCGTAATTTTGGTAATCGTTGGCAGGACGGCGGTCGAGCAAGCCAGCGGTGTAACCCCGGTTGGCCAGGCCATCGAGCTCGGTGATGAGTTCGGGGTTGAAAGGCCTGCCAGCCACCGCGTCATCGATCGCACGGCGGTAGACCTGTGCAGTGCGCGACACGTAGTACAGCGATTTGGTGCGGCCTTCGACTTTGAGCGAATCCACCCCGATCTTGGCCAATCGCTCGACATACTCCACCGCGCGCAAGTCTTTGCTGTTCATGATGTAGGTGCCGTGCTCGTCTTCCATGATCGGCATGAGTTGACCGGGGCGGCCTTTTTCTTCCAACAGGTAGATGTTGTCTGCAGCAGGGTGGCGCACACCATCGCCACAGGCCGAGAAGCTTTGCTCGGCTTCTTGTTGAGACTTGGCAAAGTCGAAATCGGCTTCCATCGGCACGGGCATGGCTTCACCGGTGTTGGGGTCGGTGGCGCTGGCTTGCGTGCCATAGGTCCAGCGACAAGCGTTGGTGCAAGTGCCTTGGTTGGGGTCACGTCGGTTGAAGTAACCCGACAGCAAGCACCTGCCCGAGTAGGCGATGCACAAAGCACCGTGCACAAACACCTCGAGCTCCATGTCGGGGCACTCTTGGCGGATTTTTTCAATCTCGTCCAGGCTGAGTTCGCGCGACAAGATGATGCGTGTGACGCCCACCTTCTGCCAAAACTTCACCGCCGCCCAGTTCACCGTGTTGGCTTGCACCGACAAATGGATGGGTACCTCGGGCCACTTTTCACGCACCATCATGATGAGGCCGGGGTCGGCCATGATCAGGCCATCCGGTTTCATGGCGATCACTGGTTCGATGTCGCGCATGTAGGTGCGCACCTTGTCGTTGTGCGGGAGCAGGTTGCTGGTGACGAAAAACTTTTTGCCGCGCTGGTGGGCTTCAGCGATGCCGATGCCGATTTGCTCTAAGCGGAATTCGTTGTTGCGTGCGCGCAGCGAGTAGCGGGGTTGACCTGCGTAGACCGCGTCCGCGCCAAAGTCGTAGGCGGCGCGCATTTTGTCCAGCGAGCCAGCGGGCAACAAGAGTTCGGGTGCTTTGAGAAGGGTCATGTGTGAAAGCTTACATCAACAGGTGTTCGCCGGCGTTGTCGCCGCCCAGGATCACGTAGTTGACTTTGCGCACATCCATCAGCTTGGTGCCACCGGCATAGCTGATCGAGCTTTGCACGTCTTGTTCCATCTCGATCAAGGTGTCGGCCAACTTGCCCTTGATCGGCTCCAAGATGCGCTTGCCTTCCACGTGCTTGTACTCGCCTTTGTTGAAGTCAGAGGCTGAGCCGTAGTATTCCTTGAACATCTCGCCATCCACTTCAACGGTCTTGCCGGGCGATTCTTCATGGCCCGCAAACAGCGAACCGATCATCACCATCGAGGCGCCAAAGCGTATGCTTTTGGCAATGTCGCCGTGGCTGCGGATGCCGCCGTCGGCAATGATGGGCTTGGTCGCCACGCGGGCGCACCACTTGAGAGCCGACAATTGCCAACCGCCCGTGCCAAAACCGGTTTTGAGTTTGGTGATGCAGACCTTGCCTGGACCGACGCCGACCTTGGTGGCGTCCGCTCCCCAATTTTCCAGGTCGATCACCGCTTCAGGCGTGGCCACATTGCCAGCGATCACAAAGCTCGTTGGCAACTTGCCCTTGATGTAGGCGATCATGTCGCGCACGCTGTCGGCGTGGCCATGGGCGATGTCGATGGTGATGTACTCGGGTGTCAGACCTGCCGCTGCCAGGGTGTCCACGGTGGCGCGGTCGGGGGCTTTCACGCCCAATGAGATCGAGGCATACACACCCTTGGCATGCATGTGTTTGACGAACTGGACGTTGTCCAAATCGAAGCGGTGCATCACGTAGAAGTAGTGGTTTTGCGCCATCCACAGGCAGATGTTTTCATCCACCACGGTTTTCATGTTGGCAGGCACCACGGGGAGGCGGAATTGGCGGCCACCGAGTTCGACGCCAGCATCACATTCTGAGCGGCTTTCAACGCGGCATTTGCGGGGCAACAACAAGATGTTGTCGTAATCGAATATTTCCATGTGTCCAAGCTCCAAAAAGTAAACGGATTGAGCGCTTGGGGCTTGGTCGGTGTAGCAGGTGTTGACACCGAGCAGCAAGATTCTTGGGCTCGGTGACTGATTCTACGCAGAATCACAACGGGGTCTGCCTACAATCAACGCATGCTTTCTTCTCAACACAGCCCCTTGCTGCAAGGTTTGAACCCCGAGCAACTCGCGGCGGTCACCTTGCCCACCGAGCATGCCTTGATCTTGGCTGGTGCGGGTTCTGGCAAAACGCGGGTGCTCACCACGCGGATTGCCTGGTTGCTGCAAACCAGACAAGTCGGACCCGGTGGCTTGATCGCGGTGACCTTCACCAACAAGGCCGCCAAAGAAATGCTGACCCGCTTGGGTGCCATGCTGCCAGTCAATGTGCGTGGCATGTGGATCGGGACTTTCCACGGTCTGTGCAACCGTTTTTTGCGGGCCCACTGGAAGCTGGCGAATTTGCCGCAGTCGTTTCAAATTTTGGACACGCAAGACCAGCTTTCAGCCGTCAAGCGCTTGGTCAAACAACACAACATCGATGACGAGCGTTTCCCGCCCAAACAACTGCAATGGTTCATCGCGGGCTGCAAAGAGGAAGGTCAACGCCCCAAGGACGTGCCGGTGCGCGACCCTGAGACGCGTCAAAAGGTAGAGATCTACCAGCTCTACGAAGACCAATGCCAGCGCGAAGGCGTGGTGGACTTTGGCGAGTTGATGCTGCGCAGTTATGAACTGCTGCGCGACAACGACGCCTTGCGTGAGCACTACCAACACCGCTTTCAACACATCTTGATTGACGAGTTTCAAGACACCAACCGGTTGCAATATGCCTGGATCAAGCTGCTCACCGGGGCACATAGCGCGGTCTTGGCGGTGGGCGACGATGACCAAAGTATCTACGCTTTCCGGGGTGCCCGCGTGGGCAACATGGCCGACTTTGTGCGTGAGTTCGAGGTCAAGCACCAAATCAAGCTCGAACAAAACTACCGCAGCCACAGCCACATCTTGGACACGGCCAACGAGCTGATCCAACACAACAAAACCCGGTTGGGTAAAAACCTGCACACCACCCAAGGCGCGGGTGAGCCGGTGCGCGTGATGGAGTCCACTGGCGACTTGGCCGAGGCCAATTGGATGGTGGAAGAAATCAAGCAACTGTTGCGCGATGGTCGCGATGGCGATGGCGGAAAAGGTGTGGCCAGCCGCAGTGAAGTGGCCGTGCTGTACCGCAGCAACGCCCAAAGCCGGGTGATTGAAACCGCGCTGTTCAACGCCGCCATGCCTTACCGTGTCTATGGTGGTTTGCGTTTCTTCGAACGCGCCGAAATCAAACACGCCCTTGCCTACCTTCGCTTATTGGAAAACCCTCGCGACGACACCAGTTTCATGCGCGTGGTGAACTTTCCGCCGCGCGGCATTGGTGCGCGCAGCATCGAGCAATTGCAAGACGCGGCTCGCACCAGTGGTTGCGCCTTGCACGATGCGGTCAGCACCATCCCTGGCAAAGCGGGCGTCAATTTGTCAGCCTTTGTGGCCAAGCTCGATGTGCTGCGTGAGCAAACCCAAGGTCAGACACTGCGGCAAATCATCGAAATGGTGTTGGACCACAGCCAGTTGATTGAGCATTACCAGGCTGAGCGCGAAGGCGCAGACCGGGTGGAGAACTTGCAAGAGTTGGTGAATGCCGCGGAGAGTTTTGTCACCCAAGAAGGCTTTGGCAAAGACGCGGTGGCCTTGCCTGTGGATGAAGCGCTGCAAAGCCAAGCCGACTTTGCAGCTGCGCAAGCCGCCCTGGGGCAGGGCACACAAGCCGACGCTGAAACAGGCGAAACCTTGTCCCCTTTGGCTGCCTTTTTGAGCCATGCCGCCCTGGAGTCAGGCGACAACCAAGCGCAAGCGGGACAAGACGCGATCCAATTGATGACGGTGCATGCGGCCAAAGGACTCGAGTTCGACTGCGTGTTCATCACCGGTTTGGAAGAAGGTTTGTTCCCCCACGAAAACGCCATGAGTGATTTCGATGGCCTGGAAGAAGAACGCCGCCTCATGTATGTCGCGATCACGCGAGCGCGCAAGCGTTTGTACCTGAGCCATTCGCAGACCCGCATGTTGCATGGCCAGACCCGCTACAACATCAAGAGCCGCTTCTTCGACGAGATGCCCGAGCACACCATGAAATGGCTGACACCCAAGATGGGTATGCCAACGCAGCCGGCTTGGGGTTCGCGTCCGTCAGGTTTTGGCCAAAGTGACAGCGCACGTGCCGGTTTTTACGGCGGCACACCACCATCTGTGCCGCAACGCGCTGCCACCCAAGCCAGTGGCCCCAACGCTTGGGTGCGTGCAGGCTTGCAGGTGTTCCACACCAAGTTTGGTGAAGGCACGGTGGTGTCGCTCGAGGGGGTGGGTGACGATGCCCGCGCGCAAGTCAAGTTCAATCGCCACGGGGTCAAGTGGTTGGCCTTGTCGGTGGCCAAACTCACGCCGGTCTGATCAGGCCAGCACGGGCTCGCTGACAAAGCATTCGCGAAAGCTGTGGTAGGTGGAGGCGAAGAACATCGCCGCCAGCAACATCATTGCGGGCAACATCAGGGTCATGGAGAGTTGACCATCATCCATCACCACGCTGATCAAGCTCAAGACCAAACTGGTGCTGATGAAAATGCTCAACCAGGTCAGTCCAAACACGGCAAAGGCACGCCAATTGGCCAAACAGGCCATGGTGCTGAAGAAAATGCTTTTGGCCACAGGCTGGTCGTGCCAATGCACCAAGGCAGGGGCATGCCAAAACAAAGCAGAGACGGGCAAATACATCAACATGCAAAACACAGCGGCTGATTGAAAGTCGTTGTCCAACACATGCTCTTCATTGAGGGTGCCGCCCAACAGGTACATGCGGGCAAATTCGCCACCATCGAACAGGCTGGACATGGCCAAGACCACACCAAACAGCAAGGCATAGAGCAAACCCATGCCTGCCATGCGCTTGCTGTGCACCGCACCTTGGGTGAATGCGATGAACAAAATGCGCGGCATGGGGAACTTGCCCAACTCGGCTTCACGGGCCGCCGCCATCAAACCCAATGAGGCAGCTGGCAACAAGACCAATCCCAACAGCGTGCCCACATAAGACAAGAAAGACAAGAGCGAGATCAGACCGGTGAACAGGAAAAACAAACCGCTGAGCGCAAAGGGTTGACGCCAAAACGTTTTGATCCCTTGGCGCACCCAAGCGGAACCGTTTCGTGCAGGGACAACATGGAGTTTCATGGCTCAGAGTGTGACAGGGTGGCTCATGCGCTGTTGCAAGACGCGTTCGAAGTGGTCAGGGTCATGGGCTTGCAACATGCTCGCTTCGCGTGGCAGGTGGAAATCCCATAAGCGTGAAATCCAAAACCGCAGGGCTGCCGCACGCAGCATGGCGTTGAACAACTGTCGTTCGGCCGCTTGCAAAGGACGAACCGATTGGTAAGCGTCGAGCATGGCTTGCAAACGCTGGCCATCCATGCGAGCGGTGTCCAGGTCGATGCACCAATCATTGATGCACACACCCAGATCAAACAACCAGTGGTCTACGCCTGCAAAGTAAAAATCAAACACACCGCTCAAGTCGTCGCCTACAAACATCACGTTGTTGCGAAATGCATCGGCATGCACGGGGCCGCGCGGCATGGCGGTGTAGGCGGACAGGCTGCTGAGGTGGTTTTGAAACGCCAATTCGTGAGACAGCAACTGGGTCTGTGACTCGCTCAGGAAAGGCAGGATTTGCGGCACGGTGTCGTTCCACCACGCCAAGCCACGCAAATTGGGTTGTTGGTGCTCGTAGTCCTTGGCCGCCAAGTGCATGTGTGCCAAGGTGCGGCCCATGGCAGCGCAATGCACGGCTTGGGGATGCAATTCGGATTCACCCGCCAAGCGGTTGACCACCGCAGCGGGTTTGTCCAGCAAGGTCAACACAATGTCGCCTTGCCGGTTGGACTGGGGATCGGGCACCGCGATGCCGCGCTCGGCCAAGTGCTTCATCAGGTAAAGATAGAAGGGCAGTTGCTCGCGGTTCAAGCGCTCGAACACTGTCAACACGTACTCACCTTGGTCGGTGGTCAGAAAATAGTTGGTGTTTTCAATGCCGCTGCTGATGCCTTTCATGGACACCCATTCGCCAATGCGCAGTTGGGTGAGCAAATCGCGGGCAAGCTGTTCGGAAACTTCGGTGAAAACGGCCATGGAATGGGGGTGTGAGACAGCAAATGCCAAAGAAAGCCGAGATTGTAGGCACAATCCTCGTCATGCAAGACACACACACCCTGTTGCTGGTTGACGGTTCCAGCTATTTGTACCGCGCCTTCCACGCCATGCCCGATTTGCGGGCTGACCGCAACGACCCGACCAGCCAGGCCACCGGCGCGATCCGCGGCATGGTCAATATGTTGCAAAGCCTGCGCCGCGAATACCCGACACACCATGCGGTGTGCGTGTTCGATGCCAAAGGCCCGACTTTCCGCGACGACATTTACCCCGCTTACAAAGCCACGCGCTCGCCCATGCCCGACGACTTGCGCAGCCAGATCGAGCCGATCCACCGCTTGGTGCGCTTGCTGGGTTGGCCTCTGTTGGATGTGCCGGGCGTGGAAGCCGATGACGTGATTGCCACCTTGGCGCATGTGGCGGCACAGCAAGGCATGCAAGTGGTGGTGTCCAGCGGGGACAAGGACTTGAGTCAACTGGTGAACGAGCGCATCACCATCATCGACACCATGAACGGCAAAAAGCGCGATGTGGCGGGTGTGACCGAAGAGTTTGGCGTGCCGCCTTCGCTCATGATCGATTACCAAACCTTGGTGGGCGACACCGTGGACAACGTGCCAGGCGTGGCCAAAGTGGGGCCGAAAACCGCGGCGAAATGGCTGACCGAATACGGCTCACTCGAGGCTGTGCTGGCGCATGCACATGAGATCAAAGGCGTGGCGGGCGAAAACCTGCGCCAAGCCGTTGATTGGTTGCCCACGGGCCGTCAGCTGGTCACCATGAAAACCGATTGCGATTTGCAAGCCCATGTGCCTGGATGGCCATCGCTGCAAGCTGTTGTGATGCAAGCACCCGATGAAGCCGGGCTGATGGCCTTTTACCAGCAGCATGGTTTCAAAGGCTTGGTCACGGCGTTGTCGGGCGACACGCCCGCCACCCAAACTGCTGCTTCAGCCGGTGGCAGCAAGGAAGTGGGTGTGTTGTTTGACGAGCCTGCCCCGGCCGTTGATGTGGCGTTGGCCTACGACACCGTGTTGGACTGGGACAGCTTTGACCGCTGGCTGGCCAAGGTAGACCAAGCCGAGTTGGTGGCCTTGGATACCGAAACCACTTCTTTGGTTGAAATGCAAGCGCAACTCGTGGGCATCAGCTTGTGCGTGTCGCCTGGGGTGGCGGCTTACATCCCATTGGCGCACAACGCAGCCGATGCCCCTGCGCAGTTGCCCATGGACCAGGTGTTGCACAAACTCAAGCCTTGGTTGGAAAACCCACTCAAGCACAAAGTCGGTCAGCACATCAAATATGACCGCCATGTGTTGGCCAACCATGGTATCGAGGTGAAGGGCTATGTGCACGACACCATGTTGCAAAGCTATGTCTTGGAAGTGCACAAACCCCATGGACTGGAGAGCCTGGCGTTGCGCCATTTGGGGCGCAACGGGGTGTCGTATGAAGACTTGTGCGGCAAAGGGGCGCATCAAATTCCATTCGCCCAAGTGGCTGTCGAGACAGCATCCCATTACGCCTGCGAGGACGCAGACTTCACGTTGGCGGTCCACCAACGCTTGTGGCCCCTGCTGCAAGCCGATCACAAATTGAATTTCATCTACCAGTTGGAAATCCAAAGCAGCGAAACCTTGTACCGCATTGAGCGCAACGGCGTGTTGATCGATGCACCCACCTTGGCCGCGCAGAGCCATGCCTTGGGTCACCGCATCATGCAGCTTGAGCAAGATGCGTATGCCATCGCCGGACAGCCCTTCAACTTGGCTTCGCCCAAACAACTCGGCGACATCTTTTTCGACAAACTGGGTTTGCCGGTCATCAAAAAAACCGCCACCGGTGCGCGCAGCACGGACGAAGAAGTGTTGGAGAAATTGGCCGAGGACTACCCGTTGCCCGCCAAAATTTTGGAACACCGTTCCTTGAGCAAACTCAAAGGCACCTACACCGACAAACTTGCGCTGTTGGCCAACCCGAGCACGGGCCGCGTGCACACGCATTACGCGCAGGCCGTGGCGGTCACCGGGCGTTTGTCGAGCAACGACCCGAATTTGCAAAACATCCCGATCCGCACGCCCGAGGGACGCAAGGTGCGCGAAGCCTTTGTTGCGCCTGCCGGGTGCGTGATTGCCAGCGCCGACTACAGCCAAATCGAGTTGCGCATCATGGCGCACATCAGTGAAGACGCGGCCTTGCTCAAGGCGTTTCACGAGGGTTTGGATGTGCACAAAGCCACGGCTGCCGAGATTTTTGGCCTCACCCCCGATACCGTGAGCAGCGAGCAAAGGCGTTACGCCAAGGTGATCAACTTCGGTTTGATTTACGGCATGAGCGCCTATGGCTTGGCCAAGGCCTTGGGCATCGACAACAACGCCGCCAAAAACTACATCGAGCGTTATTTCCAGCGGTTTGCGGGTGTCAAGCGTTACATGGACGAGACCCGAGCCCAAGCCAAAGCCCAGGGCTATGTGGAAACCGTGTTCGGCAGGCGTTTGTATTTGCCTGAAATCAATTCACCCAATGGCCCGCGCCGGGGGGGTGCCGAGCGGGCGGCAATCAACGCCCCCATGCAAGGCACGGCGGCCGACCTGATCAAGCTCAGCATGGTCAGCGTGCAAGAGGTGTTGGACGCGCAGCACAGGGGCACACGGATGATCATGCAGGTGCACGACGAGCTGGTGTTCGAGGTGCCTGAGTCAGAGGTGGAGTGGTTGCGTGTGGAAATCCCCCGCTTGATGGCCGGCGTGGCTGACTTGAAAGTCCCTTTGCTCGCCGAAGTCGGCATGGGTGCCAATTGGGACCAGGCCCACTAGGCTCATTTCACCGATGCAGGAACCGCCATCGCGGTGTTTTGAATCGCGCCACTGCGCACCATCTCGTTGTAGACCAAGACCTGGTAACGGTAGTTTTTGGCGGGCGTGGTCGAGTGGTAGGCCGCCACCCCAAACCAATTCAAGCCGTGCCGCGCAATCTGCTTGCGTAACAACCAAGCACCCACATAGGTGTTGACACAGGCATCCATCAGGTGCGCCTCTTGGATGCCGTGTTGTGCCAGGGTGGCCAGGTGGATGCTGTTGATTTGCGCCATGCCAATGTCGCGGGTGCCGTTGCGGTTGCGGTTGACAGCTTTGGGGTTCAGGCGACTCTCCACCACCAAGATCGCCCGCAGCAACTGCGGGTCGAGGTCGTGGTATTTCGCGGCACCCTGGATGCATGCGTCCACGGGCAGGCCAGCGATCTTCATGCTGCTGTTGGCCTGGACGGGGAAAATCAGCAAAAACGCCAAAGGAATGCTGATGCAGGCCAAACGGTAGAACCAAAGAATGCAATGGGTGAGTTGAAACATCATGGTGAATCCATAAAAAGTAATACTTAAAAGTACTTTAAATCGATTTGCATTGAAAAATACATACCCAAGGCCGCATATATCGGCAAATTTGTTAATTTACGACAATTTATTTAATTTTTACCGGGACGTCTGCCCATCGCGGCCTTTCGCCAGGCCTGGGGCCTGGTGGGGGTGCGTCCCGGGCGGGGCGCATAATTCCAGGGCTTAAGCCGGACCTCGTTCCCTGATTCCCTGAAAGACCGCATGAACCCCATTCACGTCACCGATGCCCAAGCCCTGTTGGCCCCAGCGCCTGGATGGGCCGCCGCTGATCGACGCACTTGGCTCAAGACCGCTGTGGGGGTGGGCTACGCCGCCTCGGCGTGGCCGGTGATGGGACAAACCGCGGTGAAAACCTCAGGCGAAGGCTTGGTGCATGGCGAGGTGATGATCGACGTGGCGGGTTTCCAGATGCCGGCCTACCGCAGCGCGCCTGCAGGTAAAGCCAACCTGCCCGTGGTGTTGGTCGTGTCAGAAATTTTTGGTGTGCACGAATACATCGCTGACATCACCCGCCGCTTGGCACATCAAGGCTATTTGGCGATCGCCCCCGAGTTGATGTTGCGCCAGGGAGACCCTGGCAGCTATGGCGAGATGGGCAAGTTGATCGCCGAGGTGGTCTCCAAGGTGCCCGATGTGCAGGTGATGAACGATTTGGATGCCTGCGTGGCCTGGGCCGCGAAGAACGGCGGCAACACTGCCAAACTGGGCATCACTGGTTTTTGCTGGGGTGGACGCATCACTTGGCTGTATGCCGCGCACCAACCCAAAGTGAAAGCGGGTGTGGCTTGGTATGGTCGCTTGCTCGGTCAAACCTCAGCGCTCACGCCCCAACACCCGATTGACCTGACCGCCACATTGCATGCGCCGGTGCTGGGCTTGTATGGCAGCGCTGACAGCGGCATACCGGTGAACAACATCGACACCATGAAAGTCGCCTTGGGCCAAGGCAGTCCATCCGCCC
>CAJBOO010000166.1 GCA_903956845.1 uncultured Burkholderiales bacterium
GTGAGCGTGTGGCGGTGATTGAAGCCATGAAAATGGAAAATGTGTTGTTCGCTGCACAAGATGGCATTGTCAAATCGGTGATGGCGAAAAAAGGCGAATCCCTCACGGTAGACCAAGTGATTGTGGAGTTTGTATGAGTCGACCTTTCAAAGTGCTGGGCATCCAGCAAATTGCGATTGGTGCAGAGGACAAACTGAAGCTTCGCAAACTGTGGGTGGATCTTTTCGGTTTGGAAGTGACAAGTACTTTCCAAAGCGAGCGAGAAAACGTTGACGAAGACATTTGTGCGATGGGTGCTGGCCCCTTCAAGGTAGAGGTGGACTTGATGCAGCCTCTGGATGTCACCAAAAAACCTGCTGTGCACACCACTCCATTGAACCATGTGGGTTTATGGATAGATGATCTGCCCAAGGCGGTGGACTGGTTGAGCCAGCAAGGCGTGCGTTTTGCGCCAGGCGGTATTCGCAAAGGTGCCGCAGGTTTTGACATCACTTTTTTGCACCCCAAGGGCAATGATGAATTTCCGATTGGGGGAGAAGGTGTCCTGATTGAATTGGTGCAGGCGCCTGACGAGGTGATCAGTGCCTATGCGTCCTTGGCCAAGTTTGGGCTTGAGTGATCAGCCTTTAGGCGCTTGCTTCTCAGCTGCTTTCGCTTTGGCTCTGGCCAATGCTTGCTCAACCCGACTGATTTTGGCTGAAGGCATGTTTTCCTCGGCTGGTTGTTGAACCAAACTGAGCCTGGCTTGCCTGGCTGCGTATCTGTCTGAGGCCATGCTGGCTTGTTCAGCTGTCCAAGCAGCCCAGGCCGTGCGATGTCCGCTGACGTTTTCCCACTCGATGCAATCCACAGGACACACGGGCAGGCAGAGTTCGCAGCCTGTGCAGAGATTTTCTATGACGGTATGCATGCGTTTATGGGTGCCAATGATGGCATCCACCGGACAAGCCTCGATGCACAAGGTGCAGCCGATGCACCAGTCCTCATCAATGTAAGCCAGGTGTCTGGGGCCTTCAAGGCCATGAGCCGGGTTCAAGGCCTGATCCGGTTGACCGGTCAGCACAGCCAGTAGCCTCATGCCCTCTTGCCCGCCTGGTGGACATTGGTTGATGGGGGCCTCTTGTGTGGCAATGGCTTGCGCGTAAGCCGCGCAATCTTGGAAGCCGCATCGCTGGCATTGTGTTTGCGGCAACACCGCCAGGATGCTTGCGACTGAAATCACTTGGCCGTTGATCGAGCACCACGTTGTGTGGCTTTGGTGCTTGAAGCCAATTTGCCTTTGACAGCTTTGGCCGCTTTGGCAGGGCGCTTGGTGCCCTTGAGGTGATGGCTCAAAATGAACGACTGAACTTGCGGATACACACCGTCCCGCCAGCGGCGACCACTGAAGATGCCGTAGTGTCCGGCACCTTCAGCTTCATAGTGCATTTTTTGGGAGGCTGGGATACCGGTGCATAAATGCAAAGCTGCTTTGGTTTGACCTGAACCTGAAATGTCATCGAGCTCACCTTCAACGGTCAACAAACCACAGTTGGTGATGTCTTGGGGGCGAACGCGCTCAATCTCACCTGAATCAGACTTGACATCCCAAGTGCCCCTGACCAATTTGAATTCCTGAAAAACAGTGGCAATGGTTTCGAGGTAGTAGTCTGCATCCATGTCGAGCACGGCGTTGTATTCATCGTAAAACTGGCGATGCGACTCGGCGCTCGAGTTGTCGCCTTTGATCAGGTCTTTGAAGTAGTCGTAGTGGCTTTTCAAATGGCGGTCTGGGTTCATGGCAACAAACCCAGAGTGTTGTAAGAACCCGGGATAGACCCGACGACCTTCGCCCGGAAAACTGGCAGGCACCCGGTAAATCACGTTGTTTTCAAACCAGTGGTAGCTTTTGTTCATCGCCAAGTTGTTCACCGCGGTGGGGGACTTGGTGGCATCGATGGGGCCGCCCATCATGGTCATGCTCAATGGCAGTGTCTCTTGTCGACTGGCCATCAGTGACACGGCCGCCAGAACAGGCACAGTCGGTTGACACACACTAACCACGTGGCAATGGCCGTCGCTTGCTTGAATATGCCGAATGAATTCCTGAACATAGTTGATGTAGTCGTCCAGGTGGAATTCACCTTCGCTCAAAGGCACCAAGCGTGCATTTTTCCAATCGGTGATGAAGACTTTGTGGTCCTTCATCATGGTGCGAACGGTGTCACGCAGCAAAGTAGCGTAGTGACCAGACAGCGGCGCCACGATCAGGACTGAGGGCAGTTGCTTCACGGTGTCAAGGGTTGCGGCGTTGTCACTGAAACATTTGAATTGACGCAACTCACAAAAAGGCTTGTCGATTTCAACGCACTCTTGCACCGCGACATCAGAGCCGTTGATCTTCACGCTGTGGATGCCAAACTCAGGTTTGACATAGTCTTTGCCTAATCGATAGATCAAGTCGTAATACGCAGACACCCGGTGCACCATCGGATTTTGTGCGGCAGGTGTGGAGGGGTTGGCCAGCATCTTGGAGGAGGCCAGTGCAAACTCTGCAAAGGGTTCCATCATTGCCCGTTGGGCTTCATAGAATTGGTAGAGCATGTGACACCTCGAGACAATTGTTGCAATGCAATATAACAGCATCAAGGCCTGTTTCAACCCATCAAACAGCGATTAGGTCAGCCACTCAGTGATGACCAAGCAGGCATACTGACGCTTTGTCCTGGGCAAAGAAGCCCGCCCATGGCTTTTGTCAGTTTGCGTTAAGTTGTGAGCTTCTTTGCCAAATCAAGGAGGTTCTCGCCCACCCAATCGACTGGGGTGGTCGGCACAGATTCACCTAAACCTGGTCCGTATTCATCAGGCCTTGCAATGAACGCCGTCTTGAGGCCAGCATGGGCTGCGGCTTCCAGGTCGGATGAATGGGCTGCCACCATCATGGTTTCTTCGGGTCGGAAACCCAAAGCGGCAGCAGAACGCAAATACACCTTGGGCTGAGGCTTGTAGTCCCCAGCCAACTCTGCACCGGCGATGGCATCCCAATGCCAGTCATTCGTTCTGGCGAGTTGAACCATGAGTGCGATGTGACCATTGGAGCAAGGAGCGAGGATGAAGCGACTACGTAACAGCTTCATGGCTTCAGACACATCTGGCCAGGCGGCGAGGCGGTGCCAAGCCCGATTGAGATGGACTTTCGTGCCCTGGTCAACTTGGTGCCAGCCAAGACGAGTCAATACCAGCTCTAAGTTGTCCAGGTGAAGCTGGTCTAAATCGCAAAAGGCTCGCTGGCCGCTGCGGATCTTCTCCATGGCAGGTTGGTATTCATTGCGCCAAGCGTCTGCAAATGAATGCCAGTCGGTTGTCAAACCAAGGGGAGACAGCAGGGTTTGAGCTTCTTTGGCAATCGAGTTGCGCCAATCAACCAAGGTGCCGAACACATCGAAGACAAGGGCTTGGATGGCCATCAGTGCGTGCTCTTTAAAACGCTTGCAATGGCTTGACACACATGGCCAATGTTTTGGCTGTTCAAAGCGGCAACGCACATGCGACCTGTATCGGTGCCATAGACACCAAATTCAGTGCGCAATCGGATCATTTGTTCTTTGCTCAAACCGGAGTAGCTGAACATGCCAATTTGTTGGGTGATGAAGCCCATGTCCTGTTGAACACCTGCCGATTTCAAACCATCCACCAAACGTTGCCGCATGGTTTTGATGCGTACACGCATGGCTCCCAACTCTTCTTCCCACAAGGCGCGCCATTCAGAATTTTGTAAAACAGCCGCGACCACCGCACCGCCATGTGTGGGCGGATTGGAGTAATTGGTGCGGATCACTATCTTCAATTGGGACAAAACTTTGGCTGCTTCATCAGCAGAGTGGCACAAGACGGACAAGGCACCCACCCGCTCACCGTAAAGACTGAAGCTCTTGGAGAATGAAGTGGAGACCAGAAAGTCCAGGCCTGCGGCCACAAACTTACCAATCACTGCGCCATCTTCGGTGATGCCATGGCCAAATCCTTGATACGCCATGTCTAGGAAAGCGGTGAGTTGGCGTGCTTTGACAGCAGCAACAACTTGGTCCCATTGGGCTGAGGTGATGTCATAACCGGTCGGGTTGTGACAGCAGGCATGCAACACAACCACGGTGCCAGGTGCCGCGGCATGGAGACTCGCCAACATCCCATTGAAGTCGACGCCACGCGAAGCGGCATCGTAATAAGCGTAGGTTTCGACCGTGAAGCCAGCCGCAGCAAACAAAGCCCTGTGGTTTTCCCAACTGGGGTCACTGATCATGACTTTGGCTTGGGGATTGAGTTTGTGCAAAAAATCAGCGCCAATTTTGAGGCCGCCAGTGCCGCCAATGGCTTGCACAGTGGCCACACGACCAGAGGTAACAGGCTCTGAATCCGAGCCAAAGACCAACCCCTTGACAGCACTGTCATAGGCGGCGATGCCGTCAATGGGCAAGTAGCCACGCGCAGTGGGTTTGCTCATCATGGCGTTTTCAGCTTGTTGGACACAAGACAGCAAGGGTAATTTGCCGTTGTCGTCAAAGTACACGCCCACGCCCAAATTGACTTTGATCGGCGATTGATCGGCCGCAAATTGCTCGTTCAAGCCCAGAATGGGGTCGCGGGGTGCCATTTCGACGGCGGAAAACAGTGACATCTTGGGTCCTTGAGGGTCTTTGTGGTCGGGAGTAGGGCAGAACCGCTGGCGTCTGAGGTAGGCTTAGCGGTTTGACCCAGATTTTAACGGCTCGGAGTGGTCCGCCTTCCTGGCCAAATTGTCCCGCACATGACCTCACCTATTGTTGACGCTGTCGCCAGCCCTGAGTCTGCTCAAGGCACCTGGGTGACTTACCCAGGCTCTCCCTTCGAGTTGTTTCAACCCTACCCCCCTGCGGGAGACCAACCCACGGCCATCGCGCAATTGGTTGAAGGTATCCACGACGGTGAAATGTTCCAAACCTTGTTGGGGGTGACCGGCTCGGGCAAAACTTTCACCATGGCCAATGTGATTGCGCAAATGGGGCGTCCCGCCATCATTTACGCCCCGAACAAAACCTTGGCCGCACAGCTCTATAGCGAGTTTCGGGAGTTTTTCCCCAAAAACGCGGTGGAATATTTTGTGAGTTACTACGATTACTACCAGCCTGAAGCATACGTACCTCAGCGCGATTTGTTCATCGAAAAAGACAGTGCCATCAATGAGCACATTGAGCAAATGCGTTTGTCATGCACCAAGAGTTTGCTTGAGCGACGCGATGTGATCATCGTGGCCACAGTCTCAGCGATTTACGGTATCGGAGAGCCAGAGAGTTACCACCAAATGGTGATGACTTTGAGGGTGGGGGACAAGCCTGGTCAACGCGACATCATCGCCCAGTTGGTGCGCATGCAGTATGAGCGAAACGACATGGATTTTTCACGCGGGCGATTTCGCGTCAGGGGCGACACGATCGATATTTTTCCCGCAGAGCACAGCGAACTTGCCATTCGCATCGAGTTGTTTGACGATGAAATTGAAAGCCTGCAATTGCTAGACCCATTGACTGGGCGTGTGAGGCAAAAAATTCCTCGATTCACGGTGTATCCGTCGAGCCACTACGTCACGCCGCGTGAAAAGGTGTTGGCCGCTGTGGAAACCATCAAGCTCGAGCTGGCTGATCGCCTCAAAGAATTGGTGGGCATGGGCAAGTTGGTTGAAGCGCAGCGCTTAGAGCAGCGCACCCGTTTTGATTTGGAAATGCTCAGTGAGGTGGGTCATTGCAAAGGCATTGAAAACTACACGCGGCATTTGTCCGCCGCCGCGCCAGGCGAGCCGCCCAGCACATTGACCGATTACCTGCCCAAAGACGCGCTGATGTTTTTCGATGAAAGCCACGTGCTCATGGGGCAGTTCTCTGGCATGTACAACGGCGACAGGGCGCGTAAAACCACCTTGGTGGAGTATGGGTTTCGGTTGCCAAGTGCACTCGATAACCGCCCCCTGAAACTCGATGAGTTTGAAAGACGCATGCGCCAGTTGGTGTTTGTCTCTGCCACGCCTTCGGACTATGAAAAAGTGCACTCAGGCCATGTGGTGGAGCAAGTGGTTCGGCCCACAGGCCTGGTCGATCCGCAGGTCGAGGTGAGGCCTGCGGTTCATCAAGTCGACGATGTGCTGCAGGAAATCCGTATTCGGGTAGTGAAAAGCGAACGAATCTTGATCACGACGCTGACCAAGCGCATGGCTGAGCAACTCACGGATTACCTGGGTGACAACGGCGTCAAGGTCCGTTACTTGCACAGTGACATTGACACGGTTGAACGGGTTGAAATATTGCGCGATTTGCGTTTGGGGGCATTTGATGTCTTGGTCGGCATCAATTTGCTGCGCGAAGGCCTGGACTTGCCCGAGGTGTCGCTGGTGGCCATTTTGGACGCCGACAAGGAAGGTTTCTTGCGCTCTGAACGCAGTTTGATCCAAACCATCGGCCGTGCAGCCCGGAACCTGGAAGGCAGGGCGATTTTGTATGCGGACAAAGTCACCGACTCCATGAAGCGGGCCATTGGTGAAACCGAGCGGCGCCGAGCAAAACAAATGGAATTCAACACCACGCATGGCATCACGCCGCGCGGCGTGGTCAAAGGCATTCGCGACTTGATTGATGGGGTTTACAGCGAGAAATCTGAAAAAGAGTCCATGCGCTTGGAGCTAGAGCATGCCCGTGTGCAGGACATGAGCGAAAAAGATGTGGCCAAGGAAATCAAGCGCCTGGAAAAACAAATGATGGAGCACGCCCGCAACCTGGAATTCGAGCAGGCTGCTGCGGTCAGAGACCAGTTGGGACGCCTGCGGGCCCTGACTTTCGGGGCTTCAGCCCCCGACAGCGTGTGATGACAAGGGCTATTACCCGACTGTTTTGTTAGGTCTTGTGTTATAGTTGAGTAATACAGTCGACAAAGCAAAGGAGTTCCCCATGCGCCTCACCACCAAAGGTCGTTTCGCTGTGACAGCCATGATCGATTTGGCCCTTCGCCAAAACAACGGGCCCGTCACTTTGGCCGCCATCAGCCAACGCCAACAAATTTCTTTGTCCTACCTTGAGCAGCTGTTTGGCAAATTGCGCCGCCAAAACCTGGTTGAGTCCACCCGCGGCCCTGGCGGCGGCTATACCCTGGGTCGCAAGGCCGATGACATCTCGGTGGCTGACATCATTTTGTCCGTGGATGAGCCAATCGACGCCACCCATTGCGCAGGCAAAGAAAATTGCTTGGGCGAATCGGGTCGCTGCATGACCCACGAGTTGTGGTCTTCCTTGAACCAGCGCATGATCGATTTTTTAAGCTCAGTCAAACTGCAAAAGTTGGTGGACGATCAGTTGGCCAAAGGCCTGTTGGTTGAAGAAAAACCCATGCACAAGCGTGCGATTTCCTCCGCCCCTGTGGTCAAACCGATTCGCGTGAATGCGCCCAATTCTGTGTTTGCCTTGGGCAACGCATTTGGCAAAAGCTGAGAACCATCATGGACATGACTCCCCACTTTCCCATCTACCTTGATTACGGTGCGACCAACCCATGCGACGAGCGCGTGGTTGACGCCATGATTCCCTGGTTGCGTGAGCACTTTGGCAACCCCGCGTCTCGAAGCCATGCTTGGGGCTGGGAAGCCGAAGAAGCTGTTGAAAACGCCCGCGTGAACGTGGCTCATTTGATCGGTGCTGATCCCCGAGAAATCGTTTGGACTTCAGGCGCTACCGAGTCCAACAACTTGGCCATCAAGGGCGCAGCCCATTTTTATAAAACCAAAGGCAAGCACTTGATCACGGTCAAAACCGAGCACAAGGCGGTTTTGGACACCATGCGTGAACTCGAGCGTCAAGGCTTTGAGGTCACTTATTTGGATGTGCAAGAAGACGGTTTGCTCGACCTGAACGTGCTCAAAGATGCGATCCGCCCAGACACCTCGCTGATCAGCGTCATGCATGTCAACAACGAAATTGGCGTGATTCAAGACGTGGTGACCATTGGCAACATGTGCCGTGAGAAGGGCATCATTTTTCACGTGGATGCTGCACAGTCCACTGGAAAAGTCGAGATCGACATGGAGAAGTTGCCCATTGATTTGATGAGCCTGGCTTCTCACAAAACCTATGGACCCAAAGGCATCGGTGCTTTGTATGTTCGCCGCAAGCCCCGCGTGCGACTGGAAGCCCAAATGCACGGCGGCGGCCATGAGCGTGGCATGCGCAGTGGCACCTTGCCCACCCACCAATGCGTGGGCATGGGTGAGGCGTTCCGCTTGGCCAAACTCGAAATGGCCCAAGACCTGGAAAAAGCCCAGCGTTTGCAAAAGCGATTGTTGGACGGTTTGAAAGACATTGAACAAGTCTTTGTCAATGGCCACCTGACCCAGCGCGTTCCCCACAACCTGAACATCAGTTTCAACTATGTTGAAGGCGAGTCTTTGATCATGGGCATCAAGGGATTGGCTGTTTCCTCGGGGTCGGCATGCACTTCAGCCAGCTTGGAGCCCAGCTATGTTTTAAGGGCATTGGGACGCAGCGATGAACTGGCCCACAGCAGCCTGCGCATGACCATTGGGCGCTACACCACCGAAGAAGAAATTGACTATGCGATCAGTACGATTCGCACCAATGTTGCCAAACTCAGAGACTTGAGCCCCTTGTGGGACATGTACAAAGAAGGCATTGACATCAGCACCATTCAATGGGCTGCACACTGACATATTCGGAGAGTATTCATGGCTTACAGCGATAAAGTGATTGACCATTACGAGAATCCACGCAACGTGGGTTCATTTGAAAAAGGAGACGACTCCGTTGGCACGGGCATGGTGGGGGCACCCGCTTGTGGCGACGTGATGAAGTTGCAAATCAAAGTCAACCCCGAGACAGGCGTGATTGAAGACGCTCGGTTCAAAACCTATGGTTGTGGATCTGCCATCGCGTCCTCTTCCTTGGTGACTGAATGGGTAAAGGGTAAAACCCTGGACCAAGCTGCAGCCCTCAAAAACAGCGAGATTGCCCAGGAGTTGGCACTGCCACCAGTGAAAATCCATTGCTCCATCTTGGCTGAAGACGCCATCAAGGCGGCTGTGGAAGATTACAAAAAGAAACACGCGCACTGATATGTCTGTCTCCATGACCGAAGCCGCCGCGCGGCATGTCAATCGGTACCTGACCAAACGTGGCAAAGGTGTCGGTGTTCGTCTGGGGGTGAAAACCACCGGTTGCTCTGGTTTGGCATACAAGCTGGAGTACGTTGACGACCTCAACCCAGAAGACATCGTGTTTGACACCCATGGCTTGAAAATTTTGATCGATCCCAAAAGCCTGGCATACCTGGACGGTACCGAGCTGGACTTCGTTCGTGAAGGTTTGAATGAAGGTTTCAAGTTCAACAACCCTAACGAACGTGATCGTTGTGGCTGCGGCGAGTCCTTTCGAGTGTGAGTGTGACTTCAGGACAGTTGCCATTGCCCATTTCATTGGCGGCAGACGATTTTCAGCTGTTTGATTTACCCAAGCAGTTTGAGCTGAACCGAGACACATTGGATCAACGCTGGAAGGCTTTGCAACGGCAAGTGCATCCTGACCAATTTGCTGCTCAAGGTGCTGCGGACAAACGCTTGGCCATGCAATGGTCGGTGCGCGTGAACGAGGCCTATCAGCGACTGAAAAATCCCTTGAAACGAGCTTCTTACCTGTGTGAACTGCATGGTGTGGCGGTCAATGCCGAAGACAACACCAACATGCCTCCTGCTTTTTTGATGCAGCAAATGCAGTGGCGAGAAAACTTAGATGAAGCCGACGACTTGCCATCTATAGAAGCCTTGCTGTCCGACATCACGCTTGCCAAAGATCAGGCATACGCTCGCTGCTCCGATTGCATTGACCATCAAATGAACTGGACGCAGGCCGTTCAAGAGGTGAGGGCGCTGATGTTTTTGGAGCGTTTTGAAAAAGACATCCACCACCGATTGGAACGCCTCGAGGACGCCTGAGGGCAAAATACGCACCATGGCATTGCTTCAAATTTCCGAACCGGGTCAAGCGCCCGACCCACACGCCAGACGCATCGCGATTGGCATTGACCTGGGTACCACCCATTCCTTGGTGGCCAGCATGCGCAACGGTGTCCCCGAGTGCCTGCCTGACCCCCAAGGGCGGACCATCCTGCCCTCCGCTGTGCGTTACTTACCGCAAGGCCGCAGGGCCATGGGCCATGAAGCTTTGGCTTCGCAATCAGAGGACCCACAAAACACCATTGTTTCGGTCAAGCGCTTCATGGGACGAAGCCTGGCGGATGTCCCCAATCGCGCACATTTGCCCTACGCCTTTGTAGACACACCGGGCATGCTGGGCCTGCAAACCTGCGAAGGTGTGAAGTCGCCCGTTGAGGTGAGTGCTGAAATCTTGGCTGCACTTCGTCAACGCGCCGAAGACACATTCAATGACGATATTTACGGTGCGGTGATCACCGTGCCTGCCTATTTCGATGATGCCCAGCGGCAAGCCACCAAAGACGCGGCACAACTGGCAGGGCTGAACGTGCTCCGCTTGATCAACGAGCCTACAGCTGCTGCCATCGCTTACGGCTTGGACAACGCCAGCGAAGGCTTGTACATGGTCTACGACTTGGGTGGTGGCACCTTTGATGTGTCTGTGCTCCGATTGAGCAAAGGTGTGTTTGAAGTACTGGCCACAGGCGGTGACTCTGCTTTGGGTGGGGACGACTATGACCGTTGCTTGGCAGACTGGGTGTTGTCGCAACACCAGCGCCGCACGCACACCGATGCAGACAAAACCAAAATGTCCACGGCCGCTCGCCATTGCAAAGAACGCTTGTCTGAGCTTACCCAAGCAGTCTTTGAGGTGGAATTGAGTGATGGCTTATTGACACAAGCCGTGACGCGCGAAGCTTTTGAAGCCGCCACCGCTGCATTGACCCAGAAAACTTTGCAAGCTGTGAAAAAGTCCATGCGTGACGCGCAAGTCAAGGCTGAAGACATCCAAGGGGTGGTCATGGTGGGAGGTTCCACCCGCATGCCCCATGTGCAGGCTGCGGTGGCCACTTTGCTGGGCCGCCAACCTTTGACCAATGTGAATCCTGATGAGGTGGTGGCCATTGGTGCGGCTGTCCAAGCCAATCAACTCAGTGGCAACAACCCTGATGGTGAGTTGCTGTTGTTGGATGTGATCCCTTTGTCGTTGGGTATCGAGACCATGGGAGGATTGGTCGAGCGGATCGTGCCCCGCAACCAAACCATTCCAACCGCCATGGCACAAGATTTCACCACCTACCAAGATGGTCAAACTGCCTTGGCTTTGCACGTATTGCAGGGGGAGCGTGATTTGGTGGCTGATTGCCGAAGCTTGGCGCGGTTTGAACTGCGCGGTATCCCACCCATGGCGGCTGGGGCTGCACGCATCCGAGTCACTTTCACTGTGGATGCAGATGGACTGTTGAGCGTTGCAGCTTTGGAAACACAGAGTGGTGTGAAGTCGCAAATCGACATCAAACCCAGTTACGGCCTGTCAGATGACCAGATTGCTGCCATGCTGCAAGACAGTTTCCACACGGCTGAGATCGATAAACATGCCAGGGCTTTGGCTGAAGCCCGACTGGAAGCTGACCGCATGTGGTTGGCTGCTCAAAGCGCATTGCAAGCGGATGCGCACCTGTTGAGTGCTTCAGAGCAACATGACATCCGCCAATTGATGGATGCGGTTTTAGCCTCCAAGACATCAGTCAATGCGGCTGAGATCGAAGCGGTCACAGACAACTTGGCCAAAGGCACTGAGGCCTTTGCCGCTGCACGCATGAACGACGGCATCAGAAAGGCCCTCGCTGGCAAACACATTGGCTCCATGACATGACCACCATCAAAATACTTCCGCACGTTGAACTGTGCCCACAAGGGCTTGAGATTCAAACCTTGCCAGGCACCACCATTTGCGAGGCATTGCTTGACCATGGCATCGCCATCGAACATGCCTGTGACATGAGTTGTGCCTGCACCACCTGCCACGTGATCGTGCGCGAAGGTTTCAAAAGCCTGAACGAACCCGAAGAATTGGAAGAAGATTTGCTTGACCGTGCATGGGGCTTAGAGCCTCAATCTCGATTGAGTTGTCAGTCGATCGTGGCACAGCAAAACCTGGTGGTCGAGATTCCCAGATACACCATCAACCACGCCAAAGAAAACCACTGAGTCACCATGCGACAGATCGTTTTGGACACCGAAACCACAGGCTTATCTGCTGAGGCAGGGGACCGCATCATCGAAATTGGTTGCGTGGAATTGGTCAACCGCAAATTAACGGGGCGAAATTTTCATTACTACCTCAATCCTGAGCGCGAAAGCCATGAAGATGCCTTGAAAGTTCACGGCATCACCAATGAGTTTTTGCTCGACAAGCCAAAGTTTGCGCAAGTGGTGGATGAATTTTTGGCCTATGTTCAAGATGCTGAAATCATCATCCACAACGCCAGTTTTGACTTGGGGTTTTTGAACAAAGAATTGGCATTGATGGGGTTGCCACCCTTCAAGGATCACGTGAGCCAGGTGCGCGACACCCTGGCCATGGCGAAAGAGATTTACCCAGGCAAGCGCAATTCATTGGATGCCCTGTGTGACCGACTGGGGGTCAGCAATGCTGCCCGCACCTTGCATGGCGCCTTGTTGGATGCTGAGTTGTTGGCTGATGTGTACATCAACCTCACACGCGGCCAAGATGCCTTGTTGATGGACACTGATGCGGGGTTGGACAGTGCGGGTTTGACCAGAACCTTGGACTTCAGCCAATTGACCTTGAAAGTCATTGAGCCCAGCGCAGATGAACTCGCTGCGCACGAAGAAGTGCTCGAGCAAATTGACAAAGCCAGTGGTGAAAAAACCTTGTGGCGTCAGCTAGCAGGCGCTACACATTGAAGCCTGCGCTTGGTTTTACTGAGTCAGTTGGGTTTTATGTCAAAATACACGACTTCGCACTTTACTCAGTGCTTATTGCGTGGTTAGCTCAGTGGTAGAGCATCGCCTTCACACGGCGGGGGTCGGGGGTTCGAAACCCTCACCACGCACCAGAAATTCCCCAACATATTCAACAACTTAAGCGCTTTTATCAGCGCTTTTTGTTTTTTTTTGGCTTAACGATCGCCACCCCATTGACAGGATTGACCGATTCGATGGAGTGCCCCAGATCTATCTTTGCCATGATAAAGTCATATATTTCCAATAAAGTTGAATCATGGAAGACAAATACGTCATCAAAGCACTTGCCGCTCTCGCTCAGCCCAATCGTCTACAGATTTTTCGGGCATTGGTCGTGAAGGGTGGTGAAGGCCTTACGCCAGCTCTGATGGCAGAGCAAATGGGTATGCCAGCAAATACGCTTTCATTTCACTTGAAAGAGTTGATGAACGCTGACTTGATTTCTCA
>CAJBOO010000167.1 GCA_903956845.1 uncultured Burkholderiales bacterium
GGCAAAAGCGCCAGGCTGCCCAAGCGGCTGTCTTGTATGACACTTTTGAAAAAGCGGCCCGCGAAGCTGACTTGCCTGTGTTGACCCGTTCATTGACCGATCTGCAAAACCAGTTCGGCAGCACCACTTTTGCCCAGCAAGCCTCGTTGTTGTCCGCCCGCATTTACGTGGCCAAAGACAATCTGGCCGAAGCAGACAAAGCCCTGCAATGGCAAATCGACCATGGCAAAGAAGAGGGCTACGTGGCGATTGCGCGTTTGCGCTTGTCAGCCCTGGAAATTGAGCGCACAAACCTCGACAAAGCCAAGTCTTTATTGCAAGGCCAACAAGCCCCCACGGGTTTTCAACCCCTGTTTGACGACCGCCTGGGCGACATCGCCATGCTGCAAAACAAACCGGAAGATGCCAAACCGCTCTTCTTGAGCGCTTGGAAGGGCATGGATGCCACCAGCGAGTACCGCCGTTTGATCGAAGTCAAATTGGCCACCCTGGGTGTGTCCCCTGGCGAGACTGAGAAAAAGCAATGAGGTTGTCAAACGCGGCATGCAAGCTTGGGGTCGGCCTGGCCCTGTTGGGTTTGGCTGCCTGTGGCAGCAGTCCCAAGTCTGCTCCCCAATCGGTCGGTGAAGTCAAGCCACTGCAGGCGGTTGAACTCCAGTGGAAACATGCCGTGTCTGGTGATACGCGATTGGGCCAAACCCTGTCAATGGCGAAAGACCGTTTGGCATTGGCCACCAGGGACGGACGTGTCTCTGTGGTCAACACAAGCAATGGCGAAACCCATTGGAAAGTCGATCTGAAAACCAACCTCAACACGGGTGCTGGTTTTGATGGCAAATTCGCTGCCGTGGTGACCACGGGCAATGAGTTGGTGGTGATGAATGACGGCAGTGTGGTGTGGCGCAGCCGGCTGACGGCGCAGTCTTTCACCAACCCTTTGGTGGCTGGCGAGCGTGTGTTTGTGATGTTGGCAGACCGCTCTGTCATGGCTTTTGACCAAGCCACCGGACAGCGTTTGTGGACCCAAGTTCGCCCAGGCGAGGGATTGGTCCTCAAACAAAACGGTGTCCTCACCGCTTTTCGAAACAACGTGTTGGTGGGGCTGGGCGGCAAACTCGCGGCCCTGGACCCTGACAACGGTGTGTTGCGTTGGGAATTGCCCATGGCCACACCCCGTGGCATCAACGATTTAGAGCGATTGGTCGATTTGGTGGCCAGTGCCTCCAGGGTCAACAACCTGGTTTGTGTGCGTGCTTTCCAAGCGCAGGTGGGATGTGTTGACGCCGCCCGCGGTGCCTTGCTGTGGACGCGTGCGGCCAACGGCTCACAAGGCGTCGATGGCGACAGCAGTACCTTGGTGGGCACCGAAGCCAATGGGGTGGTTCGTGCCTGGAACCGCTCCACAGGTGAACGTGTGTGGGACACCGAGCGATTGAAATACCGCGAACTCACCACGCCTTTGTGGACCAGCAAAGGCATCGTCGTTGGCGACGCGAGCGGATGGCTCTACATCCTTTCAACCCAAGACGGTCAATTGCTGAACAAAATCAAGACAGGCTCAGACGGCTTTGCGTCACCCCCCACCGCACTGTCTGATGGAGGCTTTGTGGTGTTGACCCGAAATGGTTCACTGCTGGCCTATCAGTTGCCCTGATCAGCGGGACATCACTTGAAACCCGTCATCGCGATAGTAGGCCGCCCGAATGTGGGCAAATCCACTTTATTCAATCGCATCACCAAAACCCGAGACGCGATCGTGGCCGATTTTGCAGGCTTGACCCGTGACCGTCATTACGGCAATGCCAAACTGGGCAAACACGAATTCATCGTGATCGACACCGGCGGCTTTGAGCCGGATGCCGAGAGCGGCATCTTCAAAGAAATGGCCAAGCAAACCAGGCAAGCCGTGGCCGAATCAGACGCCGTGATTTTTGTGGTGGATGCACGCCAAGGCCTGTCTGCGCAAGACCATGACATCGCCAACTACTTGCGCCGCTTGGGCAAGCCCTGCTTGTTGGTCGCCAACAAAGCCGAGGGCATGCAGCAAGGCCTGCAGTTGGTGGAGTTTTACGAGCTGGGTTTGGGTGATGTTTTGCCGGTCTCTGCAGCCCACGGCCAGGGTATCCGAAGCATGATCGAGTTGGCCCTCGAACCTTTGAACCTGTCGGACGAAGAGGAAGAGGACGATGGCACTCCCCAACCGATTCGCTTGGCTGTGGTGGGTCGACCCAATGTGGGCAAATCAACGCTGATCAACACCTGGCTGGGTGAAGAGCGTCTGGTGGCATTCGATTTGCCTGGCACCACCCGCGATGCCATCAGCGTGCCTTTTGAGCGTGACGGGCAAATGTTTGAGTTGATCGACACCGCTGGCTTGCGCCGCAAAGGCAAGGTATTTGAAGCGATCGAAAAATTCTCCGTGGTCAAGACCTTGCAAGCCATCGAATCAGCGAATGTGGTCTTGTTGTTGTTGGACGCTACCCAAGGCGTGACCGAGCAAGACGCCCATATTGCGGGCTTTATCTTGGAGTCTGGGCGTGCCGTGGTGCTGGCCGTCAACAAATGGGATGCGGTGGATGCATACCAACGCGAACTCTTGGCCCGTTCTATCGAAAGCCGCTTGGCCTTTTTGAAGTTCGCCAATTTGCACCATGTGTCGGCCAAAAAACGCCAAGGCTTGGGGCCTGTGTGGACATCGATCGGCCAGGCCCACAAGGCGGCCATGTGCAAGATGTCTACCCCGGTGTTGACCCGACTGTTGCTCGAGGCTGTTCAATTTCAGGCTCCCAACCGTTCGGGCATGTTCCGCCCTAAATTGCGCTACGCCCATCAAGGCGGCATGAATCCCCCGGTCATCGTGGTGCATGGCAACTCCCTGGAGCATGTCACCGAAGCCTATAAACGCTTCTTGGAAGGGCGTTTTCGCAAGGCTTTCGCCTTGGAAGGCACGCCCTTGCGGATTGAATTCAAAACCTCGGCCAATCCCTATGCCGACAAAGGCTGAGCCAGCCTGAACCGCCACAGGTCCTCAGGGGTTTCAGTGCCTGTGGTATCGTCAGCTTTCCTCATCAAACACGGAGAATATCGTGAATCAAAAAGGGCAATTGTTACAAGACCCGTTCCTCAACACATTGCGCAAAGAACATGTGCCTTGCTCCATTTATTTAGTGAATGGCATTAAGTTGCAAGGTCAAATTGAATCTTTCGATCAATACGTGGTGTTGCTGCGCAATACCGTGACCCAAATGGTCTACAAACACGCTATTTCCACCATCGTGCCAGGTCGGCCCGTCAACTTTGCCCAAGGCGACACGCCTGAAACGCAAGACTGATTGGCATCACGTGCGCATCCACCTCTCTTGATTTCCAACGACGCTGCACAGACACCCAAGGCCTTGCTGGTCGGGGTGGACTTTGGCCTACCGCATTTCGATGAGGACTTGGCTGAACTCGGCCAACTGGCTCTCACAGCAGGTTTGTCGCCCGTCGCGCACATGACTTGCAAACGCAAGGCCCCGGATGCCGCGTTGTTTGTGGGTTCTGGCAAAGCCCAAGAAATCAAAGAGATGGCGGTGCTGCACGGCGCCACCGAAGTGTTGTTTGACCAGGCCTTGAGCCCTGCGCAGCAACGCAATCTGGAGCGCACCCTCGAGATGCCGGTCAATGACCGAACCATGCTCATCTTGCAAATTTTTGCCCAGCGCGCTCGCAGCCATGAAGGCAAATTGCAAGTCGAGTTGGCTCGGTTGCAATACCTCAGCACCCGATTGGTCAGGCGCTGGTCGCACTTGGAGCGCCAAAGCGGCGGTATTGGCATGCGTGGCGGCCCGGGTGAAACCCAGATCGAACTCGACCGGCGCATGATCGGCGATTCCATCAAGCGCACCAAAGACCGCCTGAGCAAAGTCAAGCGGCAGCGAGATACCCAGCGTCGACAACGTCAACGCAACCAGGTGTTCAATGTGTCTTTGGTGGGCTATACCAACGCGGGTAAGTCCACCTTGTTCAACAGCTTGGTCAAGGCCCGCGCCTACGCAGCTGACCAGTTGTTTGCCACCTTGGACACCACCACCCGGCAGCTCTACCTTAACAATGACCAGGGGACAGGGAGCCAAATTTCCTTGTCCGACACCGTGGGTTTCATCCGTGATTTGCCGCATGGCTTGGTAGACGCGTTTGAAGCGACCTTGCAAGAGGCCACGTCAGCAGACCTGTTGCTGCATGTGGTGGATGCATCCCACCCGTCCTATCCCGAGCAAATTGCCCAAGTGCAGTCGGTGTTGGCTGATATTGGTGCGTCTGACGTGCCACAAATGTTGATCTTCAACAAAGTGGATGCTTTAGAAGACGCCCAGCAACCCCATCTGTTGCAGGACGTGTATGTGTTGGACGATTTGCCTGTGCCTAGGTTGTTTCTCAGCGCGCACACGGGTTTCAACCTCGACAGTCTCAGGCAGCGTTTGCTGCAACACGCCCAGGCACACACCCAATCGCTCTTAAACCCTGTGCCTGAACATGACATTGTGTGAGGTTTCACCTGCTTTTTCAGCTTAGGCACAATGTCGGCTTGCAAGATTCCATTTAACTGATTGCACATGAACATCAAAACTTGGGTTTACCCCGTCTTCCTTTGGCTCTACCGAACCACTTGGTCCGGATTTGTCGCCTTGTCTGCTGGATGGCAGCGCTTGCGTGGCATGTTCAATTTGAACGATGGCCGCTGGGGCAGGGGAGATGACAGCAACCAGCCACAAGGTTCCTCCGGCGGCCCAGATGTGCCGCCCCCAGAGGATCGCCGTCGCCCACCGCCTCCCAATGGTCCACCAGACCTGGATGAACTTTGGCGCGACTTGAACCGCAAATTCGGCCAGTTGTTTGGCAAACGTGGTCCAGGTGGGACGCCCCCTGGCTCAGGTGGCGGTTTTCAACCCCCCTTCAACAACGCAGGCTTGGGCCTGGGCTTGTTGGGCGGCATCGCGTTATTGATTTGGTTAGCCACTGGCTTCTTCATCGTGCAAGAGGGTCAGCAGGCGGTGATCACACAGTTTGGCCGCTACCACAGCACCGTGGGTGCGGGTATCAACTGGCGCATGCCCTATCCCATTCAGCGCCATGAAGTGGTGTTTGTTACCCAGATCCGGTCGTTGGACATCGGGCGCGACGCCATCATCAAGGCCACGGGTCTGCGCGAGTCGGCCATGTTGACCGAAGACGAGAACATCGTTGAGATCAAGTTCGCGGTGCAATACCGATTGACAGATGCGCGGGCCTATTTGTTTGAAAGTAAAAACCCCACGGATGCGGTGATGCAAGCGGCTGAAACTGCTGTGCGCGAAGTGGTGGGCAAGATGCGCATGGATGCCGCCTTGTCAGAAGACCGCGAGCAAATCGCGCCCCGCGTGCGCAAAATCATGCAGACCATCCTGGACCGCTACAACGTGGGTATCGAGGTGGTGGGCATCAACCTGCAACAAGGCGGCGTGCGTCCACCCGAGCAAGTGCAAGCGGCTTTTGACGATGTGTTGAAAGCCGGTCAAGAGCGCGAGCGGGCCAAAAACGAAGCTGAGGCTTACGCCAACGATGTGATTCCACGCGCTGTGGGTTCTGCCTCGCGGTTGAAGCAAGAAGCCGACGCCTACAAGTCACGCATCGTGGCGCAAGCCCAGGGTGATGCCCAGCGCTTCAAGTCGCTCTACAGCGAATACCAAAAAGCACCCCAGGTCACCCGTGACCGTCTCTACATCAACACCATGAATGAGATTTACAGCAATGTGACCAAGGTGCTGGTGGAATCCAAACAGGGCTCCAACATGCTGTATTTGCCGCTGGACAAAATCATGCAAATGAACGGTGTGCCTGCCGCAGTCGGCACAGCACCCGTGACGAACAGCAACACGGACGCCCCTGCGAATCCAACGTCTTTACCGACCACTTCTGACAGCCGTGGCCGTGACAACCGTCAACGTGACCGCGACCTTCGCTGAGATACACCATGAACAAAATCGGTTTTTACATTTCCACTGCGCTGTTGGCCTTGCTGGTCTTCAGCTCCACCATTTTCGTGGTCGACCAACGTCAATATGGTGTTGTGTATTCCTTGGGTCAGATCAAAAAAGTGATCACCGAGCCTGGCCTGAATTTCAAATTGCCACCGCCGTTTCAAAACGTCAATTTCATTGACAAGCGTTTGTTGACTCTGGACAACGTGGACTCCGAGCCCATGCTGACCGCTGAAAAGCAACGCATGGTGATCGACTGGTACGTGCGTTGGCGCATTTCCGACCCTTCACAGTACATCCGCAACGTCGGTTTGGACGAGAAGGCCGGCGCCCAACAACTTACCCGCGTGGTTCGCAATGCTTTCCAAGAAGAAATCAACAAGCGCACTGTGAAAGACTTGCTGTCTTTGAAGCGTGAAGATTTGATGGTGGATGTCAAGCGTGAAGTCATTGAAATCGTCAAGGGCAGCAACCCCTGGGGTATCGATGTGGTGGACGTGCGGATCACCCGCGCCGATTATGTGGACACCATCACCGAGTCCGTTTACCGCCGCATGGAAGCCGAGCGTAAACGTGTGGCCAATGAACTGCGTTCTACCGGTGGCGCTGAAGGCGAAAAAATCCGCGCTGATGCTGACCGTCAGCGCGAAGTGACCTTGGCAAACGCCTATCGCGACGCACAAAAAATCAAAGGTGAGGGGGATGCAGAGGCCGCTCGTTTGTATGCGGATGCCTTTGGTCGCGATGCCCAGTTCGCCCAGTTCTACCAAAGCCTGGAAGCCTACAAAACCAGTTTCAACAAGAAGTCTGATGTCATGGTGCTCGACCCCAGTAGCGACTTTTTCAAAGCCATGCGTGGCAGCGGTGCGGGAGCTGCAAAAAAATAAGCAGATCGCTGTGACCCTGTCATGACAGCCCAGTAGAATCTCTTTTTTAACAGCACTTCATACATTCATGGCTGCCTGGGTCTTGCCGGATCACATCGCTGATGTTTTGCCTTCTGAGGCCCGGCACATCGAAGAATTGCGTCGTTTGTGCTTAGACACGGCGCGTGGCTTTGGCTATGAACTGGTCATGCCGCCCTTGCTCGAACACCTCGAGTCTTTGCTGTCTGGTACGGGTACGAATGCCGACTTGCAAACGTTCAAAATGGTCGACCAGTTGTCTGGACGCAGTTTGGGATTGCGGGTAGACACGACCCCTCAAGTGGCCCGCATCGATGCCCATTTGCTCAACCGCGTGGGTGTGACCCGCCTGTGCTACTGCGGCTCCGTTTTGCACACCTTGCCTGCTGGACCCTACGCCACACGCGAACCCTTGCAAATGGGTGCCGAGATATACGGCCATGCGGGTTTGGAAGCCGATTTGGAAATTTTGCAGTTGTCCCTGCAATGTTTAAAGGCCAGCCATTTGGGTCCATTCCATGTGGACCTGAGCCATGCCCGGGTGTTACCGGCCTTGCTCAAAGACCAAGGCTTGACCGCAGTGCAGCAGCAAGACATCGCGCAAGCTTTGATCCACAAAGACATGTCGCGCATGCGCGAACTGGCTGTGGCTGTGCCAGCTCAGCTTGGCGTTGCCTTGCAAGCCCTGGTTCAGATGTACGGCGACATCAGCGTGCTGACCCGCGCCCATGCCCAGTTTGCTGCTTGGCCTGAAGTCACCCAGGCCTTGGACCAGCTGTCTTGGTTGGCCTCGCACATTGACCATCCGGTGAGCATCGATTTGGCTGATTTGCGCGGCTATGCGTATTACAGCGGTCCCCGTTTTTCTGTGTTCGTGCCTGAGTCAAGCGATGCCTTGGTGCGTGGCGGACGCTATGACGAAGTCGGTGCGGTCTTTGGTCGCAAACGCCCAGCTGCTGGTTTCAGTATGGACATCAAGGCCCTGGTCTCTTTGCTGCAGCAGCCAGTTCCACAAGCTGCGATTCGCGCCCCTTGGGGTGATGACCAAGCGCTGCAACATGCCATCGCTGCATTGCGTGCACAAGGTCAAACCGTGGTCTGCATGTTGCCTGGCCATGACAGCGAAGTCGATGAGTTTCACTGTGACCGTGAACTCGTCATTGTGCAAGGTGCTTGGACAGTCCAAGCCTTGTGATCACTGAGAAACGAATTTCAAGCCATGAGTAAAAAGCACGGACGGCATGTGGTGGTGGTCGGCACCCAATGGGGTGACGAGGGCAAAGGCAAATTGGTCGATTGGCTCACTGAAAGCGCTCAAGGCGTGGTGCGGTTCCAAGGCGGTCACAACGCTGGCCACACCTTGGTGATCAATGGCATCAAAACGGCATTGCATCTGATTCCCAGCGGCATCATGCGCCCTGGCGTCAAGTGCTACATCGGCAATGGCGTGGTGCTGTCAGCCGCCAAACTGTTCGAAGAAATCGAAGGTCTGGAAAAAGCCGGTGTGGAAGTCCGCTCTCGTTTGCGCATCAGCGAGGCGTGCCCCTTGATATTGCCATTCCACGCAGCACTGGATGTCGCGCGTGAAGCCGCGCGTGAGCAAGGTGGCGTGGAAAAAATCGGCACCACTGGACGTGGCATCGGCCCCGCATACGAAGACAAAATTGCCCGTCGTGCTTTGCGTGTGCAAGACCTGAAGTACCCCGACCGATTTGCCACCAAACTGCGTGAATTGCTTGATTTACACAACCATGTGTTGACCACGTATTTAGGCTCTGAAGAATTCCAGTTTGGCGACAGCTTCAAGCCTTATGTCAGCCAAGGCCAGGTGCAGTTTCAAGCGGTGTATGACGAAGCCATGCATCACGCAGCCTTGCTCAAACCCATGATGGCAGATGTGTCTCGTGAGCTCAACGATGCCCACCATGCTGGGGCCAACTTGCTGTTTGAAGGTGCCCAAGGCACCTTGCTCGACGTGGATCACGGAACCTACCCCTTTGTGACTTCCAGCAACTGTGTGGCCGGCAATGCCGCCGCAGGGTCTGGCGTTGGCCCTGGGATGTTGCATTACATCCTGGGCATCACCAAAGCCTATTGCACACGTGTCGGTGGAGGGCCATTCCCAACCGAGCTCGATTGGGATGTCGAGGGCACACCGGGTTGGCACATGAGCACCGTGGGCGCTGAAAAAGGCACGACCACGGGACGTTACCGCCGTTGCGGTTGGTTTGACGCAGCCCTGCTCAAGCGCAGCGCCCAGGTCAATGGTTTGAGTGGTTTGTGCATCACTAAGCTGGATGTGTTGGATGGCTTGAAAGAACTCCAGTTGTGCACCGGGTACGAGCTCGATGGTGAAACCATCGACATCCTGCCCATGGGTGCGGATGACATTGCGCGTTGCAAACCCATTTACGAAACACTCTCCGGCTGGACCAACAGCACGGTAGGCGTGACCGAATACGCCAAGCTGCCTGCCCAAGCACGCCATTATTTGGAACGCATCGCCCAAGTCACCGGCGTGCCTATCCATGTGATTTCCACCAGCCCGGACCGCGACCACACCATCATGGTTCGCCATCCGTTCCACGACTGATCCCAACTCCGAAAGCCCAGCCATGTTGACTGAAGACGGCAAGCACCTTTATGTCTCCTATGACGAATACCATAACCTGATTGAAAAACTCGCGATCAAGGTGCACCAGTCGGGTTGGGAGTTCGACACGATTTTGTGTTTGGCTCGTGGGGGCATGCGCCCAGGCGATGTCTTGTCGCGCATCTTTGACAAACCATTGGCCATCATGTCCACCAGCTCCTACCGCTCTGACGGTGGGACAGTGCAAGGCCATTTGGACATTGCCCGTTTCATCACCACACCCAAAGGTGAAATCGCTGGTCGCGTGTTGCTGGTGGACGATTTGGCTGACTCAGGACACACCCTCAACGCAGTGATTGACCTCCTGAAAAACAACTACCACCCGATCACCGAATTGCGCAGCGCGGTGATTTGGACCAAAGGCGTTTCTTCTTTCACGCCTGATTTTTCTGTCGAGTACTTGCCTACCAATCCCTGGATCCACCAGCCCTTTGAGGCCTATGACACCACCCGCCCAGCCAATTTGTTGGAGAAGTGGCGGGTCTGAGGCATGAAGCCGATCACTGACCTGATCCACCACAGCTACCTGCCCCCCGGTGACTTCGCGTCACCTCAATTCCCTGTCCATAAAGCTTCAACGGTGTTTTTCACCGATGTTGAGCAGATGCGTGATCGCCAGTGGTTGGACAAATCGGGTTACACCTATGGCTTGCATGGCACGCCCACCACCTTCGTGCTGGAAGAGCGTTTGTGTCAACTCGAGGGTGCCCAACACGCGGTCTTGTTGCCCAGTGGTTTGGCTGCCTTGGCGCAGGTGAATCTGGCTTTTCTGAAGCAAGGTGACGAGGTGCTGATCCCCGACAACGCCTACGGTCCTTTGAAAACCTTGGTGCAAGCCGAGTTGGCAAACGCGGGCATCACCCACCAGTTGTACGACCCGATGCGTGTCAGCGATTTGGCCCAACGCATCACCGCTCAGACCCAACTGGTGTGGCTGGAGGCCCCAGGCTCTGTCACCTTGGAATTTCCTGATTTGCTGGGTTTGCTGAAGGTATGCCAGCAGCATGGCGTGCTGACAGCGTTGGACAACACGTGGGGCGCAGGGCTGGCATTCCAACCCTTTGACCTGATGCCCGGCAGTGGCGAACGCACAGGGGTGGACATGAGTGTGCATGCCCTGACCAAATACCCCAGTGGAGGGGGTGATGTGCTCATGGGCAGCGTCACCACATGCCGTGCTGACCTGGCCAAGGCCCTGAAACTCAGCCACATGCGCTTGGGTTTCGGGGTGTCCGGTAATGACGTTGAGTTGGTCTTGCGTTCATTGCCCAGCATGGCATTGCGCTACGACGCCCAAGACCACAGCTGCCGACAAGTGGCTGCCTGGTGTTTGCAGCAAGCCGTGTTTGCCCAGGTGTTGCATCCAGCGGTTGCTGCCTCTCCAGGGCATGCCCATTGGCGACAACTCTGTGCGGGAGATGTGGTTGACGGTGGCTTGGTGCACGGTGGCGGACGTGCCGCTAGTTTGCTGAGCTTGCGTTTTCACAGCCATGTCACACCGCAACAGGTGGATGCGTTTTGCAATGCCCTGTCGCTGTTCAAACTGGGCTACAGCTGGGGTGGCCCCATGAGTTTGGTGGTTCCCTACGATTTAACCCACATGCGGCAGCATGCCGACGCAGCTTTGCTTCAAGGTGGGTTTGTGCGTTTGTCCATGGGTCTGGAAGACCCCATGGACCTGATCGCAGACCTTGAGCAAGCCCTTCGACAAGCGCTCTCTTGAGTTCAGCCTCAATGCCCTCTGACACCCTTGGGGTGCCTCAGGGGAAGCGTTTGCACAACTGTGCAGCCATGTCAGCCATGTTGCTCGGGTGTCTGTTTTTCAACGTCGCCACGTGGGCTTGCCCAAACCGAGTGAAATTGCGCTCAACCGATTTGGCATAAGTGGGGTCGTAATGCTGTTCAAGCAAGGCGCTGACCACCGCAGGTGTTTGACCTGCGCGCACCATGTCTTGCCATTGACCAATCAACACCTTGCCTTTTTGCGCCGTTAATACGCTCAACCGCTGGCAAAACAGCTCTGGGTCTTGGGCGAAAAACGCATAGTCTTCAAGCAACAATGCCACCCGCTCCGTTGGGCTCAATTGCAAGTCGATGCACGGGCTGCTGCGCATGGCTTGCACCAATGCTTCTTGGATGCTGACATTGCCTACTTTTTTGCTTTCTGCTTCCACGAAAACCGTGCGGTTGGGGTCGAACTGACGCAGCTGTTGCCACACCCGCATGTCGAAATGTTTTTGGCTGGGTTGTGCTTGCCCAGGGATGCGTCCCAAGACGGAACTTCGGTGCTGCGCCAAAGCCTCCAAATCCAACACCTGAGCCCCTTGGGCCTGCAGTGCGTGCAGCAAACGGGTCTTGCCTGAACCTGTCGGGCCTGCCACCACTTGAAAGCGCAAGCGGGGCGCGATGTTCGCCACGTCCTTCACCACTTCGGCACGAAAAGCTTTGTAACCCCCTTCAATCAACCAGACCTTGAAGCCAATCTGACCCAGCACCAACCCCAGTGAACCACTTCGCTTGCCACCGCGCCAGCAATAGAGCAGGGGTTGCCAATGTTTAGGCAGTTGCATGACTTCGCGCTCGAGGTGCTTGGCGATGTTGGCAGCAACCAGCGCTGCGCCCACTTTGTTGGCCTCAAATGCGTTGACTTGTTTGTAGATGGTGCCCACGCGAATGCGCTCTTCATTGTTCAAGGAAGGCCAGTTCAATGCAGCAGGCAGGTGGTCTAAGGCATGTTCGTCTTCGCTGCGGGCGTCGATGATGCAACTGAAGGCTTGGGGATGGTTAGCGGGCAAAGCCATGCGTTGCATGGCTTCTTGCGCCGACACAGGATAAAGCGCCATCAGAGCATTTTCTTCAAAACGGCCCACACATTGGCCAAGATGATCGGATGTGCTTGTGCGGTTGGGTGAATGCGGTCTGATTGAAACAAGGCAGTCGGGTCTTTGGCATCCGCGACGCCCTTGAGCAAAAATGGCACCAAGGCCAACTGGTGTGCTTTGCTTAAGCGAACAAACAGCTGACTGAATTCAGCGGCATAACTCGCGCCGTAATTCGGCGGGACTTGCATGCCTATCAACAACACCTTGGCTTTGGCTTGCTGGCAAGCCTGGATCATCTTGACCAGGTTGTCTTGCGTCATGGCCAATGAAAACCCACGCAAGGCATCGTTGCCACCCAATTCGATGGCAACCAAATGGGGACGGTGTTGCGCGAGCAAGGCGGGTAAGCGGGCCAAGCCACCTGCCGTGGTGTCGCCACTGATGCTGGCATTGATCACCTGCCATGGGTGCTTTTCACGCTGGAGTTGCTCACCCAGCAAGGCCACCCAGCCGGCGCCTCGTGCGATGCCATATTCCGCGCTGAGTGAGTCTCCCACCACCAGCAATTTGCTGGCATTGGCCGCAGGGCTAGACAGGGACAATGAACCTAGCAGCAAAGCCATGAGCGTTTGCAAGTTAAAGTCTCGTCGTTTCAACACGGATTCCACAGCATGTCCTCACCCTTGATTGCGGTTTCTCACCTTTTCAAATCTGTCACCGATGCCACTGGCACCTTGGACATTCTCCGCGATATCGATTTCAGCTTGCAGGCCAAACAGACCTTGGCCATCGTGGGTGCATCTGGTTCGGGCAAAAGTACTTTGTTGGCGATCATGGCGGGGTTGGACACACCCACCCAAGGCAGTGTGCACATCGCTGGAGAAGACTTGTTTGCGTTGAATGAAGACCAGCGTGCTGCGCTGCGTGCCAAGCACATTGGATTTGTCTTTCAAAGCTTTCAATTGCTGGCCCCGTTGACCGCCCTTGAAAACGTCATGCTGCCCTTGGAGTTGGCCGGGCATCCCGACCCCAAACCTCTGGCGCGAGACATGTTGGTGCGCGTGGGTTTGGCCGAGCGACTGAACCATTACCCTAAGGTCATGAGTGGTGGTGAGCAACAGCGGGTGGCCTTGGCGCGAGCGTTTGTGGTCAAGCCAGATGTGTTGCTGGCAGATGAACCCACTGGCAGCCTGGACCACGCCACGGGTGAAAACGTGATGCAACTGATGTTGGCGTTGAACCAGGAGCTGGGCACCACCTTGGTGATGGTGACGCACGACCGCGCCTTGAGTGAGCGTTGTGACCAGCGTTTGGTGATGGTGGCAGGGCAGGCGACGCTGGAGCGCTGAAGCCTCAGCGGGTGCGGCTTTTCATCGCGCGTTCAACTTCGCGCTTGCCTTCGCGGTCTTTGATCGTGTCTCGCTTGTCGTGCTCGGCCTTGCCTTTGGCCAAGGCAATTTCACACTTGATGCGGCCGTTTTTCCAATGCAAATTGAGCGGCACCAGGGTGTAGCCTTTTTGCTCAACCTTGCCGATCAAGCGCCTGATTTCCTCTTTGTGCAACAAGAGTTTGCGTGACCTGATCGCGTCTGGGTTGACATGGGTGGAAGCGGTTTTCAAGGGGTTGATTTGGCAACCGATGACGAACATCTCACCTTGGCGAATCACTACGTACCCATCGGTCAGCTGCACCTTGCCTTCACGCGCAGCCTTGACCTCCCACCCTTCGAGAACCATGCCTGCTTCCAGGCGTTCTTCGAGAAAGTAGTTGAATGCGGCTTTTTTGTTGTCCGCAATACGGGTTTGAGGTGCAGTTTTGCTGGCCATGAAGGGGGTAAGGGAGGAGAAGAGGGTCTTTACAATGACCCCAGATGCCAAGTTGGCGCAAGCCCCATTCTATGAAAACCGTTGAGAAGTCCGTATTGATCTGGTTTACCGCCCAAGAAATGTTCGATTTGGTGGTGGATGTGGCGTCTTACCCGCAGTTTTTGCCTTGGTGCGATCAAACCCAGATTGTCGAGACGCATGACAACGGCATGACAGCGCGCATTGGCATGGCCTTTGGTGGCTTGCATAAAAGTTTCACCACCGCCAACAGCCATGTGCCTGGTCGGCAAGTCCAACTCGATTTGATCGATGGACCCTTCAAGCAACTCAACGGTGTGTGGAATTTCATCCCCCTGGGCGAAGAGCAGGCCTGCCGCGTCGAGCTCAAGCTCACCTACAGCTTTGATTCGATGTTTGGGGCCTTGGTGGGGCCGGTGTTCGACAAAATCGCCTCTACTTTGGTGGATGCCTTTGTCAAACGCGCCGAAGTGGTCTATCCCCGATGAACATCGTGATCGTGCTCGGCTGGGGGCCGCGTGAATGGCACGAATACCTTTGGCAGGCACCGATGGGTGCCACAGTCAAAGACAGTCGGCAGCATCTGCTCGATGCATTTCCCCCTTTTAAGCAAGTCGATCCAGAGGAATGGCAAGCCGCGGTATGGGGCAAGCCTGTGCAGCCTGACATCTTGCTCAAAGAGGGTGACCGTGTTGAATGGTTGCGTGGCTTGCGGGTCGATCCCAAAGTGGCACGTCGCGAGCGTTTTCAAAAACAAGGCAGCCGCGCGGCTGGCTTGTTTGCCTCACGCAGACCTGGCGCGAAACAGGGTTACTGAGTCCCTCGCATCTGCGCCCAGAGAAAAGGGGTTGGCAGGGTCGGTATGATGCTGCTTTTGGAGACATACCATGCGCCTTCTTGGCAAAGCGCTGACCTTCGACGATGTGTTGCTGGTCCCCGCCTTTTCTCAAGTCCTGCCCAAGGACACCCTGCTCTCAACCCAATTTTCGCGGCGCATCGCCCTGAACCTGCCCCTGGTGTCTGCCGCCATGGACACGGTGACCGAAGCCCGCTTGGCCATTGCCATTGCCCAAGAGGGTGGCATGGGCATCGTGCACAAAAACCTCACGGCCCAAGAACAGGCCGCTGAAGTCGCCAAAGTCAAACGGTACGAAAGCGGCGTGCTGCTCGACCCGGTGGTCATCACCCCGCAACACACCGTGCGCCAAGTCATGGCCATGTCTGACCAACTGGGCATATCGGGTTTCCCGGTTTGCGACGGTGGCAAGGTGGTTGGCATCGTCAGTGGCCGTGATTTGCGCTTCGAAACACGGTATGACGTACAGGTCAAAGACATCATGACGCCCCGCGACCGCTTGATCACGGTGCCCGAAGGAACGACACCCGAGCAAGCCAAAGCTTTGCTGAACAAACACAAGCTTGAGCGTTTGTTGGTGGTCAACGATGCATTCGAGCTCAAAGGCCTGATCACGGTCAAAGACATCACCAAGCAAACCAGTTTTCCCAATGCCGCTCGCGATGCCTCTGGCCGTTTGCGCGTGGGTGCCGCCGTGGGTGTGGGTGCAGGCACGGAAGAGCGCGTTGAAGCATTGGTCAAAGCCGGTGTGGACGCGATCGTCGTGGACACCGCGCACGGTCACAGCCATGGCGTGATTGAACGTGTGCGTTGGGTCAAGCAAAACTACCCACACATTGATGTCGTGGGGGGCAACATCGCCACGGGCGCGGCCGCTTTGGCCTTGGCCGAGGCTGGGGCAGACGCGGTCAAAGTGGGTATTGGCCCCGGCTCGATTTGCACGACCCGCATCGTGGCGGGTGTGGGTGTGCCCCAAATCACCGCAATCGATAACGTGGCCATGGCCTTGCAAGGCACAGGCATCCCTTTGATCGCCGATGGTGGCATTCGCTACAGCGGCGACATCGCCAAAGCGATCGCAGCGGGTGCCTCCACGGTGATGATGGGCGGCATGTTTGCAGGCACGGAAGAAGCCCCGGGTGAAGTCATCCTCTACCAAGGCCGCAGTTACAAAAGCTACCGTGGCATGGGCTCGATCGGTGCCATGCAGCAAGGCAGTGCCGACCGCTATTTCCAAGAAGCCACCACCGGTAACCCCAACGCGGACAAGCTCGTGCCTGAAGGCATTGAAGGGCGTGTGCCTTACAAAGGCTCCATGGTCAGCATCGTCTACCAAATGGCGGGTGGTGTGCGGGCTTCGATGGGCTATTGCGGATGCGCCAGCATTGAGCAAATGCGCCAGCAAGCCGAGTTTGTCGAAATCTCTGCGGCGGGCATGCGCGAAAGCCATGTGCACGATGTGCAGATCACCAAAGAAGCGCCTAATTACCGCGCTGAATAACTTTTGACCGCGCCTGTTCGCAGGCGAAGACCATGTCCCACGACACCCTACTGATCCTCGATTTCGGCTCGCAAGTCACCCAATTGATCGCGCGTCGCGTGCGCGAAGCTCATGTGTATTGCGAAGTGCATCCCTGCGATGTATCGAGTGAATGGATTCGCGCTTATGCCAAAGACCGTCAACTCAAGGGCATTATCTTGTCGGGCAGCCATGCCAGTGTGTACGAGGTGGATGACCGCGCGCCGGACGCGGTGTTCGAGTTGGGTTTGCCTGTGCTGGGCATTTGCTATGGCATGCAAACCATGGCCACGCAATTGGGAGGCAAGGTAGAGGCTGGGCAAACCCGCGAATTTGGCTACGCAGAAGTGCGCGCCCGTGGCCACACCGATTTGCTCAAAGACATCGAAGACTTCAGCACGCCTGAAGGCTTTGGCATGCTCAAGGTGTGGATGAGCCATGGCGACAAAGTGACTGAGTTGCCCAGCGGCTTTAAGTTGATGGCCAGCACCGACAGTTGTCCCATCGCCGGCATGGCCGACGAGGCCAGGCATTTTTACGGTGTTCAATTTCACCCTGAAGTGACCCACACCGTCCAAGGTCGCGCATTGCTTAACCGCTTCGTGCTGGGTATTTGCCAAGCCTCACCGGATTGGGTCATGGGCAACCACGTGGAAGAAGCCGTGGCACGCATCCGTCAACAGGTGGGTGATGAAGAAGTGATTTTGGGTTTGTCCGGCGGGGTAGATTCTTCCGTGGCCGCCGCCCTGATTCACCGGGCGATTGGCGACCAACTCACCTGTGTGTTTGTCGATCACGGCTTGTTGCGCTTGAACGAAGGCGACATGGTGATGGAGATGTTTGCGGGCAAGTTGCATGCACGTGTCATCCGTGTCGATGCCAGTGAATTGTTTTTGGGCAAACTCGCTGGGGTGTCTGACCCTGAGGCCAAACGCAAGGTGATAGGCGCGGAATTCGTGACGGTGTTCAAGCAAGAGGCAGCCAAACTCAAGGCGGGCAGTGGTGGACACAAAGGCGCTACGTTCTTGGCGCAAGGCACGATTTACCCCGACGTGATTGAGAGCGGTGGCGCAAAAAGCAAAAAAGCTGTCACGATCAAAAGCCACCACAACGTGGGCGGTTTGCCAGAACAGCTGGGTTTGAAGCTGCTTGAACCCTTGCGCGATTTGTTCAAAGACGAAGTGCGTGAATTGGGCGTTGCCTTGGGCTTGCCACACGACATGGTCTACCGCCATCCTTTCCCCGGCCCAGGTTTGGGTGTGCGGATTTTGGGTGAGGTGAAAAAAGAATACGCCGATTTGCTGCGCAGAGCAGACGCCATCTTCATCGAAGAACTGCGCAACACCCCGTTTGAAGGTGACGCTACGCAGATGGCTTTTGGCGGTACGCAAACCCCGCGCAATTGGTATGAAGCCACCAGTCAGGCCTTTGTGGTGTTCTTGCCTGTCAAGAGCGTTGGCGTGATGGGTGACGGCCGCACGTATGACCACGTGGTGGCTTTGCGCGCCGTGGTGACCAGCGATTTCATGACCGCCGATTGGGCGGAGTTGCCCTATGCCTTGCTCAAAAAAGTATCGGGTCGCATCATCAACGAGGTGCGCGGCATCAACCGTGTGGTGATGGATGTGAGCTCAAAACCACCCGCAACCATCGAATGGGAATGAAGGGTTGACATGAAATGGATCATCGTCTCGGTTTGGGTGTCCGCCATTTTGTTCGGGCACTTTCGCGGACAAGTGCGCCTGCCTTTGAGGCGATTGTTCTTGGACCATTCCGTGCTGCTCGCGCCCATCAATGCGCTGATGGTCTTGTTCTCCAAGGTGCCGACCACGCCCTACATCCCGATGAGCGAGTTTCCCGAACTCAAGGTGTTGGAAGACAACTGGCAAGTCATTCGCGATGAGGCGATGAAGTTGTCCGAGATGCAACGCATCAAAGCCGCCGAAAACCACGATGACCTGGGCTTCAATTCCTTTTTCAAATACGGCTGGAAGCGTTTTTACTTGAAGTGGTATGGCGATAGCCACCCTTCAGCCGCAGAGCTTTGCCCCCAAACCGTGGCGATTGTGAAGTCCATCCCCAGCATCAAAGCCGCGATGTTTGCCGAGTTGCCTCCCGGTGGACAACTCAACCGCCACCGCGACCCTTATGCGGGCTCGGTGCGCTTTCACATGGGATTGATCACGCCCAATGACGATGCTTGCTACATCGATGTCGATGGGCAACGCCACAGTTGGCGTGATGGCCAAGCGGTGATGTTTGACGAGACCTATCTTCACGAGGCCTACAACAAGACCGAACACAACCGCATCATTTTGTTTTGCGACGTGGAGCGTCCCGTCACACTGGCTTGGGTCGCTGCACTCAACACCTGGTTCAGCCGAGTGGTCATGTCGGCTGCGAGTTCACCCAACGATGGGCGGGACCAAACCGGTGCGATCAATAAGCTCACGCATTACCACGACAAGTTGGAAGCCAAGCGTCGCCAGTTCAAGCAATGGAACCGAACGGTTTACAAACTCACCAAATACACCTTGATCACCTTGATCGTGGTTTGGTTCGTTTGGGGTTGATCAGGTTTTAGACAAAGCTTGGTCGATATCCCACAAGATGTCGTCCAAGGTCTCCAGTCCCACACTCAATCGAATCAAGTCGGGCGGCACACCCGCGGCAACTTGCTGCTCTTCACTCAGCTGTCGGTGGGTGGTCGAGGCAGGGTGAATCACCAGCGATTTCGCGTCACCGATATTGGCCAGATGCGATAAAAATTCAATGTTTTCAATGAAGGTCTGGCCTGCTGCTGCTCCGCCTTTGACACCAAAGGTCAGCACGGCGCCCGCGCCTTTGGGCATGTATTTTTTCGCCAGCGCATGGTCTGGGTGGTTGGGCAAACTGGGGTAATTCACCCATGCCACTTTGGGGTGCTGTTGCAAATGCTGCGCCACAGCCAAGGCATTGCTGCAATGGCGGTCCATGCGCAACGACAAGGTTTCCACGCCTTGCAACAACAAAAAAGCATTGAACGGTGACAGGGCAGGGCCAAAGGTGCGCATGCCCTCCATGCGGCATTTCATCGTGAAGCCAAAGTTGCCAAAGGTTTCAAAGAAACGCACCCCGTGGTAACCGGGCGAGGGTTCAGTCATGCCAGGAAAGCGTCCGTTGTCCCAAGGGAACTTGCCCGACTCAACGATGACCCCCCCCATGGTGGTGCCGTGTCCACCCAAAAATTTGGTGGCCGAATGCAAGGTGATGGCTGCACCCCACTCAAACGGGCGGCACAGGTCGGGGCTGGCAAAGGTGGTGTCGACAAACAAAGGCACGCCCGCTTGATTGCCTATACGAGCCACGGCTTCGATGTCCAACACATTCAAGGACGGGTTGCCCAAGGTTTCGGCATACAGCGCCTTGGTTTTAGGGGTGATGGCGCGGGCAAAGTTTTCAGGATCTGCCGAGTCGACAAGCGTGGTGTGGATGCCGAGCTTTTGGAAATTCACCATCAACTGGGTATGGGTGCCGCCGTAGAGCGAACGCGCCGCCACGATTTCGTCACCTGCCTCGCAGACGTTGAGCAAGGCAATCATCTGCGCAGCCATGCCTGAGCCCGTGGCCACGGCAGCGCGGCCGCCTTCCAAAGCTGCCACACGCTCCTCGAACACCGCCACCGTGGGGTTGGATAAACGGGAATACACATTGCCAAAGGTTTGCAGATTGAACAGGCTGGCGGCGTGCTCTGGGCTGTCAAACACATAGGCGCTGGTTTGGTAAATGGGCACGGCTCGGCTACCGGTCGCCGCGTCAGGAATTTGGCCTGCATGCAGGCTCAAGGTATCAAAACCAAATGAACGGTCAGCCATGGTGGTCAAAGCTCGGTGGGGTTTGTCGGTGGGCTGAGATCACGCCAGTGTTGACCCCAAACCATCCCAGGCCGCCAAACAAACGAGCGTGCTCTATCTTGACGCAGCGGTCCATCACGACGTCCAAGCCTGCTTGTGCAGCGATGGCCTGGGCTTCGTCATTGACCACGCCCAATTGCAACCACAGCACTTTGGCACCAATGGCCACGGCTTCATGGGCAATCGCTGGGGTCTCTGCGGGTTTGCGAAACACGTCGACGATGTCGACAGGGTGGGGGATGGCGGACAGGCTGGGATAGCACGTTTCTCCCAGGATGTCGGGGTACTTGGGGTTGACGGGCACGATGCGGTAGCCGTGGGCTTGCATGTACTTGGCCGCAAAGTAGGACGGTCTGAACCAATCGGCGGACAAGCCGACCACCGCGATGGTGCGGTGTTGCTTCAGGACCTGTTTCAAGAGGCGAATATCACTCATGACAAAGATATTAGCCCATTCGTGCAATAAATCATTGCTTTATGTCAGAAATACAGGCATAGTCGCAGCTTCGATTATCAAGTTATGTCGTTGTTGTTCGTTTCTAGTTCTGCCCTCATAGGTATTTCTCCCTTCGTCACACGCTCCATGCTTGGCCTTCGACCCCGAGGGGGGCTTCCCTTTTTTTTAAAGAAATGCAATAAATGGCAACAGGTACAGTGAAATGGTTTAACGAGTCCAAAGGTTTTGGTTTCATTACTCCCGAAGACGGCGGCAAAGATTTGTTCGCTCATTTTTCCGCGATCCAGAACCAAGGTTTCAAAACCCTGGCAGAAGGTCAACGCGTTAGCTTTGAAGTGACCACCGGCCCCAAAGGCCTGCAAGCGTCCAACATCAAAACCGCCGACTAAGCGCTCAACGCTTCAGGCAGTCAGATGTCCAAAGAAGAAATGCTGGAAATGTCCGGCTTGGTGCGTGAGGTGCTTCCCGACTCACGCTACCGAGTCACTTTGGACAACGGCCACGAACTCGTGGCCTACACCGCAGGCAAGATGCGCATGCACCACATCCGCATCTTGGCCGGCGACAAGGTCACGCTGGAGCTCTCTCCATACGACATGACCAAAGGTCGCATCACCTTTCGCCACATTGAAGGCAAAGGCCCCGGCGGCCCTCGGAAGCGCCGGTTTTGAACCCGAGCCCAGCCGACAACGGACTGGGCTACCTCGTCAAACAAGAACGCATCGCGGTCGCGCATGGCGCAGCCTTGAACATCCGTTCCTTGCTAGACCAACAACAATTCCACGACCCCGACGGCATCGCGCTCGCCCTTGGCGTGTCTTCTGCCACCTGGCCCCTGTTTGGTTTGGTTTGGCCCTCGGCTCAGAAGATGGCCGATCTCATGCAAACCTGGCCATTGGAGCAATTGCGCATCCTGGAGATTGGCTGCGGATTGGGCTTGGCCAGTTTGGTGATCCACAGGCGCTTGGGCCATGTCACGGCCTCCGACTACCACCCCTATACCCAGCGGTTTTTGATGGCCAATTTGCAACTCAATGACTTGCCGCACCTGCCCTATGTGCAAGGGCATTGGGAGCGAGCCAACCCCTTGCTCGGCCGCTTTGATTTGATCATTGGCAGCGATGTGCTCTATGAGCGCAACCACCCGGCGCAATTGGCGGCTTTCATCGACAGCCACGCGGCGGAGCACGCCCAAGTCTTGATCATCGACCCCAACCGTGGGCAACGCTCGGCATTCAACAAGGCCATGCGCTTAAATGGATTTGGCTTGACCCAATCCGACATCCTCACCCCCTTGGAAAACCGCGATCCCTACCGAGGCAGTCTGCTGAATTACCAGCGCGATTGAGGTGACTGCGGCCACGGTGGGGCTTGGTTAACATGCCCCTTTTGCCCTTCTTGAAACCCTATCCATGTCCTCGCCTTCAGACCACCATTTCATGGGCTTGGCCTTGCAGCAAGCGCAGTTCGCGCAAGACGCGGGCGAGGTGCCTGTGGGGGCAGTGGTGGTGCGGGATGGCGAGGTCATCGCCCAGGCGCACAACGCCCCGATTGGCTTGCATGACCCCAGCGCCCATGCCGAGGTGTTGGCCCTCAGAGCCGCTGCCGCCAAGCTAGGCAACTACCGCTTAGACAACTGCACCTTGTATGTGACCTTGGAGCCCTGCGCCATGTGCGTCGGTGCAGCCTTGCACGCCCGTGTGAAGCGGGTGGTCTGGGGCGCAAGCGAGCCCAAAACCGGTGCGGCTGGTTCGGTGGTGGATTTATTTTCCCAGCCGGTGTTGAACCACCATACCGACAGCCAAGGTGGGGTGAGGGCAGACGAGGCCAGCGCGATGCTGCAAGGGTTTTTCAAACAACAACGACAACAGCACAAGGATCAAGCCATGCCGCACCGTTTGCGCGATGACGCTTTGCGAACCCCAGACGAACGCTTTGCCCAACTGCCTGATTACCCATGGACACCACAGTACCGCCATGACCTGCCATCCCTAGACGGATTGCGCATGCATTACCTCGACGAGGGCCCCAAGGATGCGCAGATCACCTGGCTGTGCCTGCATGGCAATCCTGCGTGGAGCTACCTGTACCGCCGAATGATCCCGACATGGTTGGCAGCCGGTCACCGGGTGGTGGCCCCCGACATGCCCGGCTTTGGTAAGAGCGACAAACCGAAAAAAGACAGCGCACACCGGTTTGATTGGCACCGTCAGGTCTTGCTTGAATATGTCGAAGCCATGGATTTGCGAGGCATCAACCTGGTGGTGCAAGACTGGGGCGGCATCTTGGGGCTGACCTTGCCCATGGCGGCGCCAACGCGGTACCAAGGCTTGTTGGTGATGAACACCATCTTGGCCACCGGCGAACAAGCCCTGAGCCCCGGTTTCTTGGCGTGGCGACACATGTGTGCAGACAAACCCCTGTTTGACGTGGGCAAGCTGTTTGCCCGGGGCAACCCCCACATGACTGCCGCTGAATGCGAGGCCTACAACGCCCCCTTTCCAGATGCCGGGCACCGCGCTGCCTTGCGTGCTTTTCCACCCATGGTCCCTGAACATGCCGACAGCGAGGGCGCGGCGGTTTCGAGACAAGCCAAGCAGTTTTGGTCCACCCAGTGGACGGGCAAGAGCCTGATGGTGGTGGGGCAACAAGACCCGGTCCTGGGAGAGTCGGTCATGCGTGAATTGCACGGTGCCATTCGCGCTTGCCCCGAGCCTGTGGTGTTGCCGCAAGCGGGGCATTTTGTTCAAGAGCATGGCCAAGCCATTGCTGCGCTGGCCTTGCAGCATTTGGCTTGAATCCGCGGGTCCACACAGAAAGACACCGGCCTGCTTGATCGACAATGCGGTTTTAAGAGAAAAAAATGCACATTTACCTGTACTCCCCCTCCGGCGCGGTGCGCGACAAAGCGGCTTTGCGCCTGGCGGTCAAACGCCTGGGCAAGCTGGGCCATGATGTTGAACTGGACCCGGCTGCGCTGAGCAGCTCCAAGCGGTTCGCGGGCGAGGACGATGAGCGCTTGCTCGCGATCAGCCGTGCAGCCGCCAGCGGCGCAGACATCGTCATGCCGACACGTGGCGGGTATGGCCTCACGCGCTTGCTCAAACACCTGCCCGTCAAAGCCATTGCCCAGTCGATCAAGGGCGGTACCCGCTGGGTGGGTCACAGCGACTTCACTGCGTTGCAAATGGCGGTGCTGGCCAAAACCCGCGCAGTCACCTGGGCGGGGCCGCATGCCTGTTTCGACTTTGGCGCGAAAGACATGGACGACATCACCCTGGCTTGCTTTGACGACATGGCACAGGGCAGGGGAGAGGGCGCGGGTTGGCGTTTGCCCGCTGCCGACCTTGAACACCTGCCTCAAAAGGCCTTGTTGGCCGAGCACGCCACCTTGTGGGGCGGCAACTTGAGTGTCTTGTGCAGCATGGTGGGCACGCCTTATCTGCCATCGATCACGGGTGGCGTCTTGTTTTTGGAGGACGTGGCCGAGCATCCTTACCGTGTCGAGCGCATGTTGACCCAGTTGCTCAACGCAGGCCTCTTGGCCCAGCAAAAAGCCATTGTGTTGGGGAGTTTCAGCGACTACCAACTCAGCAGCCATGACAAGGGATTCACCCTCCATACCGTGGTGGCGTGGCTGCGCAGCCAAACCAAAACCCCGGTCTTGACCGGATTGCCTTTTGGCCATGTGGCCACCAAACTCTGCTTGCCTGTGGGCCAAGAAGTGTCCCTGTTGCGCGAAGGCCGTGAAGCCTTTTTGCTGTGGGCACACCACGCCCATTGACCCACTTGTTTAGCCCCCCAACCGACTTTTTTGATGGACAGACCATGACCACCTACGACAGCCACTACATCAACGGCGCTTGGCGCAAAGCCACCTCGGACGCGGTGTTCGAGGTACATGACGCCACGACCGAAGAGACCATGGCCACCGTGCCACAAGGCACAGCCGAGGAGGCCACGCAAGCGGTGTTGGCTGCCCGTGCTGCGTTCCCAGCCTGGTCTGCCTTGGGTGTCGAAGAGCGCTGTGGTTACATCGACAAAATCGTGGCGGGCCTCAAAGCCCGCACCGAGGAGATGGGCACCGCGATCGCTCGAGAGGTCGGCATGCCGATCAAGATGGCCAAAATGATCCAGGTGGGCGGTCCGGTCTTCAATTGGGGCAATGCGGCCAAGGTGGCGCGTGCCTATCCGCTCGAAGAGAAAGTGGGCCATTCACTGGTGGTGCGCGAACCAATTGGCGTGGTCTCCTGCATCACGCCTTGGAACTTCCCACTCAACCAAATCACCCTCAAAGTGGCGCCCGCCTTGGCTGCAGGCTGCACGGTCGTTTTGAAGCCCAGCGAAATCGCGCCTGTCAACGCCATGATCTTGACCGAGATCATCCACGCGGCAGGGCTGCCCGCTGGCGTGTTCAACCTGGTCAATGGCCTGGGCCCGGTGGTGGGCGAAGTCTTGGCCAGCCACCCCGAGGTGGACATGGTGAGCTTCACCGGATCGACCCGAGCGGGCAAGCGCGTGGCAGAACTGGCGGCCGACACTGTCAAGCGCGTGGCGCTTGAATTGGGCGGCAAGTCGGCCAGCGTGGTCCTGCCAGACGCCAACCTGGAAGCCGCGGTGAAGGGCACGCTCAACGCGTGTTTGCTCAACAGCGGCCAAACTTGCTCGGCGCACACCCGCATGCTTGTGCCAGCGTCGCGTTACGACGAAGTGAAAAGCTTGATTCAAACAGCGATAGCCAAATTCACCTTGGGCCCCAGTTTGGAAGAAAGCACCCGTTTAGGCCCACTGGTCAGCGCCACGCAGCGTGACCGGGTGATCGGCTTCATCGAACTGGGCCTGAAAGAAGGTGCTGAGTTGATCGCTGGCGGACCTGCCAAGCCTGCGTTTGACAAAGGCTATTTTGTGCAACCGACGGTGCTGCGCGTCAAGCCCACAGACACCTTGGCGCATGAAGAAATTTTTGGCCCGGTCTTGGTGGTGTTGACTTACGACGATGAAGACCATGCCGTGCGCATCGCCAACGATTCCATCTATGGGCTGGGTGGCGGTGTGTGGAGCACCGATGAAGCGCATGCCATCCGCGTGGCCCGCCAAATGCGCACCGGTCAGGTGGACATCAACGGTGCAGCCTTCAACGGTAACGCGCCCTTTGGTGGCTACAAGCAATCGGGCAATGGCCGCGAAAATGGCAGATATGGTTTCGAGGAATTTTTGGAGCACAAAGCCATCCAACTACCCACAAAGGGCTGAACATGAAAAAAATCTTGACGTGGGGGGCAGGGGGGCTGCTGGCCTTGGTGATCTTGAGCCTGGGCGTGGTGGGCATCTACCTGCTGCGGGCACAACCTCAACTCGATGGGCAGTTGCGTCTGCCTGGGTTGACTGGGCCGGTCAAGGTCAGCCGAGATGCGGCAGGCGTGGTGCATATCGAAGGTGCCTCTCAGCGCGATACCGCGTTTGCATTGGGCATGGTGCATGCGCAAGAGCGCGGCTGGCAACTCGAGTTCAATCGACGCATCATGCACGGCGAATTGGCGGCGATCCTGGGTGAAGCAGCGCTGCCCGTGGACAAGCTGATGCGCACCCTGGGCATCATGGACATGGCACGCACCCAATTCGCGGCTTACCCAGCGGATGCCAAAGCGGTGCTAGAGGCCTACAGCCAGGGCATACAGGCTTTCCATGACAGCCAAAGCCAATCCCTGTCGCCCGAGTTTTGGTTGCTCGGCACACGTCCTGGCGGCCAGACGGGCCCTGCTTGGGAAGCCGCTGACAGCGTGGGCTGGGGTTTGATGATGGCGCTGGACTTGGGCGGTAACTGGGGCCAGGAAATGGCCCGCTTGAGCGTGGCCAAGACCTTGGACACCCAACGCCTGTGGCAGTTGATGCCGGCTTATCCGGGTGAAGCGCCCGCCACCCAAGTCGACTTGTCCAACTTTTACAAAGGCCTGGGGGTGTATGCCTCCCCTCAAGGCCAAGCCTTGCAGGGCGGCCGAGAAGCCGTGGCCAGTGGGTCCGTGCCTTTTTTGGGGGAGCCGGGCTTGAGTGAAGGCAAGGGCAGCAACAACTGGGCGCTCACGGGCGAACGGACGACCTCAGGCAAGCCTTTGTTGGCCAACGACCCGCACCTGGGTTTGGGCACCCCAGCGATTTGGTTTTACGCGCACCTCTCGTCGCCGGGACACAACGTGATTGGTGCCACGTTACCCGGCATGCCCTTGGTGGTCTTGGGACACAACAGCCATGTGGCTTGGGGTTTCACCAACACCGGACCCGATGTGCAAGACCTGTATTTGGAAAAAATCAACCCAGACAACCCCAAGCAATACCAAACACCGCAGGGCTGGCAAGACTTCGAGAGCCGCCAAGAAACCATCCAGGTCAAGGGCATGGCAGACGTGGTTCATACCGTGCGCCGCACCCGCCATGGGCCGGTGTTGAGCGATGCCCAGGCCGCGCATGCTGACATCATCGACACGCAACGTTTTGTGCTGGCCTTGCGCTGGGCTGCGCTGGAGCCGGACAACCAGACCTTGGTCGCGGGTATCCGTGGCAGTCAAACATCCACCGTCAAAGCATTTTTGACCGCTTTCAATGACTACCACTCGCCGATGCAAAACGTGGTGGTCGCCGATGACCAAGGCACGGTCGCCTACAAAGCCTTAGGCAAGGTCCCTGTGCGTCATCGGGACAACGATTTGATGGGCATGGCACCCGCACCTGGTTGGCAAGCCAAATATGACTGGGTTGGCTGGTTGCCGATGGACCAAACCCCGCAAGACAATGCCAGCAAGGGTTGGGTGGCAACGGCCAATCAACGGATCACACCCGAGGGCTATCCTCATTTCTTGGGTCAAGATTGGGTTGCACCGCACCGCATGCAACGTATCACCCAACTCATCGATGCCAAGCCCAAGCACAGTCTGCAAGACATGCAAAGCATGCAAAACGATGTCTTGTCTTTGTCCACACAGCGCTTATTGCCACACCTGTTGTCAGCGACTTCCAAGCATGCCTTGGCCCCACAAGCCATGGTCTTGTTGCAGTCCTTCAACGGTGAAATGAAGGCAGATGCGGCCGCACCGGTGATCTTTGCGTATTGGGCAGACGAGCTGACGCGTGGGTTGGTGGCCCCCAAACTAGGCCCAGCTTTGTTTGAGTCGCAATACGGCAAAAAACTTTTCCGTTCGTTTTTGGAAGACGTGATGGACAAACAAGATGCTTGGTGGTGTGGACATTCCTGCGCTGACCAGTCATCACAGGCCTTGACCCGTGCCTTGGACCGATTGGTCAGTGACCAAGGTGCTGACCCGAGTGCCTGGCGCTGGGGCACAGCCCATGTGGCGATCAGCAGCCACCGGCCTTTGGGCAAATCTCCTTTGTTGGCCAAACTCTTTGACGTGACTGCGCCCAGCGCAGGTGATCCGTTCACGGTCAATGTGGGCAGCTATTGGTTGAGCGAGAAAACACAGCCATTTGCCAGCCGCCATGCGCCATCGTTGCGTGTGGTGTACGACCTGAGTGACCTGGAACGATCGGTGTTTATTTACCAAACGGGCCAAAGCGGTGTTTGGGGCTCTAAGCGTTACAGTGACATGGCCCAAGCATGGTCCCAAGGCGAATACAGACCCTTGCAAATGAAGCCGACTCAGATCACCAGCCAACTGTTGTTGCAACCCCAGTAAACCTTTTCCATTTGATACGATGCATATTATGTTAAGTCAAACAAACACCTCATCCCAACCGTCCCCAAGCCAGGCCACACGGCAAGTTCCCCGTGGATGGACAACTGCTGTTCAAGCCCTGTTGTCGGCGGGTCTTTTATTGCAAACAGGTGTTGCCCTGGCGGACTACAAAGGCGCCAACCCCATGCAGGAAAGCCGTGAGGTGGCTGCAGCCATGCTCAAAGAATTGGGCCAACAGCTTCAAGCAGCCATGGCTGAAGGTGGTGTCTTGAACGCGATTGGTGTCTGTCACACCCAAGCACCGGCGATCGCTGCACGCATCAGTAAAGAAGAAAACATCACCATCACACGCATAGGCACGCGTGTTCGCAACCCGGTCCTCGGTGTCCCCAACGATTGGCAAGCCTTGGCACTCAAGGAGTTTGAAGTTGGCTTGGCCAAGGGCCAAAAACCCGCCGACATGGAGTTTGTGCAAGCGGTCAAGGCCGGTGCCGGTTCGCGCATGGAATTGCGTTATGCCAAACCCATCGTGACCCAGCCCATGTGCCTGGCCTGCCATGGTTCAGGCGATGACATCAGTCCACAGGTCAAAGCCAAGCTGGATGAGCTCTATCCCCAAGACAAAGCCACCGGTTACAAGGCGGGTGAATTGCGCGGCGCCGTGGTGGTCAGCCGTTTCATTGGTTACAGCAACAATTAAGGGGTTTTGTCGGGGTATTTGTCGCGCCAAACCGCTTCAAATGCCTGGATGTACAGCACGGCGTCAGCCTGCTTGGCCTGGGTAGCAAAGTCCAAAGCGTTCAAGCCCAGTTGGTTGGTCAAACGCGGATCAGCGCCCTCTTCCAACAACAATTTGGTGGCCATGGGGCTGCCGTAATGGGCTGCCATCATGAGGGGCGTGGTGCCATTGGGTGACTCTGCATCCAAATAGGCGTGGTTTTCAATCAGCAGGCGCATCATGTCCACATGCCCTTTGCTGGCTGCGTAATGCAGCGGTGTCCAACCAGACTTGTTGACCTCTGCGCCGTTGGCAATGAGTTGCGCCGCCAGCGCGCGTTTGTTTTGGATGGCCGCGAGCATCAAAGGGGTTTCGCCTTGCAGGTTTTGGATGCTGAGGTTGGTTTTGGGCCACTTCACCAACACATCCACCACCTTGTCTGACGATTTTTGCATCGCCAAAATCAGTGCAGGCTGTCCTTTGTTGTTGGGGCTGTCAGGGTCAAATCCCCTTTGGAGCAATTGGCTGATGGGCTCGGGTTGATCGAGTTCTATGGCCTTGAAAAAGTCTTCATAGGAGCCTGCATAAACAGGAAAATACCCAATGAAAACAATAGCTAATAAAGTATTTTTAAAGTAAAACTTCATGCCAAAACGCCCGCAAATAATCGGTCAAAGTTGCGTGAGGTTTGTTCGCCCACGGCTTCGACGGTGAGGCCGCGCAAGTCTGCAATTTGCTTGGCCACCCATGGCACGTAGGACGGGTTGTTGGTTTTGCCCCGGTGGGGTGCAGGCGCGAGGTAAGGGCTGTCGGTCTCGATCAACATGCGTTCGAGCGGCACCCAAGACGCCACATCCCGTAAATCTTGGGCGTTTTTGAAAGTCAGGATGCCCGAAAAAGAGATGTCAAAGCCCAAGTCCAGCGCAGCCTTGGCCACCTCAGCGCTTTCTGTGAAGCAATGAAAGACGCCGCCCACCGATCCGCTTGAGCCGTCTTCGCCCTCTTCTTTCAGGATCGCCAACGTGTCAGCACTTGCGCTGCGGGTGTGGATGACCAGGGGCAAGCCGAGTTGCCGTGCCGCGCGGATGTGGCGGCGAAAACGCTCTCGTTGCCATGCCATGTCGGCCACGCTGCGGTCGCCCAAGCGGTAATAGTCCAAGCCTGTTTCACCGATACCCACCACTTTGGGGCTTTGCCCAATGCGCAGCAGGTCATCCAAGCTGGGTTCTTGCACGCCCTCTTCGTCTGGGTGCACGCCCGCAGTGCACCAAAAGTTGTCATGTGCCATGGCCAAGCGATGGACATCGGCAAAGGTTTCGAGCTTGGTGCTGATCAGCAAGGCACGAGTCACTTGTGCATCGGCCATGTCTTGTCGAATCTGGGTCAGATGCGTTTCCAACTCAGGAAAGTTCAGATGGCAATGGCTGTCGGTATACATGGTTCTGGCTTTCAATGACCTTGGCTGTCAGTAAGCGTGTCTCAGGCGCGGGCGGTCATGGCGCGTTGGGCACGGCTGACCCAGGCTTCGAGCAGCAATCCCGCTTGGTAGGGGTGGTCAACGGTTTTGGCACTGTCCATCAAATCGCGCGACCATTGGCTCAATGCAAACAGGGAACTGGGCGAAGGCAAATCGCTGGCGTCGAAAAAACGGGGCGAGGCGCCACAGGCCAGGTGTTGCATGTCGTGACACACTTTCTGCAAAGACGACAGCACCATGGCGGGGCTGTGGTCTGCCAGCACACCGGGATCACCGCGCAGCAGGTGTTTGGGCAAGGCGCGCCAGGTTTGGGCTTGCACACCGAGCTGATGCAGCTGCAGCGCATCGTCTGGGCGACCACCGGCCGCCCGCAACAGCACGGCGGTTTGCGCCTCAGGCACCCCTTGTTGGGTCAACCAGGCCAGCCCGGCCTCGGTGCTTGGCCAGGTCATCGCATGCACTTGGCATCGGCTGCGCACCGTGGGCAGCAATTCATGGGCTGCCGCGCTGGCCAAAATGAACCGTGTATTGCCAGGGGGTTCTTCCAAGGTCTTGAGCAAGGTGTTGGCGGTCACGGTGTTCATGCGCTCGGCCGGGTAAATCAAGACCACTTTGCCGCGTGCGCCCGCTCCCGTGGTTTGGGTGAAACCGAGCAAGTCGCGCATCGCGTCAACTCGAATTTCTTTGCTGGGTTTGCGCTTTTTGTCATCGATGTCTTTTTGCGCTTTTTCCGACAATGGCCAAAGCAGCGACAACATGTCGGTTTCGGGCATCAAGACACTCAAGTCGGCATGGGCGCGCACCTCGATGCCATGGCAGCTGGGGCATTCGCCGCAAGCGCCGTCTGCCTTGGGTTGATGGCACAGCCAAGCAGCGGCCAAGGCCAATCCCAGCTCGTATTGCCCCAAACCAGAAGCGCCTTGCAACAACCAGGCATGACCGGCTCGCGGCACCAGCGTGGCGAGTTGGTTTGCTAACCAGGGGGCCAGCTTGCTCATGCGGCGGGCAAGTGTCCACGCGACTGCAGGGCTTGCAAGACCGCTTGGCGCACCTCATCAAGGGTGGCGCTGGCGTCGATCTGCACAAAACGCTGGGGGTCTGCCAAGGCCCGGTCAGCGTAACCTTGGTGCACGCTTTGAAAAAACGCCAAAGGCTGGGACTCAAACCGATCTGGCAAGCGGGCCGCGCTCAAGCGCTCGGCCGCGATGCGCGGGTCCAAGGCAAACCAAAGGGTGACATGGGGTTGGCGCAAGCCGCCTTGGGGCAAGGCTTGTACCCAGTGTTCGAGTTGACCCAACACCTGCAGGTCAAAACCACGCCCTGCCCCTTGGTAGGCAAAGGTGGCATCGGTGAAGCGGTCGCACAACACCACGTCGCCGCGCTGCAGCGCGGGTTCGATCACTTGGTTCAAGTGGTCACGGCGGGCAGCGAACACCAGCAGGGCTTCGCACAAGGGGTCCATGGCGTCATGCAAGACGATGTCACGCAGTTTTTCAGCCAACGGCGTGCCGCCAGGTTCGCGCGTGCGCACCACCGCGCGACCGGCTGTGGCAAAGGCCTGGGCCAAGGCCTCGATGTGACTGGACTTGCCTGCTCCATCGATGCCTTCAAAACTGATGAACAAACCGGTTTGCATGCGGCTCATTGTGCCTCGCCAGACAGGCCGCGCTGGTATCGGTTGACCGCGTTGTTGTGCTGGGTCAGGTTCTCGCTGAACTGGCTGCTGCCATCCCCCCTGGCCACGAAGTACAGCGCTTGGCTGGTGGCCGGGTGAAGGGCTGCGTGCAGTGCATCTTTGCCGGGCATGGCGATGGGCGTGGGCGGCAGGCCTTTGCGGGTGTAGGTGTTCCAGGGGTGGTCGGTTTGCAGGTCCACGCGTCGCAAATTGCCATCGAATCGCTCGAACATGCCGTAGATAACCGTCGGGTCGGTTTGCAAGGGCATGTCGATGCGCAAGCGGTTGGTGAACACGCTGGCAATCATGGCTCGGTCGCTGACCCTGCCGGTTTCCTTCTCGATGATGCTGGCCAAGACCAAGGCTTGTTCGGGGCTGGTCAAGGGCAAGCCCATGTCGCGGTGAGACCAGGCTTGGCTGAGCTGGCGATCCATGGCCGCGGCGGCGCGTTGCAGCAGGTGCAAGTCGGAGGTGCCTTTGCCCACCATGTACGTGTCCGGGAAGAACCGTCCTTCGGGTGCCACACCTGCTTTGCCCAGGTGGCTCATCAGCTCTTCATCGCTCAAGGCTTGGGCGTCGTGTTTCAAAAAATCGGCTTTGTTCAATGCCGCGCGAAACTGCCGCCAGGTCCATCCCTCGACCAAAGTGATGGCGCGCAGGCTTTCTTCGCCACGCACGAGTTTTTGCAGCAAGGACCAAGGGGTGGTGTTGGCGTCCAGTTCATAGCTTCCTGCTCGAATCAAGCGCGATTGGCCGCTCAACTTGAACAGGTAGTAAAGGGCCCAAGGGGGTTCATCCACCCCGGCTTGAACCGCCAGTTGACTGATCGCTTTGACTGATTGCCCCGGTTCGATGGACAGGTCTACCGGGGTTTGCCGCAGGGACAAGGGTTGCAGTGCCCACCAGACAGCGCCTACCCAGGCCAAGACCAAAGCCAGCAGCGCCATCACCAACCACCGCCAAACGCTGCGCCAAAAACTGGGTTTCACAAGCCTGTCCCGCCTGAAATGCAAAGCGCACATGATAATTGACCCATGACCCATGCCAATGCTTTACCCCACTTGCCCCAGACGGGCGCCTGCGCCTTGCCACACCTGGGCGTGATCCGCGCTGTCGGTGCCGATGCCGCCTCCTTTTTGCACAACCAACTGACCCAAGACTTTGTGCTGATCAAAGAAGGGCAAGCACGCTGGGCTGCTTTTTGCAACGCCAAAGGGCGCATGCAAGCCAGCATGGTGGGCTTCAAACCCAGCCCAGAGGAAGTCTGGTTGGTGATGCGCCAAGACCTGCTGGCGCAAACCCTCAAACGCTTGTCCATGTTTGTGTTGCGCGCCAAAGTCAAGCTGAGTGACGCGTCGGCTGAACTCGCCGTCTGGGGTGTTTTGGCGCCCCCAGGCGTGCCGCCCTGGACTTGCCAACCGATTGGGGTTGAGGGCGTCGCCCCTGCAGGGCATGCGGCTTGGTCGGTTTCGCTCTACCCTGCAGCTGGTGTGTCGCGCAGTTTGCAGGTCCGGCCGGTGGGTGATGCCCCTGCCTTGCCACCGTTGGCCCTTGCTGACTGGCAATTGTCCGAGGTGCTCAGTGGCATTGCCGATGTGCAAGCCGCCACCTTCGAAGCCTTTGTGCCGCAGATGCTCAACTATGAATCCGTGGACGGGGTGAATTTCAAAAAGGGTTGCTATCCCGGCCAAGAAGTGGTGGCGCGCAGCCAATTTCGCGGCACTTTGAAACGCCGCGCTTACCTTGCCAGGTCGAGCGCTGCGATGCAAGCCGGTCAAGAGGTCTTCAGCGCAACTGATCCGTCACAACCGGCGGGCTTGGTGGCGCACACCGCGCACCATGCGGTGCATGGCGACTGGGCCTTGCTGTGTTTGCAAACCAGTGCCGCGGAATCGGGAGACTTGCATGTGGGTGGAGCGGTGCCTGGGCACGACCCATCAGAAACCGCAGACACCTCCACTGGCGCGTCCCTGCAATTGTTCCCCCTGCCCTACCCGCTCAAAGAAGACATTTAAGCGGCCTCACATCGAGGCCAGCAGCATCTCGCGGTAATCCTGAGCCGAGGCCTCACGCGGGTTGGTTTTGTGCGAATGGTCGGCCAATGCGCCTTGGATGATGGCTTCAAACTGCCCCTCCACCACGCCCATGGTGGCCAAACCACTGGGCAAACCCAATCGCTGGTTCATGGCGCGAATCGCATCCCCCAAGGCTTGAGCGGAGGTGCTGCTGGCGGGCAATCCCATGGCGTCGGCCATGCGCGCCAACCGATGTTCGGCTTGCATCGCTGGCACCGGGGCGTTGAAGGCAATGACCGCAGGCAAGAACACCGCGTTCAAAGTGCCGTGGTGCAGCCTGGGGTTGATGCCCCCCAGGCTGTGGCTCAAGGAGTGCACGCATCCCAGGCCTTTTTGAAACGCCAACGCGCCTTGCACCGAGGCACTCATCATCTGCAAGCGGGCGTGGGCGTCTTGGCCGTTGCGTGTGGCGGCTTCGATGTGGGCCCAGCCCCGGCGCAAGCCATCCAAGGCAATGCCATCGGCCGGCGGGTTGAAAGCAGAGGACATGAAGGTTTCCATGCAATGGGCAATGGCGTCCATGCCCGTCGCAGCGGTCATGCCTGGGGGCAAACCCACTGTCAAAGCGGGGTCGCAAATCGCGGCCTTGGGCAACAAGTGCCAAGAGTGAAAGCCCAGCTTGCGACCATCGTCGACGATGATGATCGCGCCCCGCGCAACCTCGCTGCCCGTGCCTGCGGTGGTGGGCACGGCAATCAGCGGCAGCACTTGGTCAGTGATGCGGCCCGAGCCACCTTCGATGGTGGCGTAATGGGTGAGTGGCCCGGGATGGGTGGCCGCGATCGCCACGCCTTTGGCGCAGTCCATGGATGAGCCGCCACCCAAGGCAATCAAACCGTCACAGCCGTGTTGCTGACAGAAGGCCGTGGCCGCACGGACAGCGGCTTCCGTGGGGTTGGAGGGGGTGGCGTCAAACACTGCACAGTCCACGCCGGGCAGCGCGTCCAAGGCCTGTTGCAGCAAGCCTGCGGCCTTGATGCCTGCATCGGTCACGATCAAAGGCTTGTGGATGCCGTGCTTGAGGCACTCAGCGGCCAGGTGTTTCAAGGCGCCGAATTCGAGGTGGATTTGCGTGAGGTAAATGAAGCTGGACATGGCATGCAGGGCTCGTTGTAGGATGCGTCGACTTTAACGCCAACTCCCTCACCATGAACCGCCAAGACTTCCGATTTCTCCATCCCCTGCGCGTGCGCTGGGTGGAAGTGGACCTGCAAAAAATCGTCTTCAACGGCCACTACCTCATGTACTTGGACACGGCCATGGGCGATTACTGGCGCGCCCTTGCGCTGCCCTACCAAGACACCATGCACCAATTGGGCGGCGACTTGTATGTGGTCAAGTCGAGCCTGGAATACAAAGCCTCGGCCGAATACGACGATTGGTTGCACGTGGGTTTGCGCTGTGCCCGCATTGGCACCTCGTCCATCCTGTTCGAAGCAGCTGTGTTCAGAGGCGAAACGCTGCTGGTCAAAGGCGAGTTGGTGTATGTATATGCAGACCCGCAGACCAAAACCTCGATGCCCGTGCCCCAAGCTTTGCGCGACACCCTGTTGGGGTTTGAGCAAGCCCAGGCCATGACCGCCCTGAGCCTGGGCGATTGGGAAACGCTTCAAGCCGATGCCTCTCCCCTGCGCACCCAGGTGTTTGTGCAAGAGCAAGGCGTGCCGCCAGACATGGAATGGGACGAGCACGATGCGCAGTCCGTGCATGCGGTGCTGCGCAACCGGTTGGGGGTGACGGTGGCCACGGGTCGCTTGCTGCCCTCGGTCCAGGGCGTGGCCAAGATCGGGCGCATGGCCGTGCTGCGGCAACTGCGGGGCATGCGGTTTGGCGAACAGGTGTTGCAAGGATTGATGGATGCCGCCCGCCATCGGGGCGACACTCGGGTGGTGCTGCATGCCCAATGCAGTGCCGAGGCGTTTTACCTGCGGCAGGGCTTTGTTCGACACGCAGAGGTGTTTGAGGAAGCCGGCATCGCGCACATCGAGATGCACAAGTCAATTTGACGCGTTTGCAGTTCGCTGGAAGCGATCCATCCCCACCCAGCGCGTCAGTGCTCAGAGCGGCTCGACCAAACTGACATCAGGGCGCAGCAACCACTGCGCGAGTTCATCGGCCAGGCGCCCTGCTTCACTCACGGCTTGCTGCCATACCGCCACCCGCGCCGCCAAGTCTTGTCCATAGGTGACAAAGTCGCTGCGGTCGGGCAGCTTGCCGTTGGGCAAGGTTTTGACCCACTCAGGGTTGGGTGCCAACACAATGGTGCTGTCCAAAAAAGAGGTGCTGCCATGCCGCCAAGTCAGGGCTTTGTCTAGCCAGCCTGGCACCACGGCTTTTTGGAAATGGGGATAGAGCGTGAGTCCTTTGGCACCTCGGTAATCCAGGTGCAGGTGGTAATCGGTGATGCCGCCGTCCCAATACGCCCCTGTGGGCGCGCCCGCGATGTGGTGCACCGCTTGCAAGACAAACGGAATCGAGCAACTGGCTTGCACCGCATCCAAAAAATTGGCCTCGCTCAAGGCGAATTGGCGGGTGCGGTAATCCGAAGTGGCAAACGGCAGGGGTTGGGGCGTGCCCATGAACGGTGACGAAAACACCACCCGCTCAAGCCACAAGCCCATGGCACGGCGACTCACGGCATTGGTGAGGTAGGCCCCGGCATAGCCCAAGGGGGTGCGCCAGGCGCTGTCACGGGACAGAAGGCCTCGCCCATGCGAGGTGACCACGTGCAAGCGGTAACGCGGGTGCTGCAACACATGGTGCATGCGGCCGCTGTAAAAACCCGTGAGGTTGTTTCGGAAGTCTTCGCTCACCTGTTTGGCCGTGGGTCGGGATTGACCCGGTTCGAGCTCGTAGTGTTGGTGGATGTAGGCGTCTTCCAAGGCTTGGAGCTCGGACACAGGGTTGGGCAAGCAAGCTGTGGCCATGCGCCAGGCACCGATGGAAGCACCCACCAAGTCCATCGGCTGGGTGCTGCGGGGCAACCATTGACCAAACAGGAAACGGTCCATGGGGCCCAAGATCAAGCCCTTGGGCCCACCGGCCGCGCCAGGCACGACGCCGATGTGTTGGGGCAGCAAGCCATGCTGCGCCATGTGTCGGCGCGCAGTAGGTCCAGCGTAAATCTTGAGGGCTTTCATGCGGGGATTGTCGTGCAGGGATTACTTCTTCAAGCCCTGCAGCTTGGCGAAAGCCGACGCCATGGCCGATGCGCTGGCTGCCGGCGCTGACCGGTCTGGGTAAGACGACTTGGGCCCGCCCATGCCACGCGGTTTGTCAGAGCGAGGTTGGTCAGATCGGACCGGGGGTGCTGCATCGAGTTTCATGGACAGGCTGATGCGCTGGCGTGGCAAGTCCACTTCGAGCACCTTGACTTTGACTATCTCACCTGTTTTCACGATCTCTCTGGCGTCATTGATGAACTTGTGGCTGAGTTGGCTCACATGGATCAAACCGTCTTGGTGCACACCGATGTCCACGAAGGCCCCAAAGGCCGCCACATTGCTGACCGTGCCTTCGAGCACCATCCCTGGTTTCACATCGGCAACGGTTTCGACGCCTTCGTTGAAACGCGCCACCGCGAAAGCGGGTCGCGGATCGCGCCCAGGCTTCTCCATTTCCTTCAAGATGTCACGCACCGTGATGACGCCCACACTGTCGTTGGCGAACAACTCCGGACGAAGCGTGGCGAGCATGTCTGCGCGTCCCATCAGGCTCTCAATCGCCTGCCCGCTGTGCTGGAGAATGCTTTGCACCACGGGGTAGCTCTCGGGGTGCACACCGGTCATGTCCAAGGGGTTGTCGCCGCCACGGATGCGCAAAAAACCCGCGCATTGCTCGAAGGTTTTGGGCCCCAGGCCAGTGACCTGCAACAACTGCTGGCGGTTGGCAAACGCACCATGGCTGTCGCGCCATCGCACCACCGACTGGGCCATGTGTTTGGACAAGCCAGAGACTTGGCTGAGCAAGGGCACGCTGGCGGTGTTGAGGTCCACACCGACGGCATTCACGCAGTCTTGCACCACCGCGTCCAGGCTGCGGGTCAGCTCGAACGGGTTCACATCATGCTGGTATTGACCCACGCCAATCGACTTGGGTTCGATCTTCACCAACTCGGCCAAGGGGTCTTGCAAACGCCTGGCAATGCTGGCTGCGCCTCGCAAAGACACATCGACATCGGGCATCTCTTGGCTGGCGAGTTCGCTGGCGCTGTAAACCGATGCACCGGCTTCGCTGACCACCACTTTTTGGATGGGCATGGCATCGGGGAGTTGGGCCAAGCGAGCGATCAAGTCGGCAGCGAGTTTGTCTGTTTCGCGGCTGGCCGTGCCGTTGCCGATAGCAATCAAGCCAACGCCATGGGTCACGCACAACTGCGCCAGGGTGTGCAAAGCGCCTTCCCAGTCTTTGCGGGGCTCGTGCGGGTAAACCGTGTGGGTGGCCACGAGCTTGCTGGTGGCGTCGACCACAGCGACTTTGACACCGGTGCGAATGCCAGGGTCCAAGCCCATGACCACGCGCGGGCCAGCCGGCGCAGCCAACAACAAGTCACGCAGGTTGTCGGCAAACACCTTGATCGCCACTTTCTCAGCGCTTTCACGCACGCGGGTCAACACATCGCGTTCGCTGCTCAGACTGAGCTTGACTTTCCAGGCCCAGTCTATGCATTTGCGCAAAAAATCGTCTGCGGCGCGGCCTTGGTGACGCCAACGCAAGTGGCCAGCGATGCGTCCGATGGCCAAGGATTCTGGCTTGGCTTTGCTCTCAGGGGCCGGCTCGGTCTCGGGCACCATCAGTTTGACCTCGAGCATGTCCAAGGCCCTGCCCCGAAACACAGCCAAGGCACGGTGGGAAGGCACTTGCGACAAGGGCTCGTCGTAGTCCAGGTAATCGCGGAACTTGGCCACCTCCGGGTGGTTGTCATCTTTGCCTTTGGCGAGTTGGCTGCGCAAGCGCCCCTCGGTCCACAGCCATTCGCGCAACAGGGCCAACAAGCCTGCGTCTTCTGCCCAGCGCTCGGCCAACAGGTCTCGCACACCGTCGAGCACAGCGGGCACGGTGGAGAAATCGGCACCTTCGATCGCATCGGCTTTGAGCAAAAAAGCCTGTGCCTGGACGGCCGGGTCTTGACTGGGATCGGCCAACAGCGCATCGGCCAAGGGCTCCAAGCCTGCTTCACGGGCCATCATGCCTTTGGTGCGGCGTTTGGGCTTGTAAGGGAGGTAGAGGTCTTCTAGAGCTTGCTTGGTGGTGGCTTGCAGCAATGCCGCGTGCAACTCGGGGGTGAGTTTGCCTTGCTCGGTGATGCTTTGCACAATGGCCTCTCGGCGGCTTTGCATCTCGCGCAAATAGCTCAAGCGGCTCTCCAATTCGCGCAGTTGGATGTCGTCCAAACCGCCTGTGGCCTCCTTGCGGTAGCGGGCGATGAAGGGCACGGTTGCGCCCCCGTCCAGCAAGGCCACCGCACTGCTCACCTGCTCTAGGCGAACCCTCAGCTCTTGCGCGAGCTGTCCCTCAATCGTCTGCATGCACTCAACCTCGTAACGCTTGTCTCAACTGCACCCCGATGTCGGGGCGTTCCGCAAAAGGATCGGGGGGATTGTGCCCGTGCACGATGGCATCGAAACGGGTTTGTGCATTACCCAAGGCTTTGGGGTGGCTGTATATATAGAACTGGTCTGCCTGGATCGCGTCAAACACCATCTGCGCGACTTGCGCGGCACTCACCTTGCCGCTGCCGACCGCCTTGTCGCTCATGGCCTGTCCGATCAACTGGCTTTGCGTGGGTTGGGCAGCTGCCAAATGGCCGGGGCGGTTGCGCTCGCTTTGGTTGATGCCGGTAGGCACAAAGTAAGGACACAACACGCTGGCACTGACTTGTTCGCTCACCAGTTTCAAGTCTTGGTAAAGGGTTTCAGTGAGCGAGACCACCGCGTGTTTGGTCACGTTGTAGACACCCATGTTGGGTGGGGTCAGCAAGCCCGCCATGCTGGCGGTGTTGACGATGTGGCCTTGGTAATGCGGGTCTTGCTTGGCCGCCTCGAGCATCATGGGGGTGAACAAACGCACGCCATGGATCACACCCCAAAGGTTCACTCCCAGCAGCCATTCCCAGTCTTGCACGGTGTTTTCCCAGACCAAACCGCCAGCACCCACCCCTGCGTTGTTGAAAACAAAGTGTGGTGCGCCAAACTCGGCGTGCACGGCTTGGGCCAGTGCTTCCATCTCTTGGGCACTGGACACGTCCACCCGCTTGGCCATGACACGCACGCCCATGGCCTTCATCTCGTCATGGGCGGCTTTGAGGGCGTCTTTTTGCACATCCACCAAGACCAGGTTCATGCCCAATGACGCGCCAATGCGAGCGCATTCCAAGCCAAAGCCGGACGCGCCGCCGGTCAAGACAGCGGTTTTGCCTTTGAAGTTCGCGATCATGCGTCCACCTTTTTCATCACAAAGCCCATGCGGGGGAAATGCACATGCACCGTGCCCACTCGATCGTCTTGTCGGCGCAAGGTATAGCGGGTGCGGGTGGCAGCCAGCAATTCACCTGCGGTCGGTTCGGTACCGAAGCTTTCGGCAGCGATGGTGACTTGGCTGCCCAAGGGAATGCCATGTTCATCTTGGAAAAAATCATCGCCCAAGGCCTGAGGGGTTGCGCCCTTGGCGGTCTGCAAGGCCGCTTCCGCCGTGATGGCCGTCATCTGACCATGGCCGAAAGAAGCCATGCGGTCGGCCCATGCCGTGACCGCGGGGGTGGCGTCGAAGATGCCTGCCAGGCTGGGCACTTGCACGCGGGTGAACCACAGCGAGTGGTAAACCGAGAAATCGGCCAAACAAGGCTGGTCTCCCAGCAAAAACGTTTGGCCCTCCAGCATGCTGGCGATGCGTCGCAAATGGCTTTTGTACATGCCGGTGCCCTCTGCGTGGTGCATGCGGGCACCGCCACCGCGCATGGCTTGGCGGTCAGCGGCAAACACCTTGACGGTCTCGGGGGTGAAACTCGCCATCACTTGTGCTGCGCCCTGGGGCTGGAAGTTGTACGCCATGGCCACCGGAAACAGCAAGGTGTCGGCCCATTGCGCCAGGCTGCGTACCAAACCCTTGGGCGCGTGGTTGTAGAGCGATGGCGTGGGCGCCAAGTGCTCGAGCACATCGCAAATCAAGGCCGTGTCGCAATACACATCGGCGCCAATTTGCAGCACCGGGGTTTTGCGGTAACCGCCGGTGAGGGGCATCAGGTCGGGCTTGGGCATGACCGAGGGAATCATCACGCTTTGCCAGTTGAGCTGCTTGAAGCCCAGGATGGCGCGGATTTTTTCCGCAAACGGCGAGGCCGGGTAGTGGTGAAGGATCATGGGAGCGCCTAGAGTTGAACGACTTGCTTGCCGAAATTCTTGCCCTTGAGCAAGCCGAAAAACGCTTGTGGCGCGTTCGCCAAACCATGGGCCACGGTTTCGCGTGGCTTGAACTGGCCGCTGCCCACCAAGCCACCCAATTCTTTCAAGGCCTCAGGCCAATCGGCAGGGTGCTCGCTGACGATGAAGCCCTGCACTTTCATGCGGTTGACCAAAATCAGTGACGGGTTGGCCAAGGGGATGGGTTGGCCGTTGTAGCCGGCGATCATGCCGCACACCGCGATGCTGCTGAACTGGTTCATGCGCAACATCACCGCGTCCAACACCATGCCACCGACGTTTTCAAAGTGGCCGTCGATGCCGTCGGGACAAGCTGTTTTCAAAGCCTTGGACAGCGACAGGTAATCGCTGTGTTCCTTGTAGTCGATGCAGGCATCAAAGCCGAGATCATTCACCACGTAATCGCATTTGTCTTTGCCACCGGCGATACCCACCACACGGCAACCGCGTGCCTTGGCCAAGGCGCCAAAGGCACTGCCCACCGCGCCACTGGCGGCACTGACGGTCAGGGTTTGACCAGCTTTGGGGGCAATGATGCGCACCAAACCGTGCCAGGCGGTCACGCCCGGCATGCCGACCGCGCCCAGGTAATGGCTGATGGGCACGTGGGTGGTATCGACTTTGCGCAACACGCCCGGGGTGTCGGCATCGACCACGCTGTAGGTTTGCCAACCGCCCATGCCGACCACTTTGTCGCCGGGGGCGAACTGTGGATGGCGGCTCTCAACCACCTCACCCACGGTGCCACCGATCATCACGCTGTTGAGCGGTTGGGGCAAGGTGTAACTCTTGGTGTCGTTCATGCGGCCTCGCATGTACGGGTCCAGGCTCATGAAGGCATGCTTGACCAAGACCTGTTTGTCTTGCAATGCAGGCGTGTCCAAGGTGACCAGTTTGAAATTGTCCGCGGTGGGCTCACCGCTGGGGCGGCTGACCAAATGGATTTGAGGGTTTTGGGGCATGGATGTCTCCTTGTGTTTATCCGCCAGTGATGCAGCTCACGCCGCCGTCAATCGCCAACCATTGGCCAGTGATGTGTTTGCCAGCATCCGATGCATACAGCAGGGTGATGCCTTTGAGGTCTTCGTCATCACCCAAACGCCGCAAGGGTGCATGGGAAATCAAGGTGTCTTCACCATAGGTCTCAAACGTGCCAGCGGTCATTTTGCTGGGGAAAAAGCCCGGGCAAATCGAGTTGACACGGATGTTGTAAGCACCCCATTCGCCAGCCAAAGCACATGAGAAATTGATGACCGCCGCTTTGGAGGTGTTGTAGGCAATGGTGTTGATGCCGGTGGGGTTGCCCCCCAAACCGGTGATGGAAGCGATGTTGATGATGCTGCCACTGCGGCGCGGAATCATGCTGTGCTTGCCCATGTATTGGCTCAAGATGAAATAGCCGCGCACATTCAGGTTCATCACCTTGTCCCAACCGTCGATCGGGTGGTCTTCGGCAGGCGCACCCCAAGCCGCGCCCGCGTTGTTGAGCAAGATGTCGACATGGCCAAATTGCTTCAAGGTTTGCTCGCCCAGGTGTTGCAAGTCGGTTTGGTCCGCGCAATTGGCGGCGATCCAATGCGCATCGATGCCGGCGGCTTTCAACTCGGCCACGGCTTGCTCGAGCTCGGGCGCTTTGCGCGAGCTGATCATGACGCGGGCCCCGGCCTCGCCCAGGGCATGCGCCATTTGCAGGCCCAAGCCCCGCGAACCGCCTGTGACCAAGGCGGTTTTGCCACTCAAATCGAAAAGTTGTTTCACAGTACGGGTCATCTCACAGTCCTTCCAGGCAAACGGCCATCACATTAAAAAGCATCTTCGGGCATGTGGGCACACGTGGCGTCACGCGCAGACACCACGCTCAGCCAAGCACCGATCTTGGGTAATTCGTAATGGAAAAAGAAACGGCAAGCATGGCGTCGGCCCACCGCCGCTGCCTCGTTGCCTGGGCTGGCCAAACACAGGTCAAGCCAAACCCAGGCCAATACGGTGTGGCCAAAGGCCTGCATGTAAGGCACGGCATTGGCCAAGCTCAATGCCGGGTCATCACCTTCCCAAGCAGCCTGGGTGGCTTGCAGCACTTCGCCCCAAGCGTGTTGGAGGGCATGGGCGTAGGCCTGGGTGTCAGGGTCTTGCGCCCTTGCCATCGTGGCCTGCATGCGTTCACCCAGCAAACGCAAGCCCAGGCCTTTGTCAAGCAAGACCTTGCGGCCCAGCAAGTCCATGGCTTGGATGCCATGGGTGCCTTCGTGGATCATGTTCAAGCGTTGGTCGCGCCAATACTGCTCGACGGGAAAGTCTCGCGTGTAGCCATAGCCGCCGTGGATTTGGATCGCCAAACTGTTGGCTTCCAAGCACCATTCACTGGGCCAGCTTTTCACGATCGGGGTCAAGACTTCCAACAAGCCATGGGCATGGTCCTGCGCGGCGGCGTCGCCGGTGTGCAACTCATCGACCAAACGGGCGCAGTACAAACCCAGCGCCAAGGCACCTTCACCATATGCTTTTTGGGCCAGCAGCATCCGCTTGATGTCAGCGTGTTCGATCAGACGCACGGGGGGCTGCGCGGGGTCTTTGCCAGACGGCCCGACCGGTCGGCCTTGGGTGCGATTTTGGGCATAGTCAAGCGATGCGTAGTAGCCTGCCAAGCCCAGCATGGTGGCGGCCAAACCGACACCAATGCGGGCCTCGTTCATCATGTGGAACATGCATTGCAAGCCCTTGCCTGGCTCGCCGACCAAGTAGCCAATCGCGCCACTGCTGCCGCGCACCGGGTACTTGCCCTCGCCAAAGTTGAGCAAGGTGTTGACCGTGCCGCGCCAACCCAGCTTGTGGTTGAGACCCGCCAAGGCCACGTCGTTGCGCTCGCCTGTCAATGCACCTTGGCTATCGACCAGTTTTTTCGGCACGATGAACAAGGAAATGCCTTTGGTGCCTGCGATGGTTTTGCCATCGGCATCGGGAATTTTGGCCAGCACCAAATGGATGATGTTTTCACTCAGTTCATGGTCGCCCGTGGAAATCCACATCTTGTTGCCTTTGAGGCGAAAGCGGGGCCCCAAGGGGTCTTGCACATGGTCTGCGCCGTCGGGGGTGGCGCGGGTGGCCACATCCGACAAGGAGGAGCCTGCTTGCGGTTCGCTCAAGCACATGGTGCCGCTGAAGCGGCCATTGAATTCGTTGAGCGCGAACACCTGCTTTTGAAGGGCAGTGCCATGTGCCATCAGCAAATTGGCGTTGCCAACCGTCAGCATGCCGCCACCGATGCTCACCGAGGCGCAAGCAAAAAAACCATTGGCCGCCGCCTCCACGCTGTAGGGCAGTTGCATGCCCCCGATGTCATGGTCTTGTGCCGCGCTCAGCATGCCGCTTTGCACATAGGCGTCATGCGCTGCTTGGGTACAGGCGGGCAGGATGACTTTCTCGCCATCAAAAGTGGGTTCTTCGGTATCCACCGTGCGGTTGAATGGCGCGTACTTGTCGCGGGCGATGCGCTCGCAGGTGTCCAAGACCGCGTCAAAGGTTTCCCGCGAATGCTCGGCAAAACGTTCGCGCTCGGTCAACTGTGCGGTGTTCAGCCAGTCGTACAACAAAAAATCAACGGTGGTTCTGAGGCTCATGGACAGACTGTAAAAGATAAAAAACCCGTCACGCAGGACGGGTTGGCTGTGGGTGTCAGGTGGGTGACTTACAAAACTTCGAACACACCAGCCGCGCCCATGCCGCCGCCGATACACATGGTCACGCACACCCGTTTGGCGCCCCGGCGTTTGCCCTCGATCAAGGCGTGGCCCGTCAAACGCTGACCGCTCACTCCGTAGGGGTGACCCACAGCGATGGCACCACCGTTGACATTGAGCAATTCGGCCGGGATGCCCAGCTTGTCACGGCAAAACAGCACCTGCACCGCAAAGGCTTCGTTGAGTTCCCACAGGTCGATGTCGTTGACCGTGAGGCCCAGGCGTTTCAAGACCTTGGGGATCGCGTAGACCGGACCGATGCCCATTTCATCGGGCTCACAACCCGCGATGGCAAAGCCCAAAAAGCGGCCCAAGGGTTTCAAGTTGCGCTTGGACGCCAAGTCTTCGCTCATGATCACGCAAGCACCTGCGCCGTCAGAGAACTGGGACGCGTTGCCCGCAGACACCACGCCGCCGGGCATGGCGGGTTTGATGCCGGAGATGCCTTCTTTGGTGGTGCCTTCGCGCAGGCCTTCATCGACGCTGACCGTGACCTGCTTGGTCATCATGCCCATCACTTTGTCGACCACCCCGGCCTGCACCGTGATCGGTGCGATTTCATCGGTGAACTTGCCAGCGGCTTGGGCTGCGCAAGCCTTTTGTTGGCTGGCAGCGCCGTACTCGTCCATGGCGTCACGTGCGATGTTGTAGCGCTTGGCCACTTGCTCGGCGGTTTGCAGCATGTTCCAGTAGATTTCAGGTTTTTTCTTGTTGAGTGCGGGGTCCATCAACATGTGTTGGTTCATTTCCTGTTGAACACAAGAAATGCTTTCCACGCCACCGGCCACATACACCTCACCCTCGCCCGCGATGATGCGCTGGGAAGCCAGCGCGATGGTTTGCAAGCCAGAGGAGCAAAAACGGTTGATGGTCAAGCCACTGACCGTGACTGGGCATTCGGCCATCAAGGCAATTTGACGAGCGATGTTGGCGCCAGTGGCGCCCTCTGGGTTGGCGCAACCCATGATCACGTCCTCGACTTCAGAGGCTTCGATGCCTGCGCGGGCGATCGCGTGTTTGACGGCATGACCACCCAAGGTGGCACCATGGGTCATGTTGAAGGCACCACGCCAGCTTTTGGCCAAAGGGGTGCGGGCAGTTGAAACAATGACGGCGTTGCTCATATCGGTTCCTTAATTGAATGTTTTGCCTTCGGCGACCAAGCGGGCAAGCAAGGGCGCGGGTTGCCAGAATTGGGCGTCGTCGTGTGGGTTTTGAGCAAAGCGCTTCATGGCCTGAATCACATTGAACAAACCAAACTGATCGGCATAGTTCATGGGGCCTCCACGGTAAATCGGAAAGCCATAGCCGGTGATGTAGACCATGTCGATGTCACTGGCGCGGGCGGCAATGCCCTCTTCCAAAATGAAGGCGGCTTCATTGACCAGCGAAAACACCAGGCGTTGCACGATTTCTTCATCGCTGATCTTGCGGGCGGTGATGCCCAAGCTGGTGCGGTGCTTGGCGATCATGTCCTCGACTTCCTTGCTGGGGATCGCATCGCGTTTGCCCGCCTGGTAGTCGTACCAGCCCTTGCCTGCTTTTTGGCCAAAACGGCCTTGCTCGCAGAGCAGGTCAGCGGTTTTGCTGTATTTCATGTTGGGCTTTTCTTGGTAGCGACGTTTGCGGATCGCCCAGCCAATGTCATTGCCTGCCAAGTCGCCCATGCGGAACGGGCCCATGGCAAAACCGAATGTCTCCACCGCTTTGTCCACCTGTTGGGGTGTGCAACCCTCCTCGATCAAGAAGCCTGCTTGACGGCTGTATTGCTCGATCATGCGGTTGCCGATGAAGCCGTCGCAAACGCCGGAGACCACGGCGGTTTTTTTGATTTTCTTGGCCACGTCCATGACGGTGGCCATGATGTCCTTGCCAGTCGCCGAGCCACGCACCACCTCAAGCAGTTTCATCACGTTAGCGGGGCTGAAGAAGTGCAAGCCCACCACGTCTTGCGGACGCTGGGTGAAATGCGCGATGGCATTCACGTCCAAGGTGGAAGTGTTGGAGGCCAGGATCGCACCCGGCTTCATCACCTCGTCGAGCTTTTTGAACACCTGTTCTTTGACACCGATTTCCTCAAACACCGCTTCAATCACCAAGTCGGCATCAGCCAAGTCTTCGTAATTCAAGGTGGTGGACAACAGGGCCATGCGTTGCTTGAACTTGTCTTCCTTCAGCTTGCCTTTGTTGACTTGGGATTGGTAGTTTTTCTCGATGATGGCGATGCCTTTGTCCAAGGCCTCTTGCTTCATCTCTAGGATCTTGACTGGGATGCCTGCGTTCAAGAAGTTCATGCTGATGCCGCCACCCATGGTGCCCGCACCAATGACCGCCACGCTCTTGATCTCGCGCTTAGGCGAATCGGCTGGCACATCGTCGATCTTGGACGCGGCGCGTTGGGCCACGAACAAATGACGCAAGGCTCGGCACTCGGGGGTCCACATCAGGTTGATGAAGATTTCGCGCTCGGCCAACATGCCCTGGTCGAACTTCATTTTGGTGGCGTTTTGCACGGCTTCGATGCATTTCAGCGGTGCCGGGTATTTCCCTTTGGTCATGCCATTGACCATGTTGGTGCTGAATTTGAAGAAGGCATCGGCATTCGGGTGCTTGCAAGGCAGGTCGCGCACCTTGGGCAGTGGCGAGGTGCCGACCACCCCTTTGGCAAACGCCATTGCTTCCTCTAACAGGCTGTCTTTCGACGTGGCCATCTCGTTGAAGAGTTGTTGACCTGGCAGCATGGCGAGCATCTCGCTCTTGATGGCTTCACCGCTCACGATCATGTTGAGTGCGGCTTCGACACCGATCAGGCGTGGCAAGCGCTGCGTGCCACCTGCCCCGGGAATCAGACCGAGCTTGACTTCAGGCAGGGCCACATCCGTGCCGGGGGCGGCCACGCGGTAATGGCAACCCAGCGCCAATTCGAGGCCACCACCCATGGCCACGCTGTGAATCGCAGCCACCGTGGGTTTGGGACAGTTTTCCAGCGCGACGATCAGGTTGAGCAAATTGGGCTCTTGTAACGCCTTGGGGGAACCAAATTCTTTGATGTCCGCACCGCCCGAAAAAGCCTTGCCAGCCCCGGTGACCACGATCGCGTGGACCGCTGGATCAGCAATGGCTTGGTCTAGCCCTTGCATGAAGGCTTGTCGGGAGGCCAGGCCCAGGCCATTCACCGGCGGATTGTTCAGGGTGATCACAGCGACATCGCCGTGGACTGCGTAGTCAGCGCTCATAGGGTTTCCTTGTCAGAAGCGGAGAAAAAAGAAGGGTTGATAAAAAAGAACGACCGTTCTATTTTATACCTCAAGCCATTCCTGGCGGATGGCGGCGTTTTCCCGGAGTTGGGCGGGGGTGCCATCGAAGACGATGTGGCCATGGCCCATGACCAGGGCACGGTCGGAGATGTTCATGGCGATGGTGAGTTTTTGCTCGATCAGCAACACAGACACCCCGCGTTGGCGCAAGGCTTGCAAAAACTCGCCCACCAAGGCCACGATTTTGGGCGCCAAACCCTCGGTGGGTTCGTCAATGATGATCAGCGATGGGTCACCCATGAGCGAGCGGCACAGCGTGAGCATTTGCTGCTCGCCCCCAGACAGGACGCCCGCTTCCACGTGCTGGCGCTCGCGCAGCCGCGGGAACAAGTTGTACATGTCTTCAAAATCCCAGCGACCTGAAGGCTTGTCACCTTTCAAACCCAGCAACAAATTTTGATGCACCGTCAGTTTGGGAAAGATGTCCCGGTTTTCAGGCACATAGCCCAGGCCCAGGTGGGCAATGTCAAATGGCTTGCGCTTGAGCAGGCTTTGACCCTTGAAATGCATCTCGCCGTGGCAGTCAACCAGACCCATGATCGCTTTGGCCGTGGTCGATCGACCTGAGCCGTTGCGGCCCAGCAAGGCGACGATTTCGCCCTCCCCGACCTCGAAGTCCACGCCTTGCAAGACATGGCTTTTGCCGTAATAGGCATGGAGTTGGCGGATGGTCAACATGCTCAATGCCCTTGCTCTTCCAAACTGCCCAGGTAAGCCTCTTGCACCCTGGCGTTGGCTCGGATCTTGTCGGGGGTGTCAAACGCAATGATTTCGCCGTAGACCAGCACCGCGATTTTGTCGGCCAGTCCAAACACCACGCCCATGTCATGTTCGACGGTCAAGAGGGTTTTGCCTTCGGTCACCGTTTTGATCAGCTCGATAAAGCGTTCGGTTTCGCTGTTGCTCATGCCTGCGGTGGGTTCGTCGAGCAAGACCACGTTGGCGCCACCGGCCATGGTGATGCCAATCTCCAATGCGCGTTGCTCTGCGTAGGTGAGGTTCATGGCCAGCACATCGCTTTTACCGTCCAAATGGATGCGCTGCATCCAGGTGTGGGCCAAGTCATTGGCGTCTTTCAGGTTACCCAAAAAGGTCCAAAAGCTGTAGCGGTGTCCCAGGCTCCACAACACGGCGCAACGCAGGTTTTCAAACACGCTGAGCTTGGGAAAGATGTTGGTGATTTGGAAGCTGCGGGACAAGCCCATGCGGTTGATTTCAAAGGGCTTGCGGCCATCGATGCGGGCACCATTGAGCATGATCTCACCACTGGTGGGTGCAAAACGCCCGCTGATCAAGTTGAACATGGTGGATTTGCCGGCGCCATTGGGGCCGATGATCGCCACCCGCTCGCCAGCCGTGACTTCCAAGTTGAGGCCACGGATGATCTCGGTGTTGCCAAAACGTTTGCACACATCCCGCAAAGACAAAGCCATGGTTGGGTTCATGAGGTCACCGCCTGTGCCTGGCTGATGTCGGCTTGCACAGCCGTCCAACGCTTTGCAAAACGTTTGCGCACCCACTCGAAGCACAGCAAACCCAAAAGAAACACAGCCGCCGAAGCCAACCATGTCATGGGTTCGGCCGTGTTCAAGACCATGCCAGCGAAGGGCAACTCAGGACCCAAAGCGGCATTGAGTTGCTGGTGGTAAATCATTTCCACCAAAGCACCCGCGCCTGCCAACATCAACGCACAGGCCAAGGCAAAGCCCAAGTAACTGGGCAGCAAACCACCCCCTTTACCGTGTTTGAACACCCGCAGATTCAGCATGATCAAACTCGCCAGACCGCCAGGGGCATACACCACCATGAACAAGAAAACCAAACCCAAGTAAAGCAACCAGGCTTTGGTCACTTCAGACAAAAGCACAAAGGCCAAGACCATCAAGATTCCCCCAAGGATGGGGCCAAAAAAGAAGGTCGCGCCCCCCAAAAACGTGAACAGCAAATAAGCACCCGAGCGGGCCGGCCCCACCACCTCGGCGGTCACGATCTCAAAATTGAGTGCGCCCAAGCCGCCCGCGATGCCTGCGAAAAACCCAGCGATGATGAATGCGCGGTAACGCACTTGCTGCGTGTTGTAGCCCACAAACTCGACCCGCTCAGGGTTGTCACGCACGGCATTGAGCATGCGACCCAAGGGGGTTTGGGTGAGTGCGTACAGCAGTCCCACGCAAATGAAGGTGTAGACCGCAATCAGGTAGTACACCTGACGCTGCGGCCCGAAGGTGATGCCCCACACCGCCTGTCCCACGACCCGGTTGCCTGAGATGCCGGCTTCGCCACCGAAAAACTCGGAGAACATCAGCGACATGGCAAACACCAACTCAGCCATGCCCAAAGTGATCATGGAGAACGCTGTGCCCGATTTGCGGGTGGTGACGAAGCCCAACAACATGGCAAAGCCCATGCCTGCCAATCCGCCCACCACAGGCAACACAGCCACAGGCAAAGCCAACTGACCGTGACTGACTGCATTCAACGCGTGGATCGTGAGGTAACTGCCCAAGCCGGTGTAGACCGCGTGTCCAAAGCTCAACATGCCTCCCTGCCCCAGCAGCATGTTGTATGACAGACAAGCAATGATCGCGATGCCCATTTGAGACAGCATGGTCAGCGACAAATTGCTGGTGAACAGCCAGGGAGCAGCCAGCAATACCAAGGCAAAGCCCAGCCAAACCCAGGCACCTGGGGTGTGTTGTGAAGAAGTCATTGACGAGGCCATGGCTCAGGTGTCCCTCGTGCCCAAGAGGCCACGTGGTCTGAAAATCAAGATCAGCACCAAGAACAGGTAGGGCAAGATTGGTGCGACCTGCGAGACCGACAATTTGGCAAACGAGTTGTTTTGCATGGCCGCCGAGGCAGACACGCCCAGGTCTTTGAGCAGTTGCAAGAAGGAGTAGTCCACCGCCACGGCAAAGGTTTGAATCACACCGATCAGGATAGACGCCAAAAACGCGCCACTGAGCGAACCCATGCCGCC
>CAJBOO010000168.1 GCA_903956845.1 uncultured Burkholderiales bacterium
CCATAGCTGTCTTTGGCTGCGGTCTTTGTTGGCTGGGTTTCTGATGATGCTATGGACGCCAGTTGGTTCGTTACGAATGCGGTTTACTGCGCCAATGCAGGCGTTCTTGGTCATGCCTACGATAGCTGCGGCGTTTGTGTGGGTTAGGCCCATGTTCTCGACGAGGTGCAAAGCCATGAGGATTTGCTCGTCGCGTTGGCGGTCTATCGTTCCATACATGCAATTTCTCCCGCGATTGCGCTTTTGTTTTTGCTTTTCATGTAGTCTAAGTGCCTTTTTGCATTTGCAGCCTTACAAATATCACATCTGCACTTGTGCCGATCATATCCTGACCGTGTTCCATGCGTCAGCGGCATCGCGTTTTTTTCGACTAAGTTTTCCGATGTGAATGCTTTTTCTGGCCCCATTCGCTCTAGCCGCTTGAACAACGTGTTAGCTTTAAGCCCAAAATGCTTTGCCCATTGCGCTGCGGTTTTTGTCTGCCCCTCAAACTCAATTTTTATGTTTGTTCGCTTGTTGTTAGCCTGCGTTGTCCAGTCCGCCCATCGACAGTTTTCTGGAGAATATCCTTTCTCTGGATCAATCCGATCAAGCGTCATGCGCTCAGGACATGGCCCCATGTCAGAAAAGAAAGCATCATAATCTTTCACCCATCGTTCACAAACCGTAATGCCACGCCCACCATAGTTTTCCCATGCTGTGTTTTTTTTGCTTAAGCAGCGATTGCGCATACTGCGCCATGCAAAATATTCTCTTGATCCAGATGGATTAGTCCATTTTTTTCTTGGCATATGTAGCTCCTATTTCTCCAGCAATAGCGCCATATCCGCACAAATCCTGAGCTGAGTCAATATGCGATGGGTTATCTTTCATTCTTGCTTGCTTAAACCCAACCATCATCTGAGCAACATCATACGCTGTTAAGCACATATTCTCCTGCAACTTGTCTTTTAGCCACCAAGTCCAGTGGCCCGCTATAGTTTCAAAACTATTTTCCGCATTTCCGTGTGTCGCTGCTCTATCGACCGTCACATACTGTTTGGCGGTGTTCAGGATTTCTTCGCGGTTCATTTTGCTCTCACTGGGTGGTTGGGTTGGTTGTCGTATTTTCCGCCTGCGTATGATGCTGGCACGGCTATCTGGTGGAAGATCACCTGTGCAATGCCTGCCCCGGCTGGGATGCGTAGAGGCATCAGCCCAAAATAGAATAGCTCCAATGTCAGCCAACCACGCCACCCGCTTTCTATGACCGAATTTCCCACCATCAGTCCGCGACGAATGTGACTGCTTTTGTCATGGACGATGCCTATCATGTTCGCCGGCATATCAAAGCGCTCTATGCTGCTTGCCAAGCGAAAGCGTCTGAACGGGTGCAGAATTACCGATTGCTTGATCCTGATGTCGTAGCCTGCCTCTGACATCCCATAAGAAACACCATGCGAACGCAGCTTGATGTTATACATCGGAGACATCGGCTTGGCGTCATAAAGTTTGTTTTGGTTGATGATCATTGTTGCCTCGATGGGCAATCACGCCCTTGGTTGCAGTTGTGGTTGCACGGCGGGCAAGTCTTTAGTGACTGCTCATAAAGCGCTGTGAAGGTTTTGATTGGCCTCGCGTTTGTTCTCTCGCTGGCAAGCTTTCCATCGACATACTGCTGCAACAGGTTCAGTTTTATGGCCTGACCAAGTGCAGACTTGTCAACCTTCAGTTCTTTTGCCGCCCGGCTGATGGTCGCAAATGCCTTGCCAAAGATTGTCACTTTTGACCCCTCGCTTGCAGTTTGAACTTTAACTTCATTGTTGGCTTCTTCCCACGGCGCTGCGGGCAAAGTGACGAACTGCTGCACCGTGTGGCCAGTTATCGTTGAACTCCTATCAGGCACAACGATGATTTTTGTCCTGATATTCATTGCTTGCACTCAACTTTGCTCATTCGTCATCTCCCAGAATGGCAAAAACCTTCGCCATCTCAATCAGCCACAAGGCATCTTTGCGCGACACCCCACCAGAGGATGCCACATACATGTTGCCATCAGCCATCTCTCCTAGCACCAGAACGGATTCCAAACCCTTGCCAGCAGCCGCAGTCAGCACTTCACCGACCGAAATATCAGGTTCAAACAGGTTTACTACGTTGCCTCCGTCAGTCATTCCTTCACCTCCAATTCAGCCAGCAAGGTCGGATCGTTGATGTGGTAGATCAGTTCGCTTGCCTCCACTCCTGTAGATAACAAGTAACGTATGATGTCGCGGATGGTATGATCGTCGGTGAAGCAGGTGTAAATGATGCCTTCTTCGTCTTCGATTTCAATTGGTTTACGACGGACTTCGCTCATTCCTTCCCCTCCAGTTCAGCCAGCGTGGCCGCCGCAAGTTCGCCATCGTCATGGCCGCCAAAGTTTTGTATAAACCAACGTTCTGTGAGGTGTCTCTTCGTGGGGGCATAGAACCGCAACGCCTCCACCGCCTTGGCCAGTTTGTCCAACGCATCTGCGGCCTGACCGCTGGTCGCAAGCAATTGCAAGGTCAGTTCTTTGTTGCTTTCCACCAGCTCGTCAATGCGGTTGGCCGCTTCGTCCCGCAGCCCGTTGTAACACACAGTCACTTCGTATTTGCTGTTCAAATATTGCCGCAGCCGTTGCGTCAGGTCTTTATCGCTGTCAGTCATTTCGTTTCTCCCAAATAAGTCATGCGTTCCAAGACCCCGATGGGGTTATATGGTTAATGCAATTTCTCGCGCTTCCAGAGTGTAATGCCAAACACCTGAAACTTATATATTTCCACCGTAAACCCAAGCATTTGGTCGCGCTTTTTGGCTTCACGATACTCAATTGTGAAGGTGCGTTTAATCATTTTGGCCACCCATTGTGATCCTTGGGAACATTGCGCCCGTCGAAAGTCACAGTGTAACGATCCCCCGCGTGGTGCGATCCATACATTACCATGATGTTTTCAACGCATTCCTTGGTCGTGAAGATCACCATCTTCTTTGGGGTGGCATCCTTGCTCGCAAACACCAATTCTTTTGCAAGATTGGCCTCGTGCATCAGCAAGTCGATACGGTCGGCCATCTGGTCAAATGTCGGCGGATCATAAACATCTGGTGCGCTGCGGTGCGCTTTGATGCGGTCCATAAGTGCGTCAGTCATTTCGTTTCTCCCACAAGGTTTTGATTTTCGCTTTGAGTGCATTGCGCCGACTTTCTGGCCAAGTCGCAATGAAATCCCGTCTTTCCTCAACTGTTCTCAATTCCATCGCATACCGCGCAGCGCTGATTGTGATCTCCTCATTGCAGGCTGATGCATAGGCTTCCTTGCTGTCTCTCGTCGGCAAGTAGACCTCGCCCATTCCAACTGGATCACCCATTTTCCATGCCCTCACGGCTTCAAAGGCTTGCGGGCTACATAGGCAAACTTGCCTGGCCCTAGTTTGCGCTGAAACAAGATGCACTTACCTTGGCTATACAGTTCCATCGCATCGGCCTTGTGCTTTCCAGCGGCGTATTCACCGATGTGATATACGACCTCATCGCCGCGCTTCATTGAGTCCAGCATGGTGTGCAGGACACCGCGCTGGTCTTTCACGATGTTGTATTCCATGCGCTCGCTCAAAATGGGATCTCGTCATTCAGATCGGCGCGGCTGTTGGTCTGCGGTTCCTGATCTGTGCGTTCCTTGGCGTTGCCCATAAACGTCAGGTCTTGCACCGAAAGCGTCAGACGGCC
>CAJBOO010000169.1 GCA_903956845.1 uncultured Burkholderiales bacterium
AAGAAAGGGGTGATGGCTCAGCGCACGACAGCTTTGTCGCTGGCGGCTTGGCTGACGGCGGTGTTGGCGGCTACGCCTGTGGACACGCGGGCGCGGACGGAGACTTCCACCTTGGCACCAGCGGCGATTTGCCCCAAGTTCCAGCGGACTTGTCGGTAGTCGGCAGGCGACACGGCTTCTTTTTTGCCGCCGGCGGCGTCACGCATCAACGGCTCGCGGGCGAACATGCCGCCTTGGGTGGCCATCTGTGCCGATGGCGCGGGGCGGGCCGATTTGGCTTGGTATTCCAGGCCTTCGGGCAAAGGCAGTTGGGCCTGCATGTCGTTGACCATGCGGCGGCTTTGGTTGGTGTAGACCACGCGGTACTCGATCAAGTCGCCTGGCTTGACCGCCTTGGTGGGCTTGAGCACCTCTTTGCCGTTTTCCACCAGCACCAACATCTGCGTCAATTCGGCTTTGACCGCCCGGTCAGCGGTGTCGCCCGAGACAGCGGCATTGCTTGCAGGTGTTGCTTTGTGTTGCGCGTGCAGCAGGGGCTGCCAGGCCAAGAGTGACAATCCCAAGACCAGCGGGGTGCATCGGCTGGTCAGCGAAGCAACCAGGGTTGGGCGGGGTGGAAACAGGTTCATAGCAGTTCTCACAATTTGGGTTATAAATTTCGTGGAATTTGTTGTTTTCGCTAGCCTATTTAGATTTGTTAAATATCAAACCCGATAAAAATAGGTGCATCACATATACATAGGACGCATGGGCGGCAAATCTTTGCCGCACAGGGAGTTGTTGGCATGTGTTCAGGTTGTTTATTAACCACAGGCCCGGAATCACCTGGGTGACCGTTGTGCGCGCCTGCACTGGCGACAATGGCGGCATGGGAACCCTGTATTTAGTGCGCCATGGCCAGGCCTCGTTTGGTGCCGACGACTACGACCAACTCTCGCCCCTGGGCCAGCAGCAAAGCCAGCGCTTGGGCGCGTATTTCAGCGAGCGCGGCTTGCAGTTTGAGGCGGTGCTGATCGGCAGTTTGAAGCGGCATCGTCAAACCTGGGAAGGCATTCACCAAGGCTTGGGCAAGCCCGATGTGTCACCTTTGGTCTGGCCGGGCTTGAATGAGTACGACAGCCATGCGGTGATCCACACCATCCACCCCGAGCCCTTGGACAAACCCGACACGCCCGAGCGCTACAAGCACCATTTCGGTTTGCTGCGCAAAGGCCTGCATGCATGGATGCATGGGCAAGTGCAACCACAGGGCATGCCGTCGTTCACCGACTTTGTGCAAGGCATACAAGACGCGATGGCGCATGTGCGGGCGCAGCACAGCGGCGATGTGTTGATGGTCTCCAGCGGTGGTCCGATCTCAACCGCTGTGGGCACCTTGCTGGGTGCGCCGCCTGAGAGCATGGTCGAGATGAACATGCGGATTCGCAACACCGCGGTCAGTGAATTGGTGTTCAACCCCAAGCGCCATTCGCTGGTGAGCTTCAACACCATCAACCACCTGGATGCCCCGGCTTTCCGTGACTGGGTGACATTCACCTGAGGCGACTTCAGCCCATGCCGCCTGGCAGCTGCGCACCTGCAGCGGACGTCAGATGACCGGCTCGAAGCGCGCGATTTCTTGGATGAGCTTGGCCAACTGCATCCCCACGGCCTGCAACAAGGCCTGGCCTTTGTCGGCAGTGGCCGCGGCCGCGTTGCCCGCCGCGCCATGCGGGTTGTAGTCTTGCATGTGCCAGCCGAGTTTGGCGCTTTTGCCGTCACCCAACAACTCGAAGGCCTGGGCGCGTTGCTCAGCGGCTGAGCCAAAAGCTTGCGCCTCGGTCATGCGCACCTTGTGTGGCGCGATGGCCAACATCAACGAGGTTTCCATGTCGCCGCCATGCACCCCAAAGCGCTGCTCGTGCGCGTCAAACGCGTGCATCGCTTCGCCCAATGGCAGTTGATACCAGTTGCTGCTGAACACGGTCAATCCCACGTGACCGCGCAACTCACGGGCCACCACGTTCATCAAACCGACATGGCCGCCGTGAGCGTTGAACATCAGCAGTTTTTTCACGCCCACGCGTGCCACCGACTCACCCAGGCTGCACCACTGCTCAATGACCGCCGAGGGCGAGTGACTGAGGGTGCCGTCATACGCCATGTGCTCGCTGCTCAGGCCCACGCTTTGCGTTGGCAAGACCAGCACCTGGTCGGCGGGTTGCAAATGCAGCAAGGCAGCCTCGACCATGGCGTTGACCAGATCGGTGTCGACCGACAAGGGCAAGTGCGGGCCGTGTTGTTCGGTCGCGCCCAAGGGCAAGACCGCGACCGCGCTGGACGCGTCGAGTTCGGCGAAATCGGTGGTGTTGCAATCGGCCCAGTGGCGTGGAAAAACCTTCATGCACAGCATCTTAAGGGCTTGGGTAACATGGACCGCATGTCAGCCCTCCGCCACCGCTTCACCCGCTTTGTTCAACTCAGTTTGTGCTCGCTGGGCCTGGGCATGGCCCCCCTGTGGGCGCAAGGCCTGCCCTCGGCCGTGGTCACCACGCCGCAAGTGCGTGCCGAGTTGGTGGCCCATGCGCCGCAAGGCGTGCAAGCCGGTCAGCCCTTGATGCTGGGCTTGTCGATTCAGCACCAACCAGGCTGGCACACCTATTGGCTCAACCCCGGTGACAGCGGTTTGGCCACCCAACTTCAATGGCAGCTGCCCCCCGGTTGGGAGGCAGGCCCCACGCTGTGGCCCCTGCCCGGCATGATCCGCGTGGCCAACATGGTCAACCACGGCTTCGAGGGCCAGGTGTTGTTGGGTTCTTCGATCCAAGTCTCGCCAACCGCTGCCAACGCGCCATCGCTTGAGCTGCGTTTGCACGCCGAATGGCTGGTGTGCAAAGAAGAATGCATTCCGCAAAGCGGCCAATTTGTCTTGACGCTGCCCACGCGCAGCAGCACCGCCTCGCATGGCGCTGACTTTGAAGCCTTGTTGGCGCAGCAACCCACCACCCTCAAGCCCCCCTCACAAACCGCCACCTTGCAGCCCCAGGCTTTGCAACTGCGGGTGCAAGGCCTGCCCGCCGCCGTGCACGGGCGCGCCTTGAAAGCCTATGCCCAAACGCCCGAGGTCTTGGCCAGCGGCTTGGGTCTGGGGCCCACCATCGCCCAAGGGGAATGGCTGGGTGACACCTGGCACATGAACGCGCCTTGGCATGCCTTTCGCCACAGCGAACCGCGCACACTCGGTTTGCTTTTGGTCGATGAAAGCGCTGCGCAGGCCTGGCAGGTGCAACTCAACATCGAAGGCGATTGGGCCTCGGTGCAAACCAGCACGCCGGTTGCACCGGTTTCGCCAGCCAGCAACGCATCGACTGGCACCATCTCGCCCGCCAGCCCCCTGGCTTTTGTAGGGGCGGTCGTGGGCGCGTTGCTCGGCGGCTTGTTGCTCAACCTCATGCCTTGCGTGCTGCCCGTGTTGGCCATCAAGCTCTTGAGCCTGAGCCAGCCTTCGGTCACGCCCAGGGTGCGACGCGGCATTGGCCTGGCCTACACCGCGGGTGTGTTGCTCAGCATGCTGGGTTTGGCACTGCTGGTCATGGGCATGCGCGCAGCGGGTCAACAACTGGGCTGGGGCTTTCAGTTGCAGTCGCCCACGGTGGTGATCGCCTTGGCGGTGTTGTTCACCTTGATCGCCCTGAATTTGTTTGGCGTGGCGCATGTGCGCGGCGCTTGGGCCAGCGGTTTGGCGGCCCAGCTGGCGCGCCATCCCTTGGCTGATGCGCTGCTGTCTGGCGTATTGGCGGTGGTGGTGGCCGCGCCTTGCACCGCGCCTTTCATGGGGGCCTCTGTGGGCTTGGCCTTCACCTTGCCTGCTTGGCAAGGCTTGTTGATTTTCATCAGCTTAGGCGCGGGTTTGGCACTGCCTTTCATGCTGGCCTGCTGGTGGCCGCCCTTGGCAGACCTGTTGCCGCGCCCGGGCGCTTGGATGGTGGTGTTGCGCCAAGCCTTGGGCTTTCCCATGTTGGCTACCGTGGTGTGGTTGCTGTGGGTCTTGGGACAACAAACCAGCATCGATGCCAGTGCAGTCTTGCTCGCGGCATTGGTGGTGTTCGCGGGTGTGGTCTGGGCCTGGGGCTTGCAAAGCAGCGCCCGGGTGTGGACAGCCAGCGTGTTCGCCTTGGCGCTGGCTTGGTTGCTTTGGGTTTGGGGGCCGGTGATGACGCGGGTCGACTCGTCTGCGAGCGCCAGCGCCTCCGCTGAGCAGGGCGTGACTTGGCAAGCCTGGTCACCTGCCGCAGTGGAACAAGCCCTGCAAAACGGCCAACCCGTGTTCATTGATTTCACCGCGGCCTGGTGCGTGACCTGCCAGGTCAACAAACAAACCACCTTGCGCGACCCGCAGGTGTTGCAAGCCTTTGCCGCGAAAAAAGTGCTGTTGCTGCGCGCCGATTGGACCCGCCAAGACCCTGCCATCAGCCAAGCCTTGGCGGCCTTGGGCAGAAGCGGTGTGCCGGTCTATGTGCTGCAAGCCCCGGGCAAAGCACCCCAGTTGCTGTCGGAGTTGCTCAGCCCCACGGTCGTCATGGCGGCCGTGGACCATTTGTGAAGCTGGCTCAGGTAAACACCCGAGTCAGCCCCCCTGTTTGCCCTGCCACAATAGCGGCATGACGACACCTTTACTCAACGACAGCTTCCTCAAAGCCTGCCTGCGTCAGGCCACCGACCACACCCCCGTTTGGCTCATGCGCCAAGCCGGTCGCTATTTGCCCGAGTACTGCGCCACCCGCGCCAAGGCGGGCAGCTTCATGGGCCTGGCCACCAACGTGGACTTCGCCACCGAGGTCACCTTGCAGCCGCTCGAGCGCTACCCCTTAGACGCGGCGATTTTGTTTTCCGACATCCTGACCGTGCCCGACGCCATGGGCCTGGGCCTGTCGTTTGCCCAAGGCGAAGGCCCCAAGTTTGAGAAGGTCGTGCGCGACGAAGCCGCCGTGAATGCACTGGCCGTGCCCGACATGCACAAGCTGCAATACGTGTTCGACGCGGTCACCAGCATCCGCCAAGCCTTGAATGGCCGCGTGCCGCTGATCGGTTTTTCCGGCAGCCCCTGGACCCTGGCGTGCTACATGGTCGAAGGCGGTGGCTCGGACGACTACCGCCTGGTCAAGAGCCTGATGTATTCCCGCCCAGACCTGATGCACCGCATCTTGGCGATCAACGCCGACGCGGTGGCCCTGTATTTAAATACCCAAATTGAAGCCGGTGCCCAAGCGGTGATGGTGTTTGACAGCTGGGGGGGTGTGCTCGCCGATGGCGCCTTCCAAGACTTCAGCCTGGCCTACACCCGCCGGGTGCTGTCGCAGCTCAAGCGCAGCCACGACGGCGCGGTGATCCCGCGCATCGTGTTCACCAAGGGTGGCGGCTTGTGGTTGCCCGAGATGGCCGACCTCGACTGCGAGGTGCTGGGCCTGGACTGGACGGTCAATTTAGCCCGCGCCCGCGCCCAGGTGGGCGGTGCGGTGGGCGGCCCGGGCAAGGCGCTGCAAGGCAACATCGACCCGAACGTGCTGTTTGCCCCGCCCGAGGCGATCGCGGCGCAGGTGCGCGGCGTGTTGGACAGCTTTGGCAAACCCCACACCGACCCGAACACCAGCGGTTCGACCCACATCTTCAACCTCGGCCACGGCATCAGCCAGTTCACCCCGCCCGAGCATGTCAGCGCCTTGGTTGAGGCGGTGCACAGCCACTCCAAAAAGCTGCGTCAAACCACCTGAAGCACTCGACTTTTACCTAAAGTAGTACAGTCGAATATTCAGTTATGCACAAATTTTTGGTGACCACTTAACTTAGGGATTAATCCCCAAAAAAAATTGGGTCCGCTTTGTTTTGTTGTAAGTCCTTGATTCATAACAAAACTCAAGGCTGCTGATTTTTCGGGCATTGTGTTCAAAGCCCAGTGTCTTCGGGCTTTCAGGCTTTGTCTGACAAGCTGTCAACAAAGTTATCCACAGAAAACTGGGATGAGTCCCAATCTTCTTTGTCAATCAATCACTTAGCGTCATTTATGAAGATTTACCTGAGTTACACGGCGCAAATGGGGGCTTGACAGTTTGAAAGAGATCTCAGTTTTGCTCCCGACCCCGGCCTACAGCGGTTTGACCGGGCCCCTGAGCTACCAACACACGCAAGACCTGGCCCCAGGCACCTTGGTGCGGGTACCGCTGGGTCAACGCGAGAGCCTGGGCTTGGTCTGGCATGCCCTTGCCCCAGACCACAGCGACCACGCGCCTGACAAGCCCCGGGTGCTGCGTCCAGTGACCGAGGTACTCGATGGCCTGCCCCCCCTGTCGGCGCACTGGCTGCAACTGGTGGCTTTTGCTGCCCACTATTACCAACGCGCTTTGGGCGAATTCGCCTTGGCCTGCTTGCCACCTCAGCTGCGCGAGGTCAGCCAAGCGCAACTCGCCCGCAAGCTGAAAAAGCGCGGCCAACCGAAGGACACGCCCGGCCAGGCGAGCCCCAGCCCACCCACCCTCACCCCCGAACAAGCCCAGGTGCTCGACCGCTTGGACCAGCAGACAGGGCCGTATGTGCTGCATGGCAACACCGGCAGCGGCAAAACCGAGGTGTATTTGCGCCGCGCCGCCGAGGTCTTGGCACGCGACCCCAGCGCGCAAGTGCTGATGCTGGTGCCCGAGATCAACCTCACCCCTCAGTTGGAAGAGCGGGTGCGCCAGCGCTTTGCGGCGCTGGGCCAGGAAACGATCGTCAGCATGCACAGCGGCATGACGCCCGCGCAACGCTTGAACAGCTGGCTGTCGGCGCACACCGGGCAAGCGCGGCTGGTGTTGGGCACCCGCATGGCGGTGCTGGCGTCGATCCCGCACCTGCGACTCATCGTGGTGGATGAAGAACACGACCCGAGCTACAAGCAACAAGAAGGTGCGCGGTATTCCGCCCGCGACTTGGCGGTGTACCGTGGCCAATGCGAGGGTGCGCAAGTGATCTTGGGGTCTGCCACGCCCTCCTTGGAGAGTTGGCACCACAGCCGTGCGGCGGTGGCGGGCGAGCCTGCCCCGCGCTACCAACGCTTGAACATGCCCAGCCGCGTCGGCGACGCGGTGTTGCCTAAGCTGCGTCGGGTGGACATGAACCTTCAACCACGCCAAACCCTGGTGTCGGCCCCCTTGCTGGCAGCCATGCGCGAACGCTTGGCCCGGCAAGAGCAGGTGATGCTGTTGTTGAACCGCAGAGGCTATGCACCGGTGCTGCACTGCGCGTCCTGCGGTTGGAAAAGCGAATGCCCGCATTGCAGCGCTTTTCGGGTGTTCCACAAAGCCGACCGCACCCTGCGCTGCCACCATTGCAGCTTGACGCAGGCCGTGCCGCGCGCCTGCCCGGGCTGCGGCAACCAAGACATCGGTTCTTTCGGGCACGGCACCGAGCGTCTGGAAGAGCATCTGGCCGAGTTGCTGGCCGATATGCACCGCCCGGACGGCGCGCCGATGCGCATCGCCCGCATCGACGCCGACTCGACCCGCTTGAAAGGCGAGTTGGTGCGCCAGCTCGCCCAGGTGCACGATGGCGATGTCGATGTCTTGGTGGGCACGCAAATGGTGGCCAAGGGGCATGACTTTCGCCGCGTCACCCTGGTGGCGGCCTTGAACCCCGATGGCGCTTTGTTCTCGGCCGACTTTCGCGCCCCCGAGCGCTTGTTTGCCTTGTTGATGCAAGCGGCTGGCCGCGCTGGCCGCGACGCGGCCATGGCCCGCGAGCAGCCATGCGAGATGTGGGTGCAAACCTTCCACCCCGCGCACCCGCTGTTCGAGACCTTGAAACAGCATGACTTTGCCGCGTTTGCCGAGCAACAGTTGAGCGAACGCGAACAAGCGGGCCTGCCGCCTTTCAGCTTTCAAGCGCTGGTGCGGGCCGAGGCGCGCAGCCAAGCTGCCGCGCAAGACTTTTTGAATGCCGCGCGCAGCGCAGGTGAGGCCTGGCTGGCCGAGGCGGGCATGTCCGTCACGGTTTACCCTGCCGTGCCCATGAGCATGCAGCGCGTGGCCAATGTCGAACGCGCGCAAATGCTGATCGAGTCGGGTTCGCGCCGCGCCTTGCAGCATTTCCTACAGTCTTGGCAACCCGCCTTGCAAGACGCACGCAGCCATCACAAAGCGGTGTTGCGCTGGGCCATCGATGTCGACCCGTTGGCGATTTGATGCAAGCCCGCGCCGACCTGGGCGGCGCACCCACTCGTTAAGATCCTCTCCCCTATGACCGCCTCTCTCAATCTCCCGCAACTGGAAGCGGTCCACCATGTGCAAGGCCCTTGCCTCGTGCTCGCGGGTGCGGGCTCGGGCAAGACGCGGGTGATCACCCACAAGATCGGCCACCTGATCCAACTCGGCTTGGCCGCTGACCGCATCGCCGCCATCACCTTCACCAACAAAGCCGCGGCTGAAATGCGCGAACGCGCCAAGCAATTGGTCGGGCGCGAAGCGCAAAAGGTGCTGATCTGCACCTTCCATGCGCTGGGTGTGCGCATGTTGCGGCAAAGCGGTGAAGCCCTGGGCTTGAAGAAAAACTTCAGCATCTTGGACACGGACGACGTCACCTCGATCTTGAAAGACGCGGGCGGCACCACCGACGCGGCCACCGCACGCCAATGGCAATGGGCGATCAGCTTATGGAAAAACCAAGGCTTGAATGCCGCCATGGCCGAGGCGCAAGCCAGCAACGACAACGAACGCATCACCGCACGCATCATGGCGCGTTACGAAGAACGCTTGAGCGCTTACCAAAGCGTGGACTTTGACGACCTGATCGGCTTGCCCTTGAAGTTGTTGCAGCAACACGCCGAGGTGCGCGAGCAGTGGCAAGCGCAAATGGGCCATGTGTTGGTCGACGAATACCAAGACACCAATGCCACGCAATACGAGGTCCTCAAGCTCTTGGTGGGCGAACGCGCTCGCTTCACAGCGGTGGGCGACGATGACCAATCCATCTACGGCTGGCGTGGTGCCACCTTGGACAATTTGCAGCGCTTGCCGCAGGACTTTCCCGCGCTGAAAGTGGTCAAGCTGGAGCAAAACTACCGCTCCACCAGTGCCATCTTGCAAGCGGCCAACAACGTGATCGGGCCCAACCCCAAGTTGTTTCCCAAGACCTTGTTTTCAGAACTGGGCGCAGGCGAACCGGTGCGGGTGATCGACGCAGACAACGAGGAGCACGAGGCCGAGCGCCTGGTCAACCGCATCCAAAGCCTGCGGGCAGGCAATGACACCGGCGAAGGCGTGAGCCAGTTCCGAGCCTGGAAAGATTTCGCCGTGCTCTACCGCGCCAACCACCAGTCGCGCATCTTGGAGAAGGCTTTTCGGCAAGCCGCGATTCCCTACAAAGTCTCAGGCGGTCAAAGCTTTTTCGACCGCGCCGAAATCCGCGACCTGTGCGCCTGGCTTCGCCTGTGGGTGAACAACGACGACGACCCGGCGTTTTTGCGCTGTGTCACCACCCCCAAGCGCGGCATTGGTCACACCACCTTGCAAAAGCTTGGTGAGTTTGCCAACCAGTACCGCATCAGTCTGTTCGAGGCGGTGTTCAGCCATTCGCTGGGCGCGGCCTTGCCCACCAAAGCGGTGGACAGCTTGAAAGCCTTTGGCGACGAGATCAACGATGTGCAGTTCCGCGCCCGCCACACCCAAGGCAGCGAAGCCGCGCTGGCTTTGTTGACGCAATGGCTCAAAGACATCGACTATGAAAAGCACCTCTACGACAACGAGGAGAGCGAAAAACTCGCGGCGGCGAAGTGGAGCAACGTGGTGGACTTCATCGACTGGATGGCCAAGCGCTGCGGCGGTGAGGTGGACGACACGGCAGGCGTGAGCTTGGTCAGCGAGTCCAAGAGCCTGTTGGAAGTGGCGCAAACCATCGCCTTGTTGTCCACGCTGTCTGAGCGCGAGAAGGACCAGGACGTGGTCACCCTCTCCACCTTGCACGCGGCCAAAGGGTTGGAGTGGCCGCACGTGATGATGGCCGGGGTGAACGAGGGCCTGCTGCCCTTCAAGCCCGAGGAAGACGGCGTGAGCCTGCAGCAAGACGCCTTGAACCTCACCCGCATACAGGAAGAGCGGCGCTTGATGTATGTGGGCATCACCCGCGCCCAGCGCAGCTTGGTGGTGAGTTGGAGCCGCAAGCGCAAAAAAGGCCGCGAGGTGGTGAGCAGCCTGCCCAGCCGCTTCATTGCCGAGATGGCACTGGACGTGGCCACCGTCAAGGAAGACCCGATGGCCAAGCTCAGAGCGCTGCGGGCCGAGTTTGCGAAGAAGGTGGAAGAGGAAAAGGCGCTGGCGAAGCCTTGAGACACTCAGGGCTGGGCAACTTGCACCAACCGCAACTCCAGCTTGCACCCCAAAGCCTGCGCGTATTTGGTGAGCGTGGCCAAAGAGGGGGAATGCGCCCCACGCCCCGACTCCATGCGGGCCACTGCCGATTGCGAGGTGCCGATTTTCTCGGCCACCTGCGCTTGCGTCAGCCCTTGGGCATGACGTGCTTGTAAAAACACATCGAGCAAAGCGAACTCTTCGCCCTGAGCGTTGAACGCTTGCAAGACCTTTTTGTTGGACAAGGCCTTGGTGCGCAGTTGTTCATGTGTCAGCATCATTCCATTCCTTCATTCTTTGTCGGGCCAAGGCCAATTCTTTGAGCGGTGTTTGATCTGTTTTCTTGGCAGCTCAGCAGTCCTGGCGGCAAATCGAGCAGAGCTGATTGGAGTTTGTCGCTGTGGTACCTGATGATCCAAACCATAAATATACCGTATTTGATATGAATGAAGGGGCGTTTTTCGAATGCTGAACTGCCAAGTTAACGCGCATTCAACTGGAGTGGTTTGAGTTCCACTGCTTGAATAGGTCAGTGAAAATCACGCCATGAGCGACTTCATTGAATTTTTGGAAGAGGTGTTTGCGGACTTCGGCCCCATCACCACACGGCGCATGTTCGGGGCGCACGGCATCTACCACGATGGCCTGATGTTTGGCCTGTTGGCGCAGGGCCGTTTGTATTTGAAAACCGATGCAGTGAACCTCTCCGCGTTTGAAGCGGCCCACTCAGAACCCTTCAGCTTTTTGCAACGCGGCAAGCCCGTGAAGCTGTCTTACTGGAGCGCACCTGACTTTTTGCTGGACGACCGCGAACAAGCTGCGGCCTGGGCGCACGGTGCGTTTGCCGCAGCGCTGCGCAGTCAAGAGGCCAAATACAAGGGCAGCAGCAAGCCGCCGTGGCGGCGGGCGTAACCAAAGGTGGAGAATCCGTTTGCGGCCTTGACCTAAACCACCCGCAACATCGGCGCATCCGCTTGCCGAGCCGACACATGGCCCACCACACAGGCTTGCGCAAAGCCATGTTGGGCAAACACCGCCATCACCTGCGCCAGCGCGTCGGGGGCACAACTCACCAGCAAACCGCCGCTGGTTTGGGGGTCACTCAACAATGCTTGCTCTACCGCCCCAAAGCCTGTGGGCAGCGCCACCTCCGCGCCATAGCCCTGCCAATTGCGCCCCGAGGCACCGGTGACACAACCCTGCTGCGCCAAGTCACGCACGCCTTCAAACACCGGCACGGCCGACCAATCGATGTGCACATCCAGGCTCGAGCCTCGCGCCATCTCCAAGGCGTGACCCGCCAAACCAAAGCCGGTGACATCGGTGAGGGCATGCACGCCGTCCAGCGCAGCCAGGTCGGGACCAGGGGTGTTGAGTTGGGTGGTGGACGCCAGCATCTGCGCGTAGAGGGCGTCGGACAGCTGCTCTTTTTTCAAGGCAGCCGACATCACGCCCACGCCAATCGGCTTGCCCAGCACCAGCAGATCGCCCACCCGTGCCGACGCATTGCGCTTGACGCGTGAGGGGTGCACCAAGCCGAGGGCCACCAAGCCATAAATCGGCTCGACCGAGTCGATGGTGTGGCCGCCCGCGATCGGGATGCCCGCGGCTTGGCAAACACTTTGCCCGCCTTCCAAGATGCGGCCAATGGTCTGCGTGCTCAGCACGTTGATGGGCATGCCCACCAAGGCCAGCGCGAGGATGGGTTTGCCGCCCATGGCGTACACATCGCTGATCGCGTTGGTAGCGGCGATGCGGCCAAAGTCAAACGGGTTGTCAACGATCGGCATGAAGAAATCCGTGGTGGCGATCAAGGCCTGCTCGTCATTGAGCTGGTAAACGGCCGCGTCGTCTGCGGTGTCAATGCCCACCAAGAGTTGCGCGGGCAATGAAACGCCTTGCATCTTGCCCAAGATGTCGCGCAGCACGCCGGGTGCGATCTTGCAGCCGCAGCCGCCGCCATGGGCCAAAGAGGTGAGTCGGGGTTCGGTATGCAATGAAGAGGTCATGCGGGAAATCTACCATGCGCCCTCTTCACTGACCTCTTTATGATGGCCGCACTGCGCTGGCTGTTCGCCCGCCATCACCCGGAGCCTGGTTGTGGAAGTTTCCTTTGTTGAAGAAATCAAGTCCTTGCAACTCGGTGACGGCGACACCTTCCACGGCGAAGGCATCTTGGCGGTCACCAAGGCCTTGCTGCAATCGGGCGTGTCGTACGTCGGTGGTTACCAAGGCGCTCCGGTCTCGCATTTGCTGGATGTGATGGTGCAAGCCAAACCCCTGATGGACCAACTCGGGGTGCATGTGCAGGCCTGTGCCAACGAGGCCGCCGCCGCCGCCATGCTGGGCGCGAGCATCCATTACCCGCTGCGCGGCGCGGTCACCTGGAAGTCCATCGTCGGCACCAACGTGGCGTCAGATGCGCTCTCCAACCTGGCCTCGCCGGGCGTCACGGGGGGCGCCTTGATCGTGGTCGGCGAGGACTACGGCGAAGGCGCTTCGGTCATCCAAGAACGCAGCCACGCCTTTGCGATGAAAAGCACGCTGTGCCTGCTCGACCCCCGGCCTGATTTGCAGCACATGGTGTCCATGGTGGAGCACGGCTTTGCGCTGTCCGAGGCGTCCAACATGCCGGTGATGCTCGAGTTGCGCATCCGCGCCTGCCATGTGCGTGGCAGCTTTGTCACCAAAGCCAACACGCCTGCCGCGATTTCTACCCGCCATGCGATGTCAGGCCCTGCCGCCTTTGACTACATGCGTTTGTCGCACCCACCGGTGACTTTCATCCATGAAAAACGCAAACTGGAAGAACGCATCCCCGCTGCGCGGCAATACATCCTTGACCACGGCTTGAACGAACACATGCCTGGCCACGCGCACCCCGAGCTGGGCTTGGTCGTGCAAGGCGGCCTCTACAACACCTTGGTCAAAGGCTTGCAGCAACTTGGCCTGGCCGATGCCTTTGGCAACAGCGACATCCCCATCCTCGTGCTCAACGTCACCTACCCCTTGGTGCCCAGCCAAATCAGCGACTTTTGCCAAGGCAAGCAGGCGGTGCTGGTGGTGGAAGAAGGTTCGCCCGAGTACATCGAGCAAGACATCGCCACGCAACTGCGTCGCGCGCACATACACACCGCCTTGCATGGCAAAGACCTGCTGCCCGGCAGTGGCGAATACAAGGTCGAGGTGTTGGCGCAAGGCCTGGTGCAGTTTGCCCAACAGTACCTCGGCCCGGCGCGGGTCGCCGCGGCCAGCGATTGGCTGACGGCTCTCCAACAACGTCGCGCCGATGTGGCCGCGCTGTTGGGCGAGCCCTTACCCCCCAGGCCGCCTGGGTTTTGCATTGGCTGCCCCGAGCGGCCCGTGTTTTCTGCGCTCAAACAAGTGCAGGCCGCGATCGGTCCAGTGCATGTGGCGGCCGACATTGGCTGCCATTCCTTGGGCACCTTCGAGCCGTTCAACACCGGCCATTCGATCTTGGGCTATGGCATGAGCTTGGCCTCGCGTGCGGGTGTCTCGCCCATGATGCAAGGCCGCACCTTGGCGATCATGGGCGACGGCGGTTTTTGGCACAACGGCTTGTTGACCGGCGTGCAAAGCTCGCTGTTCAACGGCGACGACGCGGTGCTGTTGATTTTCAAAAACGGCTACACCTCGGCCACGGGCACGCAAGACATCATCTCCACGCCCGACAGCGACTCGACCAGCCTGCACGGTTTGGCGCACACCAACACGACCATCGAAACCACCTTGCAAGGCCTGGGCGTGCAGTGGTTACAAACCGTGCACAGCTTTGATGTGGCCGACATGAAAGCGGCGCTGCAAGCCGCGTTCACCTCGGACTTCCCTGGCCTCAAAGTCATCATCGCTGAGGGTGAATGCCAACTCGAGCGGCAACGGCGCATCAAACCCCTGCTGGCCGCGCGTCGTCAGCGCGGCCAACGCACGGTGCAGGTCAAGTACGGTGTGGACGAAGACGTGTGCAATGGTGACCACGCCTGCATCCGCTTGTCCGGTTGCCCCACCTTGACCTTGAAAGACAACCCCGACCCGTTGAAAGTGGACCCGGTGGCCACCGTGATCGATGGCTGCGTCGGCTGTGGTTTGTGTGGCGAGAACGCGCACGCCGCTACCTTGTGTCCGAGTTTTTACCGCGCCGAAGTGATTCGCCATCCCCACCCTTGGGAGCGTTGGTGGGCGACCCTGCGCTCTGGCTTGGTTCGCGCCTTGCAAACCGCATGAGCACCCCGATCAGCCTGTTGGTCTGCGCCCTGGGTGGCGAGGGTGGCGGTGTGCTCAGCGCCTGGTTGATGGACACCGCGCGCCGCGCCGGCTACCCCGCCCAAAGCACCTCGATTCCTGGCGTCGCGCAGCGCACCGGCGCCACCACCTATTACATCGAGGTCATGCCCGTCCCGCTGTCGCAACTGGGCGGCAAGCAACCCGTGTTTGGCCTGAACCCGGTGCCTGGCGCGCTGGATGTGTTGTTGTCTTCCGAGTTGCTGGAAACCGCCAGGCACATCAGCGCTGGCATGGTCTCGCCCGAACGCACACAGGTAATCACCTCATCGGCACGCAGCCTGACCACGCAAGAGCGCATGCCCCTGGGCGATGGCCGTTTGCCCGCCGCGCCGCTCACCGAGCTGGTGCAGCGCTATGCCAAAGCCGCCCAGGTCTGGGACTTTGCTGCCATGGCGCAAGCGCATGGCACCTTGGTGAGCGCGGTCATGTTCGGTGCCTTGGCCGGCAGTGGCGTGCTGCCGTTTGCGCGGGCACACTTTGAAGCCAGCATCCAAGCGGGTGAACACAGCGCCAGCAGCTTGCGCGGTTTTGCCGCCGCCTTCGAGCAGGTGCAACAAGCCCAGGCTGTGCAGGCCATGTTGGCCGATGACGAAGCGCCTGTCCACACCGTTGACGATGCGCGCTTGCACGAGCTGCCCGCTGCGGTGCGCGAGCTGGCCAGCCTGGGCTATGCGCGCTTGTGTGATTACCAAAACCCCGCTTACGCCTCGCTCTACTTGCAGCGCTTGCAACGCGTGGTCGCCCTGGAATCCGCGGCCGATCCAGAGCAGCTGCACGGCCATGCCGCCAGCCGCGACACCGCGCGTTGGCTGGCCTTGTGGATGGCGTTTGATGACATCGTGCGGGTCGCCGATTTGAAAAGCCGCGCCTCGCGTTGGCACCGCGTAGCACGTGAAGTCAAGGCGCAACCGGATGACGTGTTGCAGGTGTATGACCATTTCAAACCCGGCGTGCCCGAGTTCGCTGCCTTGTTGCCCTCTGCTTTGGCCGCCCCCTTGTTGCGCTGGGAACGTACGCGGGTGTCCCAGGGTCGTGCGCCATGGGCTTGGGCACTGAAGATCGGCACCCACTCGGTCAGCGGCATGCTGGCTTTGCGAGGCTTGGCGGCCTTGCGCGGCTTGCGCCCCTGGGGCAGCCGTTTCCAGCAAGAGCAAACTGACATCGAACAGTGGTTGAGTGCGGTTGGCCAAGGCTTGCAAGCAGACTGGGCGCTGGGCCATGCCGTGGCTACTTGCGGTCAACTCATCAAGGGCTATGGCAGCACCAACGAGCGCGCCAAATCCAACCTTCAGCACATCCTCACCCACCTCGCCCCGGCCAGCGCGAACCCCTCGGCTGCCTGGCGTGCCCAAGCCATCGCTCAAGCGCGTGCCGCCGCTTTGCAAGACGAAGCGGGTGTGGCGCTGGACCTGGCGTTGCGCAGCGCTGGCGCACCCGCCCGGCCAGTGCCCGAGCAACCGATCCGTTTTGTGCGCAACGCCGCACGCCGTCCTTGAAAGCCCTGCCCATGAAAACACCCATCAACCCCTTCAAACTCGCCTTGCAACAAGGACAGGCGCAAATCGGTTTTTGGATGGGTTTGGCCCATGCCGAGGCCGCTGAAATTTGCGCGCTGGCCGGCTTTGATTGGCTGGTGATCGATGGCGAGCACGCGACCAACGATGTGCGCAGCATCCAAACGCAGTTGCAAATATTGAACGCCTACCCGCAAAGCCACCCGGTGGTGCGCCCCCCCGTGGGCGAGACCGCGTTGATCAAGCAATACCTCGACCTGGGTGCCACCACCCTGTTGGTGCCGATGGTGGACACCGCGGCTCAAGCCGCCCAACTGGTGCAGGCATGTCGCTACCCACAAGCCGATGGCCAAGGCGGTGTGCGCGGCATGGCCGGGGCGCGTGCATCGCGCTGGGGGCATGTCGAGGACTATTTCACCGCGGCCAACGCGCAGGTGTGTTTGCTGGTGCAGGTGGAGACCCTGCAAGGCATGGCCAACCTGGACGCGATTGCCGCCACCCCGGGTGTGGATGGCGTCTTCTTGGGGCCCGCCGATTTGTCCGCTGCCATGGGCCATGTCGGGCAACCCAGCCACCCCCAGGTCAAGGCGGCGATCGAAGCTGGCATCCAACGCATCTTGCAAGCGGGCAAAGCGCCAGGGGTGATCGCCACCGAACCCAGCCTCGCCCAGCACTACCTGGACTGTGGTACTTTGTTTGTGGCGGTGGGCATCGACGCGCAGCTGCTGATGCGCCAAACCCGTGACTTGGCGGCACGCTTCAAAACAAGGGCAGATCCCGAGCTTTGAAGGGCATGGGCTCGGTTATCCTGTGCGATCGATTGTTGACCATGCTGAACCTCAGCAGATGACCATGAAAAACACCTCTTCTTTCCTCTCTCGCGGCCTGCTCGCCGCCCTGTGGCTGGGTTTGTCCACCGCTGCCTTGGCCCAAGACAAAACCCAGCAAGTGCGCGTCTCCACTTGGGTGCCTGCCCAACACGCCTTGAACCCAGCCATCCAAGCCTGGGCCGAGAGCCTGAAAAAAGCCTCGGGTGGCAGCATCAACCCCACCTTGTTCCCCTCCGAGCAACTGGGCAAGGCCTTCGACCACTACGACATGGCGCGCGATGGCCTGACCGACTTTGCCTTCGTGAACCCTGGCTACCAACCTGGGCGCTTCCCCATCTTTGCCGCGGCGTCCCTGCCCTTTGAGATCAGCAATTCCAAAGCGGGCTCGGCAGCCATTGACGCTTGGTACCGTGCTTACGCGGCCAAGGAAATGAAAGAAGTGAAGTTTTGCTTTGCCTTTGCCCATGACCCGGGGGCGTTCCATTCGCGCAAAAAAGTCGTCTTGCCCACCGACATGAAGGGCCTCAAAGTGCGCCCCGCCACTTCCACCGTGGGACAAATGATCACGTTGTTGGGCGGCACCAATGTGCAGGCCTCTGCACCTGAAGCGCGTGACGCCATCGAGCGCGGCGTGGCCGATGCACTCACCTTCCCCTGGGGCTCCTTGTCCCTCTTTGGCATCGACAAAGTGGTCAAGTACCACATGGACGTGCCTTTGTACGTCACGCCTTTCGTCATGGTCTTGAACCAAGACAAATACAACGCCATGTCAGCCACCCAAAAGCAAGCGGTGGACAAGCACTGCAACAGCGAATGGGCTGAAAAGGTGGGCACCGCTTGGGCCGATTTTGAAATCGCCGGTCGCACCAAGCTCTTGGCCGACAAAGCCAACCGTGAGATCTACAGCCTCACACCCGAACAACTCGCCACTTGGAAAAGCGCGGTTGCACCGGTGCAAAAGCAGTGGGCTGACGAGGTGAAAAAGCGCGGCGATGACCCTGCGCCTATCTTGAAGGCTTTGCAGCAAAGCCTGGCCAAGTACAAATCGGCGATGTAAGCCACCATGGTCACCCAGGCTTCTCAAAACCCATTCGACAAAATCATTGACACCATTGAATGGCTGGCGGCCTTGTTCGTCGGTCTGGTGGCGCTGAACATTTTTTTAGCGGTTTTTCTGCGCAAGTTCTTTGACACCTCGATTCCCGACAGCTACGACTTTGGTCGCTTGATGCTGGGTATCTTGATTTTTTGGGGCATCGCCGCCACCAGCTACCGTGGCAACCACATCACGGTTGACTTGCTGTGGACCTACGCCAGCCCACGCTTCAAGCGCTACATCGACGTGTTTGCCACCTTGGTGTTGCTGTTGGTGGTGACGGTGCAAACCATCATGTTGTTCGACAAAGTCGCCATGACCTACCGCGACCATGTGCTCACCTACGACCTGAACCTGCCCACCTGGCCGTTTTTTGCCGTCGCGTGGCTGGGCGATGTTTGCGCGGTCTTGTTGATCACCATCCGCACTTACCGCTTGTTGCGCGACCCCGAGGCTCTGCAAACGCCCACCACCGGCACTGGACACTGACATGGATTGGATGAACCTCAGCCCCGACGCCGTGGCCTTGATCGGCTTTGTGTCTTTGTTTGCCCTCATGCTCTTGCGGGTGCCGGTGGGCATGGCCATGGGTTTGGTTGGCGTCTGCGGCTACAGCTACATCGCCGGCAGCGGCCCGGCCCTGAAGCTGATTGGCCAAACCTCGATGCGCACCGTCACCGACTACACCTTTGGCGTGATCCCGATGTTCATGCTGATGGGCGCGTTTGTCTCGGTCTCGGGCGTGAGCCGCGAGTTGTTCCGCGCCGCCAATGCCTTCATTGGCCATTTGCGCGGTGGCCTGGGTGTCGCCACCGTGTTGGCGTGTGGCGGCTTTGCTGCGATTTGCGGCTCGTCCGTCGCGACCGCCGCCACGTTTTCATCCGTGGCCTACCCCGAGATGCGTCGCTTCGGTTACCCGCAGTCGTTCTCCACCGGCGTCATCGCCGCAGGCGGCACGCTGGGCGCGATGCTGCCACCTTCCACCGTGCTCGCGGTCTACGCGATCTTGACGCAGCAAGACATTGGCAAATTGTTCATGGCGGGCATCGTGCCCGGCTTGCTGGCCATGCTGATGTATGTCTTGACGATTTTCATCATCGTCAAGGTCCGCCCCGACTGGCTGCCGCGCGGCGCGAACACCACGTGGGGCGAGCGCTTCGCCGGTTTGAAAGACGTGTGGGCACCCCTGCTCTTGTTTGTCTTCGTCATTGGCGGTTTGTACGGCGGCTTCTTCACGCCCACCGAGGCAGGTGGCGTGGGCGCTACGGGTGCGTTTTTGCTGGGTGTGTTGCGCGGCAAACTCGACCGTGCCGGCACCTTGGAAGCTTTGCTGTCGGCCACGCGCACCGCTGCCGCGGTGTTCACGGTGCTGATCGGCGCGCTGATTTTTGGCTATTTCCTCACCATCACCCAAGTGCCGCAAAACCTCACCAGCTATGTCTCTAACCTGGGCCTGAACCGCTACGAGGTGTTGGCCTTGATCATGGTGATGTACTTGGTTTTAGGCTGCTTGATGGACGCCATGGCCATGATCATCCTGACCGTGCCGATCATCTATCCCGTGATCGTGCAGCTCGGCTTTGACCCGATTTGGTTTGGCATCATCATCGTGATGACGGTCGAGCTGGGCCTGATCCACCCGCCTGTGGGCATGAACGTGTTCGTGATCAAGAGCGTGGTGCACGACGTGTCGTTCACCACCATCTTCAAGGGCGTGATTCCCTTTGTGTTGACCGACTTGCTGCGCTTGGTCATCTTGATCGCCTTTCCGGTGATCGCGCTGTGGTTGCCCGGGCAGATGGGCTAGCCAGGCCTCACAAGCCGATCACGCCGCCGTTCTTTTTGCGAATCGCCACGGCCCCTGAGCGCGGCCTGGTTTCGTCCACATAGTCCGGCCAGTTGGAATACTTGGACGGCTCTTTCGGGTCGCTGCGGTCGTTGGGTGGCTCACCTGGATGTTGGATGCTCAAGAACATCGTGGTGCCGTCCGGGGTGAAACTCAAACCGGTGACCTCACAACTGGCGGGCCCCGTGAAAAACCGCCTCACCTCGCCCGTGTTCACATCGCAAGCCAACAACTGGTTGTTGCCGATGCGCGCGAATTCACCCTTGCGCAGTTGGCTGCTGTGCACGTCGGTTTGAATCCACAACAAGCCACCCGGTCCAAAGCTGATGCCATCGGGACAACCAAACATGTCACCTTGGATGTTGCCTTTGGCTTCGGCGCGTGGGTTGGCCGGGTCGCCTGCCAACAGCAAATGGTTCCAACTGAAGCGCAGACCGTCAAAGTCGCCCTCGTCCTTCCAACGGATGATCTGGCCCATGGTGTTGTTGGCGCGTGGGTTGGCTGCGTCCACGCCGGGTTTGCCTGGTTCACCGCGCTGGCTGTTGTTGGTCAAGGTGCAATACACCCAACCGCTGGCCGGGTCGATGGTCAGCCATTCGGGTCGGTCCATCTTGGTGGCACCCAGTGCATCACTGGCTTGGCGCGCTTTGATCAACACCTCGGCTTGGTCGGCAAAGCCATTGGCTGCCGTGAGCGGCCCTTGGCCATGCACCAGCGGCAGCCAAACCCCTGAGCCATTCGCATCGAAGCGCGCCACGTGCAACGTGCCGTGGTCCAAGAGTTCGCGGTTGGCTTTGGCGCCACCGGCTTGG
>CAJBOO010000170.1 GCA_903956845.1 uncultured Burkholderiales bacterium
ATCGAGGAAGAGCCATTGGACTCGGTGATTTCAGACACCACACGCAAGGTGTAGGGGAATTCTTCTTTAGAAGGCAAGCAAGCGGCCAAGGCACGCTTGGCCAGGCGACCGTGACCAATTTCACGGCGCTTGGTGCTGCCCATGCGACCGACTTCACCGGTGGCAAAGGGAGGCATGTTGTAGTGGAACATGAAACGGTCTTCGAATTCACCAGCCAGTGCGTCAATGCGCTGCGCATCTCGCTCGGTACCCAGGGTGGTGATAACCAAGGCCTGTGTTTCACCGCGGGTGAACAGGGCTGAGCCGTGGGTGCGCGGCAATACGCTGTTGCGGATCTCGATGGGACGCACGGTGCGGGTGTCGCGGCCGTCGATGCGGGGCTCGCCGGCCAAGATTTGGCTGCGGACAATGCGCGCTTCGATGTCAAACAGCATGTTTTCCACTTTGACGCCGTCGAATTCAACACCATCAGCCTTCAGTGCTGCCATCACAGCAGCGTAGGCTTCGCGGCAAGCTTGGGTACGGCTTTGCTTGTTGCGGATTTGGTAGGCCGCAGCCAGCTTGTCGTCAGCCAAGGCAGCCACTTTGGCAATCAAAGGCTCGTCTTTGGGGGCAGCGGTCCAATCCCACACAGGTTTGCCTGCGTCGCGCACCAGTTCGTGGATGGCGTTGATGGCTACTCGGCTTTGTTCGTGGCCAAAGACCACGGCGCCCAGCATGATTTCTTCAGACATTTGCAGAGCTTCAGACTCCACCATCAACACAGCGGCTTCGGTGCCAGCAACAACCAACTCCAATTGGCTGTCTTTGCGTTGGGTTTGCCCGGGGTTCAACACGTATTCGCCGTTGATGTAACCCACGCGGGCGGCACCGATGGGGCCGTTGAAAGGGATGCCGGAAATGGCCAACGCAGCAGAAGAACCGATCATCGCGGCAATGTCGGCATCGACTTCGGGGTTGAGTGACAAGGTGTGAATCACCACATGCACTTCGTTGTAGAAACCCTCGGGGAACAAGGGACGAATTGGGCGGTCGATCAAACGACTGGTCAAGGTTTCGAGTTCGCTGGGCTTGGCTTCGCGCTTGAAAAAGCTGCCAGGGATTTTGCCTGCAGCATATGTTTTCTCAATGTAATCCACGGTCAATGGGAAGAAATCTTGGCCTGGCTTGGCTGATTTCGAGGCCACCACGGTGGCTAACACGACGGTGTCGTCGATGTTGACAATGACTGCGCCGCTGGATTGACGAGCGATTTCGCCGGTTTCCAGGGTGACCGTGTGCTGGCCCCACTGGAAGGTTTTGGTAACTTTATTGAACAAAGACATGTGTGTTTCCTGAGGAAAAACGGGAAGTGCAGGCCACTTCACCAGAGCCCAAAGTCACTGTCAGTACACGATGCCATTCCAGAAAAATACATGCGTTTTTTTTGGAATGACACAGCTTCGAACTGAGTCAGTTGCTTTGCGTGTTGCCCTGCCCCATGCACGAACGCCTGAGTGAAAGATCAGACTCAGGCGTTTGGCATGGATTCGGGGTATTACTTGCGCAAACCCAATTTGGCGATCAGCGCGGTGTAGCGCTCGGCGTCTTTGGATTTGAGGTAGTCGAGCAATTTGCGTCGACGGCTGACCATGCGCAACAAGCCACGGCGACCGTGGTGGTCTTTGGCGTGGGTTTTGAAGTGGGGGGTCAGTTCATTGATGCGAGCCGTCAGGATGGCGACTTGCACTTCGGGGCTGCCTGTATCGTTGGCCGAACGTGCATTGGCCTTGACGACGTCTGCTTTGTTTAAGGTTGTCATGATGTTTTCCAAAAAATTTGACATGCGCCAACAGCCGGAAATGCCAGATGGCGTGAACTTCAGGCCTACAAGCCCAAAGCCAAAAGATTATAGCTTGGCCAACCATCCCCGCAGCCGCTCGGCCCCAAGCGTCAAGCGGGACAGGTCTTTGGAGGCGAAACACCAGCGCAGCCAGCCTTGCGCCTCGGGCGCGAACGCGCTGCCCGGGGCCAAGCCCAAACCGGCCTCGGCCACCAGCCGTTTGGCGGTTTGCAGGTCATCGGTGTGGCCGGGCAGGCGGAAAAACGCGTACATGCCGCCGTCTGGCGTGGCCAACTCCACCCCCGGCAGCTGCTGCAACTCACCCACCAAGGTGTCGCGGCAGGCTTTCAGGTGTGCCA
>CAJBOO010000171.1 GCA_903956845.1 uncultured Burkholderiales bacterium
GCCGCCCGAGCACCACAAGGTGATGCATGTCATCCAATTTGCAAAAGCCATGGGCTGGACCATCAGCATCGACGTGAATCTGCGCACACGGGTGGCCTATGACTTGCCCGCCTACTTGCAAGCGGTGATGCACATGGCCGCGTTGGCCGACTGGCTCAAAGCCAGTGACGAGGACATGCAGTTGCTGGGATGGACCGAGGTGCATTGGGACCACACCGATGCATTGGCCGCGCAATGGCTGGCGCTGGGATGCCAGCGTGTGGCGCTCACCTTTGGGGCGCAAGGCGCGTCATTGCATATGGGGGCATCCCATGCACGAGCTGCAGCACCACAGGTGCAAGTGGTGGACACCGTGGGCGCAGGCGACACATTCTGGGGCAGTTGCTTGGCCGATTGGGTGTTGCACGACACCGTGGGCCATGACGATGTGGCGGCTGCCAGGCTCGACTTGACCTTGCAACGCGCCTTAAAGGCGGCAGCGATCAATTGCCAAAGAGTGGGGTGTCAGCCGCCGAGTGCGGAGGAAATAGGGAAATAAAAAATAAACACATATTCAGCTTGTCTAAAAAAGATCAACAAACAAGCAAGCAACCTTGAGAATGTGAGACTGTCAATCACTTATCAGCAAGCGATATAGAAGGAGTGCAAATGCTTGACCACATGACTTTTAGAGTCAGAGATATTGAGAAAACAAAAAAATTCTATCAAGAGTGTCTACAGCCACTTGGTTATGTCATTGCTTATGAAGGGCTCCATGGACACCATGTTTTGGGGTTCGGCTACGCTAAAGAAAAGGGCGATGAAGCTCTCAAAATAGACACCTGGTTCGTAGATGGAATTTCTCCATATGGTGATCACCCCTACTCAACAGGCGCTCACTTGTGTTGGGTGGCTCATAGTAGATCCGCTGTCGATGAGTTTTATCAGGCAGCACTCAAGATGGGTGGCAGGGACAATGGGCCACCAGGGCTCAGGCCGCAATACCACCCGAATTATTACGGTGCGTTTGTGATTGATTTAGACGGCAACAATATTGAAGCGGTATGTCATCAATAAATCAGCATGCTCAAGCCTTGATGGGCCGGAAGTAACCCTTGATGCAAACGGTACTTCGGATACAAAGTTGAATATGGTTTTCACTGCGAAAACCTGCATTGGGATAAAGGTGTGCGCCTTCTAAAAATGGCCCACGCACAGAGTCGTATTCTTCTTCGCGGCGCTCTTTCCGGTATTCATGCAAGTAGTTGAGAACCAAGCAATCGAGCTTTCGGCCAGCCTTGTCAGGTGTGTTGCCGACATTGACGGGCATGGGTGTGCCTGTAAGTTGCATGGTTTGTTCAAGCTCTTCATGTGCAGTCTGCACCTGCCGTAAACCATCTTTGTCGAACAGATCCAGGCAACGGCGCAAATCAATGATGGCCCCAACAACAAATGGGGTTTCGATTTCCCCTTTTTGTTGTTTAAGTTCAGCCCACTCTTGTGCGCGTGCGGGGTTGCCTTCCCAAAAGTAGATGCCGTGGTAATCACCCCCTTTTGAAGGGGTCGCAGAAGTAGAAACGTTACGCAGCCATGGCCAGCCGCTGCTTGGGTGTGAACCCGCCCAAGGCCATGTTTGGGCGGTTATGGTTGTAAGACCACATCCACTTCGTTGCAAAGTCTTGAACCTCTGCCAAGTCTGACCAATAGTACTGTGACAGCCATTCGTACCGTACCGTCCTATTGAATCGTTCCACATAAGCATTTTGCTGTGGGTTACCCGGCTGGATGTATTCCAACCTGATGCCCCACTCTTGAGCCCAAGTCTGTATTGCCGCACTGATGTATTCGGGGCCGTTGTCACATCGAATTACCTGCGGCCTTCCGCGCCACGAGATGATCTGCTTGAGCTCCCGAATCACCCGCTCTGAAGGTAACGAGAAGTCAACCTCCATGCCAATGGCCTCACGGTTGAAATCGTCAATGACATTGAACAATCTAAATGTTCTGCCGTCTTCGAGCTGGTCGTGCATGAAATCCATCGACCACACCTGGTTAATCGCCAGCGGCACTGTCAAGGCCTCGGGTTTTTCACGAACAAGCCGTTTGCGCGGCTTGATGCGCAAGTTGAGCTCCAGCTCCTTGTAGATGCGATACACACGCTTATGGTTCCATTTGAAGCCCTTGACGTTACGCAGATACAGATAGCACAGGCCAAAGCCCCAGTTTCGATGGTTATCAGTCAGTTTGATCAACCAATTTGCCACCTCATCGTTCTCAGCGTCGCGCTTACGCTCGTAGCGATAGCAGGACTCGCTGATTCGAAATGCATCGCAGGCTGTTCTGATACAAACACCTCGATCTGTTACCGCCTTCTTGGCCATCTCCCGTCTGCGAGATGGCCTCACCACTTTTTTTCGAGTGCCTCCGAGACAATTTCAGCCTTGAGCTTTTCCTCAAGGTACATCTTCTTCAAACGACGGTTTTCTTCTTCCAGCTCTTTCATGCGCGACATCATGGACACATCCATGCCACCGTACTTGGCCCGCCATTTGTAAAACGTCGCCGTGCTGATGCCCAACTCGCGGCAAATATCTGGGACACCAATGCCAGCTTCAACCCTTTTGACTGAATCAATGATCTGGCTATCTGTGAATTTCGATCTCTTCATTTAGAACCTCTTCCATTGGAAAAAATTCTACTTCTCAGGCCTTTGGTTCTAGGGGACGATTACCCCGTGGCCGAGCCAGTCAAAAACTTTGTTAGAGGGTTTCAAGTGCTTGGTAGTGCCAGACAGAAGATCTTCACCAACAC
>CAJBOO010000172.1 GCA_903956845.1 uncultured Burkholderiales bacterium
CAGCAAGCTGAATGGGAAGCCTTGATCCTGTTCAATGCCTTTTACGCGGTGTTGTGCTTTGACTATTTCAGGATCGGGCAAAAACTCCAACGCCTGCGCGAATCTCTGGGCGCCAAACTGCTGATGTTGGGCGGATTGATTTTGAGCAGCACGCTGGGCATTCGTGCCATCGGCGTGTGGATGTCAGGTTCTATCGACGACATCTATGCGCCGAGTTGGCATCAAGCCTTGATGGTGATCGGGCAGTTCATGTCCATCACCCTGTGCAACATTGCCTTTCTGCGCATTTTTCTTGAAATTGCCGAGCAAAAGAAATGGGCAGTTGCCCATCAATTGACCTTGACCAATGAACGGGCAGATGCCATGCAGCGCGACAGCCTTGCATTGAAACAACTGTTGGATGAACGTGAAGAAATCATTCGACAACTGACACTGTTTAACAAGACAGCAGGCATGGGCGCTTTGGTCGCCAGTCTTGCCCACGAACTGAACCAGCCTTTGGCGGTGATTCAACTCAATGCCGACATGATTGAATTGGTCTTGAACGACAACGAGGGCAAGTTGAACCAAGACAAAAGCATTGACAAAGCCATGACTGGGCTGCGTAAAGCCAACCAAAGAGCCGCCACCATCATCTCTACGCTGCGCAACATGTTTGGCCAGGGGCGCAAGTCCATTTCCGTGTTTGACTTCAATGAACTCGTCAAGGAGGTTTTGCTGTTGTGTCAACCGACTTTGCAAAGCCAGTCCATCGACCTGCAGTTGCACTTGCATCCCCAGCCTTTGAACATCACTGGTGACAAGTCACAGTTGCAACAAGTCATCTTGAACCTGATCACCAATGCCAGCGAAGCCTTTTTGCCCTCGTTTCAAGGTCACAAGACCCTGACCCTGCAAACGGGTGTTGAGGAAGATCGCATCTATTTGACCGTGGCAGACAACGGCTGCGGCATCGCTGCCGACATCGAGTCGCAGATGTTTGAATTGCTGCGCACCAACAAAGAAAGTGGCATGGGCATTGGGTTGTGGCTTTCCAAAACCATCGTCGAGTCGCATGAGGGGCAGATCAGCTACACCACAGCCCCTGACCTTGGCACGTGCTTTCGTGTTGCATTGCCAAGCCAGACCGGCATCCTGCTTTTTTAAGCAGCCCTGCCTCGCAAGCAACCGAGGCCAGGTCTGAGACCAGGCCCATGGGATTCACACTGTCAGGATGGTGCAGCCTGTGGTTTTGCGGGCTTCCAAATCGCGGTGCGCCTGCGCCACATCGGCCAATGGGTAACGCTGGTCAATGCGGATCTTGACCTTGCCACTGGTCACCACTTCGAACAAATCGTCAGCCATGAGTTGGTTCACTTCACGGCTTGCGATGTGGGTGAACAGGGTTTGACGGGTCACGTAAATCGAGCCCTTGGGGCCCAGGATACCGGGCGAAAAAGGATCGACCGGGCCTGAGGCATTGCCAAAACTGGCCATCAATCCAAACGGTGAGATGCAGTTGAGTGACTTGTCCCAAGTGTCTTTGCCGACCGAGTCGTAAACCACTTTGACGCCTTTGCCACCGGTGATGTCTTTGGCCCGTGCCTCGAAATCTTCGCGGGCATAGTTGATCACGTGTGCCGCGCCATGGGCTTTAGCCAAAGCACATTTTTCATCCGAACCGGCCGTGCCAATCAGTTGCAAACCCAGGGCCTTGGCCCATTGGCAAGCGATCAAGCCCACACCACCTGCTGCGGCATGGAACAGGATGTGATCGCCGGCTTGCAAGCCGCCTTGGGGCAAGGTGCGCTTGAGCAGGTATTGCACGGTCAAGCCCTTGAGCATCATGGCCGCGCCCGTCTCAAAGTCGATCGCAGCTGGCAATGGGCACACGTTCTTGGCGGGCATCACCCGCGCTTCGCAATAGCTGCCAGGAGGCGCACTGGCGTAGGCCGCACGGTCTCCCGCTTTGAGGTGGGTCACGCCTTCACCCACGGCTTCGACGATGCCGGCTCCCTCCATGCCCAAACCATGGGGCATGGGCAAGGGGTACAAGCCGGTGCGGTGGTAGACGTCGATGAAATTCAAACCCACGGCGTGGTGGCGGATGCGGATCTCGCCGGGGCCGGGTTCGCCCACGTTGACGTCCACCACATGCAGTTCGTCGGGGCCGCCGGGTTGGTTGAAATGAATGGCTTTGGTCATCTTGCTCTCCTGAATGGGGGGATCTTAAAAGGAACGTGGCAGGCCCAAGACGTGCTCGGCCACATAGGCGTAAATCATGTTGGTGGACACCGGGGCGACTTGGTAGAGGCGGGTCTCGCGGAACTTGCGCTCGACGTCATACTCGTTGGCAAAACCAAATCCGCCGTGGAATTGGATGCAGGCATTGGCCGCTTCCCAACTTGCTTTGGCGGCCAGGTACTTGGCCATGTTGGCCTCGGCCCCACAGGGCTGCTGTGCGTCAAACAGCGAACAGGCTTTGAAGCGCATCAAGTTGGCGGCTTCCACTTCCATGTAGGCGTCCGCGATGGGGAACTGCACGCCTTGGTTTTGCCCGATCGGGCGGCCAAACACGTGGCGCTCCTTGACGTAGGCGGTGACACGGTCTAAGAACCAATAGCCGTCGCCAATGCATTCAGCGGCGATCAAGGTGCGCTCGGCATTTAACCCGTCCAAGATGTACTTGAAACCTTGGCCCTCTTGCCCGATCAAATGTTCAGCTGGGATTTCCAGGTTGTCAAAAAACAATTCGTTGGTTTCATGGTTGACCATGTTGGCGATCGGTTGTACCCGCATGCCCGACTGTTCGGCTTGGCGCAAATCGACCATGAAGATGGACATGCCTTCGCTTTTTTTGTTGACCTCGGCCAGGGGGGTGGTGCGCGCCAGCAAGATCATCCAGTCGGAATGTTGCACCCGCGAAATCCAGACCTTTTGGCCGTTGACCACATACCGGTCTCCTCGCTTGACCGCGGTGGTTTTGATCTTGGTGGTGTCGGTGCCAGTGCTGGGTTCGGTGACGCCCATGGACTGCAAGCGCCATTCGCCGCTGGCGATTTTGGGCAGGAACAGGTTTTTTTGCGCTTCGGAGCCGTGGCGCAACAAGGTGCCCATGTTGTACATCTGGCCATGGCACGCGCCCGAGTTGCCGCCCGATCGGTTGATCTCTTCCATGATCACCGATGCCTCGGCCAAGCCCAGACCGGAGCCGCCATAGGCTTGTGGGATGAGTGCGGCCAGCCAACCGGCTTGGGTCAAGGCATCGACAAAGGCCTCGGGGTAAGCGCGCTGCGCGTCGATGTCTCGGTGGTAGGCGTCTGGAAACTGTGCGCACAAGGCACGCACCGCCTCACGGATCGCTTGGTAGGCATCTGGCGCTTGGTGGATCATGGGGTTCAGACTTGGTACATCACGTTGATGCGTGCCACGTATTTCGACACAGGGCCATGCACCACGCAACCGATGTGGCGCACCGAATCCGGGCCAAAGCCATGCCTGAAAAACAGCGCCGAGCCTTTGACTGGGGACACGTCCACCCATGACCCATCGGGTTTGAACAAACGCGTGTGGCCGCCTTGCACCCCATCGGCTGGGCCGTTCAGGTAGAGCAGCATGGTCAAGCCTGATTCGACGTGGTCATCCCATGTCTGCATGTGTTGGCGGTCTTCGCTCAAGCTGTAGCCAGGCCAACTGCCATCGGTGTGTAAATTGAACACATCGCTGTCGTCGTAGCGGTACATGTTGATACGGTGGCTGAAGGCGGGCAACAAGCGGGCCCCGTGCAGGTTGGCAGGCAACAAGTGCCCGATGCGGTCAAACATCGGCTGCATCATGGCTTCATCGGCCAGCCAATGCACCGACTTGTTCATGCGCATGCCAGGGGGTGTGGCGATGCCAGGGGCTTCGTCGCGGTAACCCATGTGCTCGGTGGCCAGCACGATCGCGTCGGCTTCCTGATCAGTCACCACCTGTTCGATCGTGAAACCCAACAAACCGCCCAGGTCGATGTCTTGCCGAGCAGGGTGCAAAGCGGTTTGCGCAGACCAATGAAAAACCTCGGGGGTGGTTTCAAAAGCGTGCACCGGTGTCATGGGTACCACGCCACCCATGGGCAGTGAGCCGGGTAAATGCGCCACTGCGTGGTGCGGTGGCCAAACGGTCGTCGTCATGTCTGTCTGAATTAAAAAGTGCCGGGGTATGCGCCACCATCGATCAAGATGTTTTGACCCGTGATGAAGCCGGCGTGCTGGCTGCACAAAAACGCACAGGTGTTGCCAAACTCATCAGGGTGGCCAAAGCGTTGGGCGGGGGCGAGCTTTTTCCGGGTCTCGGACAAGGTTTCCACGCTTTGACCGGTCTTTTGAGACAAGCCCTCGAAAGTCACACGCAATCGGTCGGTGTTGAACGCGCCTGGCAACAGGTTGTTGATGGTCACGTTGCGCGAAGCGATCTGGCTGTTGCGCGCCGCACCCGCCACAAAGCCAGTCAAACCGCTACGCGCCCCATTGGACAAACCCAAGATATCGATCGGCGACTTGACCGCGCTGGAGGTGATGTTGACGATGCGACCAAAGCCCCGCGCGGCCATGCCGTCGACCGTGGCTTTGATGAGCTCGATGGGCGTGAGCATGTTGGCGTCGACCGCCTTGATCCACTCATCACGCCCCCAGTCTCGAAAGTCGCCTGTGGGTGGACCACCCGCATTGGTGACCACGATGTCAAAGTCTTTGCCTGGACCACCTGCCACCGACCAGATGGCCGCACGGCCCGCTTCGGTGGTGATGTCTTGTGCCACGGTCAACACCGTGACGCCCAAGCTGCGCAACGTCGAAGCTGAAGCTTCCAAAGCGGGCGCACCACGTGAAACCATCACCAAATGGACACCGGCTTGCGCCAAGGCTTTGGCGCAACCCAGCCCCAAACCTTTGCTCGCGCCGCCCACCAGGGCCCATTTGCCTTTGATACCTAAATCCATCCCCTGCTCCTCACTGATGACTGTGTTTCAGCATAGCGCATCGCTGCAGTCATGTCGGTGACAGGAAGACTTTGTTGTGCAAGCGTCTGGTGAACCACCACACCACCAAGGCGATGATGGGCACAGCCAAAGCAGTGACCAAGGTGGGGTCTTGAATCCAGCCCTTGGCCTGCAAGCCTTCTGCCATGTAGTGCACCAAACCCGTGATGTAGTAGGTGATGGCAGCCACAGACAAACCCTCGACGGTGGTTTGCAACTTCAATTGCATGCCTTGGCGGCGGTTCATGGCGGTGAGCAACGCTTGGTTGCTCTCCTCTTGTTGGAAATCCACCCGCGTGCGCAGCAAACTGCTCATGCGCGAGACCCTCTCGGACAAAGCGGTTTGTCGTTTCGCCACCCATTCGCACGTGCTGCGCGCTGGGGTGAGCCGCCGGTCCATGAATTCGCCAATCGATTGAAAGCCAGGGATGCGGCTTTCGCGAATGTCGACGATGCGTCGGTCAACCAATTCAAAGTAAGCGCGGCTGGCCGAAAAGCGGGAATGCTGCTCGGCGTAATCGCTTTCGACTTGACCTGCCAAGCGGGTGAGCCGGTCCAACAAGGCGGCTTCTTCATGGTGCTGTGCGGTGCGGATGGCTTGCGCCAAGTCGGCCAACTCGTGTTCAGCAGCGGCCAAATCCGAGGCGGCCCCCCGCGCCATGGGCAAGCCCATTAAAGCCATCATGCGATAGGTTTCGATCTCGAGCAAGCGTTGCACCAAACGCCCCAAACGACGACGCGACAAACTGCCTACGCGCAACAACATGCGTGAGCAGCCGTCTGGGCCGATCTGAAAATCGGTGTGCAAGGTGGCTGCCCCCTCGGCCAGTTGGCAAGCCACCAAACTGTCTTCACGGAACTGCTGGTGCAGTTCATCCCGGTCTTGCAAGTTGTCGGTGAGCTTGGCCCACAGGTTGATGCGTGCCAGGCATTCCCCTGGCAAAGCCTTCAACCATTGCTGGGGCAGGCTGTTGAGTGCCAGGCCATAGCCATCGCTTTTTGGCAAACCGGGTGTCGCGTCGACCATGAAGGTCCAGGTGACGAATTCGGTGTGCAGTTCCCAGCGCAAACGCCAAGCCCCTGCATCCACCCGCAAGTGGTTGGCATGGGCGTCGGGCACGGGCAGGTGATGGTCTCGCAACAATTGCAAGAGGTGTTCACGGCTGGCTTGTCGGGCAGCCGCATCGGCCAGCATCACCACGTGGCTGATGGCCAAGGGAGCGGTCATGGGCTCGGGCGGGCGGGCATGCACCTCGTTGTGCAAGGATTGGCGCAGGGCGTGTTCTTTCATGTGCTTTCGCCTCAATCTTCCACAAAGGCTTGCTGTCGCTTGGCTTTGATCGCAGGCAACAACACCAGCACCAGCAACAAGACCGCAATCGCCAACAAGGCTGCCGACAAGGGGCGGGTGATGAACACCGACCAATCCCCACGCGCCAATTTGAGTGCGCGTTTCAAATACTCTTCCAGCATTGGGCCCAGTATGAAGCCCAACAACAAAGGCGCAGGTTCACACCCGAGCTTGATCAACACATAGCCCGCCAACCCAAACAAAGCCACCAAGCCGATATCAAAGCTGGAGTTGTTGGTGGTGTACACACCGATGGCGCAGAACAACACAATGGCGGGAAACAGGTAGTGGTAGGGCACGGTGAGCAGTTTGATCCAAACCCCGATCATGGGCAGGTTCAAGATGATCAACATCAGGTTGCCAATCCACATGGAAACGATCAACCCCCAAAACAACTCTGGGTTGACCGTCATCACCTGAGGGCCAGGCTGGATGTTGTGGATGGTCATGGCGCCCACCATCAAGGCCATCACTGCATTGGGTGGGATGCCCAAGGTCAGCAGGGGAATGAACGAGGTCTGCGCACCTGCGTTGTTGGCCGATTCAGGCGCTGCCACGCCTCGGATATTGCCTTGGCCCAAGGGGACTTCGCCGGCCTTGAGTTTGATTTTTTTCTCCAAGGTGTAAGCCGCAAAAGAAGCGAGCAACGCGCCCCCGCCTGGCAACACACCCAAGACCGAACCCAGGGCGGTGCCACGCAGCACCGCAGGCATCATTTGCTTGAGGTCTTCGCGGGTCGGCATCAGGCCTTGTACTTTGGCCGTGAAGACTTCGCGATCGGTGTCGTTCTTGGCCAAATTCGTGATGATTTCGGCATAACCAAACAAGCCCATGGCCACCGCCACAAAACCAATGCCATCGGTCAACTCAGGGATGTCCATGGTGAAGCGGGAAATGCCTGAATTCACATCCGTGCCCACCAAGCCCAGCAACAGACCCAAGATGATCATGGCAATGGCTTTGAGCAGTGAGCCAGAAGCCAACACCACCGCACCCAACAGGCCCACCACCATCAGGGCGCAGTACTCCGCAGGGCCGAACGCGAAAGCCATGTCTGACAAAGGGGCGGCAAAGGCAGCCAACAACAAAGTGCCCACACATCCTGCAAACAAAGAGCCCAAGCCCGCCGCGGCCAAGGCTGGGCCAGCGCGTCCTTGACGGGCCATTTGGTAGCCGTCCAAGGTGGTCACCACCGATGAGGCCTCGCCTGGCAGGTTCACCAAAATAGCAGTGGTGGATCCGCCGTACTGCGCGCCATAGTAAATACCAGCCAACATGATCAGGGCGGATTCGGGTGGCAAGGCATAGGTGACAGGCAGGAGCATGGCAATGGTGGCCACCGGTCCAATGCCCGGCAACACGCCGATCAAGGTGCCCAGCAAGCAGCCCACCAAGGCATAAAGCAGGTTGATTGGTGTGGCGGCCACCGCGAAACCGGTGGCGAGGTTGGCAAGCAAGTCCATGCGCGACTCCGATCAAAAACCGCTGACGAATGCAGGCCAGACAGGCATCTGCAAATTCAGCAATGAAATGAAAACCAGGTAACTGCCAGCCGCCAAAATGCTGCCCAACACCAGCACACGCCGCAGCGTGAATTTGCTCGCGTCTGCCAACAAGGCCACACCCGTCAGGGCATAGATCGCCATCACCAAGCCAAAGGACGGAAAGCCGATGCTGGGCAAACCGCCGAGCAGCGCCCCAAACAACAGGTTGGCCCCCAAAATACAAAACAGGGGACGCCATGCCACTTCACCGATCGCACCGCCATCGGGTGTCTCGACCACCAGAGAAAAAAACATGATGAAGCCGCCCAGCAGCACCAACACCAAGCCCAGGACCAAGGGGAAATAGCCAGGCCCCATTTGGCTGGCAGAGCCGATGTCATAGGACATGGCTGAATTCCAGGCAAATGCAGCGCCAGTCGCGGTGAACATCAGTCCGGAGACAAAGTCTTTTTGGCTCTTGATTGACACGCTTGCACTCCCAAAACAATACTGGCTGGATTGTGACCTATGCGCTGACCGGCTTGAGCACCTTGAGCCACAGCGTGGCGGGCAAGCCCCACTGGGTTTCAATCGCTTCGGCCCGGGCTTGCAGCAAATCGCGCTCGGGACGGCTGGGGGTGCGTTGCGCCACCACCACCGTGTTGCCCTCGCGCGTGGGCTTGAAGGCCCACACCGCTTCAGAACCAAAGGCGCTGCTGATGTGAGCCAAACTGCGCTCGTAACTGGATGAGCGGCCAAACAAATTCACCAGCATGCAGCCTTGGGCCGTGAGCAACTGGCGACAGTGGCCATAAAACTCGGCATCGTCGAGCACCGGCGCAGCGGCTTCGTGGTCGTACAGATCCACATGCAGCACATCGACCTGGGCGCGCCAATGCGCATGGGCAGCCACTTCTGCCGCATCGCCCAAGATGACCGACAGACGTTCGTCGTCGGCTGGCAACTTGAACCAGGTGCGACAAGACGCGACCACTTGCGGATTGAGTTCGATGGCGGTGGTGCGCATGCCCAGCACCTTGTGGCAGTTTTTGGTCAGGGCCGCGGCGCCCAGGCCCAGCTGCATGGCGTGCAAATCGTGCACTTCTTGGGACGGCACGAAGAGCAGCCAGGCTTGCATGCGTTGCACATAGTCGAGCTCGATGTCAACTGGCCGGCTGGTGTCCATCGACCCTTGCACCCACTCCGTGCCTAAATGCAAATAGCGCACCTTGCC
>CAJBOO010000173.1 GCA_903956845.1 uncultured Burkholderiales bacterium
CCCAAAGGCAGCGTGTCCGGTCAAATCATGGCCAAAGTCATTGATGTGCACGGCCAATTGGCGCAAAACATCGTCTGCCATGAGCACATCATGATCCACCGCAGTGGCACGGTGTCGGGCAATTTGGACTACTCGGAAATTGAAATCGAACGGGGTGGGCAGTTCAAAGGACAGATGACCCAGCACGCGCAGGGCCAAACCCCCGCCGCGCCCAAAGCTAATCCAGGCTTGAAAAAACCCTGACCCGCTCGAATTGAATTCTTAAGAATTCAATTCAGCTGAGTGCTTGGTTTATTTGTGCATTTTTCGGACATGCTTGTCATCTGCCCGTGAATGGCATGCGTTAACAAGCACACGATTGCTAACGGAACCCCGAATGAACAAGTCAGATCAAGCGATTCAAGACCCAGTTGTCGAAATCGACCATCGCTACCAGTACGTCCCCTCCGCCAACACCCCTATTCGCAATACCTTTGAGCGCATTCGCTCACAGTTGGCCCAAGAAGCGGAACAAAAAAGCCGCCCTGTTTCACGGTTGTATTCCGGTTTCCGCGCCGTCAAAGCCTGATTTTCACCCGCAGGGGCACAGCTCCTCTGCATGAGGCGATCAGATGGCAAGCAAGCAGCCGACTATCATCGGCCATGGCCATCAAATCCACTGTTTACAAAGCCCATCTGCAAATCGCAGACATTGATCACAACTATTACGCTGATCACGCGCTCACCCTGGCAAGACACCCCAGCGAAACCGACGAACGCATGATGGTTCGATTGGCTGCCCTGTCACTCAACGCCCACCAACTCCAAGACATGTGCCAAGGCGACGCGGTGCTGGCCTTTGGCGCGGGGCTGTCTGACCCAGACGACCCGGATGTCGCCTTAACCGATTACACCGGTCGCAAGCGGTTGTGGATCGAGGTGGGTCAGCCAGAGGACAAGCCGCTGCAACGTGCCTGCAGCAAATCAGACCACGTGCTGGTGTATGCTTTTCACCATGCTGCCGAAGTCTGGTGGAAAGCCATTGAGAACAAGCTCACCCGCATGGATAAATTGGGTGTGGTGCGCATTCCCACTGAGGCCGCACAAGGCATGGCCGCCATGGCTGAGCGCAGTATGCAGCTGCAAGTCACGGTTCAAGAGGGCGCCATGACGCTCAGCAGCAACCTGGGCAGTGTCCATTTCGAGCCCGTGGTCTGGCGAAACCCCAAGGCATGAGGAGTTGAGTGACATGATCCCTGCCTGCTCCACTGTCCCTGCCTGTCGACTGCTGCTCGCAGGGCTGATGGCTTTGACCTTAACCCCAGCCTGGTCTCGCCCTCAGTTGCATTGCGCATTGGAGGTCAACGGCGAGGTCCATCGCCATGTCTTCCCCATGGTCAGCCATCCCTATACCGTGACCAGCATCGACATCGGTGAGCGTTTCCGCTTCAAGGCAGTGGTCTTGGGTGAGGGCGATCGCGTCGACTTGGTCAACATCTATGCTTATTACCAGACCCGTCGCCAACCCATGCTCATGCAACACGCCAAACACATCTCGCCAATAGCGCAGGACAACCCGTTGCCTGACGCATTGACCGGGCGCGTGGCGCTGTATTCACCTGTGTTGGGCAAGGAGTTGGCCTACCGTTGTGCATTGCACCGGAGGGCACCATGAAACATACGATCTGTTGCTGGCTGCTGTGTTGGGTGTTGCCCGTGATGGCACAAACAGACACGGTGCAGGTGGTGATCACCGGGGACATCATGTTGGGGGGCTTACCCGAACAAGCGATGCGACGCGGTAAGGACCCTTTTGCAGGATTTGCCCAGGTTTTCCAGGGTGCCGACATTCGCATGGGCAACCTGGAATGTGTGATTTCTGACCAAGGGGAAGCTGAGCCCGACAAGCCCAATGTGTTTAGGGTTCACCCCCGAGCCATGCGCTTTGTGCGTCGGCATTTCGATGCGGTTGGGTTGGCCAACAATCACTCTGGAGACTACGGCCCAGTTGCATTTGCAGACATGCTCAAACGCTTGAAACAAGATGGCGTGGGAGTCTATGGAGGTGGTAGCGACCTCCAACAAGCGCATGAACCTTGGGTGATCGAGCGAAAAGGGGTGCGCGTCGCGGTGCTGGGCTACAACGAATTCCAGCCTCGCTCATTCGAGGCCGACCATGACAAACCTGGCATTGCTTGGAGCGAGGACGAACAAGTTCTGCGTGACATCACCCGGGTGCGCAGCCAAGGACTGGCCGATGTGCTGATCGCGGTCATGCACTGGGGCTGGGAAGATCCTTTGGCCAATCAACGCCAACGCCAACTCGCCAGGCTGATGATCGATGCGGGTGTCGATGCCGTGATTGGTGGGCATCCCCATTTGGTGCAAGACACCGAGATATACCAAGGCAAACCGGTTTTTTACAGCCTGGGTAATTTCGTTTTTGAAGGCTTTGACAACCCCATCAACAACACGGGTTGGGTGGTTAAGCTGCGAGTGAATAAACAAGGTGTGGTGGATTGGTCTGTTCAAGAGGCCTTCATCGATGCCCAAGGACTGCCACAAACCGTGAAACCCCGAGGATGGAAACCATGAACCTGAACCTACCGCAAGCCATGACTTTTGTCGCCCACGGCGAGGGAGGTGCGCCAGAGGTGATGCATGTCTCAAACGGCAGACTGCCACAGCCAGCCCCCGGTGAGGTGTTGATCAAAGTGGCCTATGCCGGGGTCAACCGCCCAGATTGTTTGCAGCGCAGCGGTCGCTATCCACCACCTCCCGGGGCCTCACCGATTTTGGGGCTCGAGGCTTCGGGTCATGTGGTGGCTGTGGGCGAGGGCGTCACCCGCTGGAAGTTGGGAGACGCTTTGTGCGGCTTGGCCAATGGCGGGGCATATGCGGACTATGTATGTATTCCGCAAGGCCAATGTCTTCCTGTGCCGCAAGGCATGAACCTGTTGCAGGCAGCCGCCTTGCCAGAAAATTACTTCACGGTATGGACCAATGTGTTTCAACGCGGCCGCCTGCAAGCCGGCGAAAGCTTCTTGGTGCATGGTGGTTCCTCTGGCATTGGTCTGACGGCCATACAGTTGGCCAAGGCTTTTGGGGCGAAGGTTTTGTGTACCGTGGGCAATGCCGCGAAAGCGCAGGCTTGTCTGAGCGTGGGTGCCGATGTCGCTATCAACTACAACGCCCAAGATTTTGTGGAAGAAGTCTCAGCCCATACCCAACAGCAGGGCGTGAACATGATTTTGGACATGGTGGGCGGCGACTACATGCAACGCAACCTGAAAGCCCTGTCCGTCGATGGTCGTTTGGTTCAAATTGCCTTTTTACAGCCCTCCAAAACCGAGGTGGATTGGATGGCGCTCATGGTCAAACGCCTGACTTTCACGGGCTCGACATTACGTCCACGCACAGCCGCTGACAAAGCGCAAATGGCCAATGAGTTGCAAGCTAAGGTTTGGCCCCTTCTGGAGAAGGGCCAGTGCCAACCCGTCATTCACCAGGTGTTTGATTTGGCCGAGGCCGCCCAAGCCCATGCTTTGATGGAGTCATCCACCCACATCGGCAAAATCATGCTGAAGGTGGCGGGGGGCTGATCAGGCAAACGTCGCACGCACCATAGAGGGTCAGTTCGTGGCTTTCAACCGCAAAGCCTTTGGGCGCGAGCTGCTTCAAGTCCCCAGGGCAGTCATGCACGTCATATACCTTTTGGCACCTGGTGCAGTGGAAATGGTGGTGGTGGTGGTGGTGGGCGGATTCATAGCGCGGGTTTTCGCCTGGCAAGTGCACGGTGGTCAGCATGTTGTTGTCTACCAATGACTTGATGTTTCGGTAGACCGTGGCAATGCCCATGCCGGGTACTTCCACAGAGGCGGCCTCCAATATCTCTTGCGCCAACAAAGGTCTTTGTGCGGTTTGTATCGCGTTGAGGATGGCCGTGCCTTGTTTGGTGATGCGTTCCATGGTGTCAGTGGATTATTTGATAATGCGTTATCATTATCGATACTTCAAGGAGATTCCATGCCATTGTCACCTCAAAGCCATGCCATCCCACGCCATCGCAAGCCAATTCGTCATGCCATCGGGATGGCCTGCTTGGCCCTCGCCACGCAGGCATCTGCACAGGCGACAGCCGAAGCTACCGAGCGCTTGCCTCAGGTCACGGTCACAGGCAATCCCTTGGGTAACAACGATGGGGTTCAGGCAGTGCAAGCCTTACAAGGCGATGCACTGGTCTGGCGATCTGAAAGCACCTTGGGAGAGACTTTGTCATCGACCCCGGGCGTCTCCAGCAGCTACTTTGGCCCCAACGCCAGCCGACCGATCATCCGGGGCATGGATGGCGACCGCATCAAAATCCTGAACAACAGCCTGACATCACAAGACCTGTCGGCGTTGAGCAATGACCATTCGGTGCCCTTGGACAGCTTGGCGGTCGAGCGCATCGAGGTGCTGCGCGGACCCTCGGCCATCATGTATGGCGGCAGTGCGGTCGGTGGCGTGGTCAATCTCATCGATAACCGAATCCCTTCACAGCCGATCACGGCTTTGAGCGGCAGATCTGATGTGGGCTGGGCCAGCGGCAACCAAGAAACCCGTGGTGCAGCGATGCTTGAGCTGGGCAATGGGCAGTATGCCGTGCATGCGGACGCGTTCGGTCGTCACAGCCTGGACCAAGCAGTGCCTGACACCTTGGCTTGCGAAAAAACAGGTTCACCCAGCAGTGCCAAAGCCATTTGCAATTCCAACAACAGCGCCAATGGCTATGCACTGGGCGGCAGTGTGTTTTGGGACAAGGGCTACCTGGGGTTGTCGGGCAACACCTACCGCAGCAGTTACGGCGCGGTGGCTGAGGACAATGTGCGCATCGATATGAAAAACGATCGCTATGCGCTGGAGAGCGAAATTCGACAACCCGTGGCCATGGTCGACAGCCTTCACTTCCAGTGGGGCAACACCGACTACACGCACACCGAGTTTGATGAGGGTGCCGCTGGGACAGTGTTTGCACAAAAAGGCAATGACATTCGCCTGAGTGCCAAGCACCAGGCATTCGACACGGCACTGGGTCGTGTGCAAGGTTCGTTGGGATGGCAAGGCGAGAACACCCAGTTTGTTGCAGACGGTCCGGAGGCCTTCATGCCCGCCACCCAAACACGCCTGTCCGCTTTGTATCTGTTCGAGGAATGGCGACAACCCTGGGGCAATGTCAGCATGGGGCTGCGCTCAGAGTCTGTCACGGTGGAAGGCGATGCTTTCACGAAAGGGGCAATCAATCGGGACGCCGCTGCTACCAGCAACCGTTTTTCACCGCTCAGCAGTGCACTTGGCCTGCTGGTCAAGCTCTCGCCTGAATGGTCGGTCAAAGGGCATTTGGCACAAACCCAGCGAGCCCCCAAGGACTATGAATTGCGAGCCGATGGCGTGCATGTGGCGACCGCGGCTTACGAGGAAGGCTCCACCAACCTGGGCACTGAAAAATCACGTCAGGTCGATTTGGGTGTGAATTGGGCCAAAGGCCCGCACAAGCTGAGCTTGAACTATTTTGTGACCCGTTTCGACAACTACATTGGCCTGAATGCCAATGGCGAGGTGGTGAACGAGGATGACGAAGTTGATGTTGTCAACTGCGGGGTTAGCGCCCCTGAGAACGGCTGTTTCACCAAATACACCTTCAGCGCCAGTCGAGCCGAGTTCAAGGGTTACGAGCTCGAAACCTGGTTGCGCTTGACCGGCAACCAAGGCTTGCTGCAAGACGGTGGCGATGCGGTCTGGGACTTGGCTTTGCGTGCAGACGCGGTGCGTGCCACCAACTTAGACACCACCCAGGCCCTGCCACGCATTCCCCCGGTTCGACTGGGGGCCACGTTGGCTCGGCTGTCAGGCCCATGGCGCATGGCCCTGGGTGTTGACCATGCCAATGCACCGCGCCTGGGTCCTGACCAACGCGCAACCTCTGCCTACCGTTTGTGGAATGCCCATGTGAGTTACCGTCAAAAGATCAACGCCAACCAAGCCCTTTGGTACGTGCGTGTGGACAACCTCACAGACCAATTGGCCTACCCCGCCACCTCGGTCTTGACCAGCACTGCGCTGGATGCGGTCTCGGGTCGACCCAAAGCGCCGCTGCCCGGCACAAGCCTCAAGCTGGGCGTGCAAGTTGATTTTTGAAAGCACTGAATGACCCTGATTTGGATATTGTCGGCCTGCCTGGCCTCCTCCGCGCTCAGCTTGTTGTTGGCATTTGTTGCCTCTCAGCGCATAGCGCCTCAAGCGCTGTCCCTGATGGTGGCTTTTTCCGCAGGCACCATGTTGTCGGCGGCCTTGCTCGACGTCTTGCCAGAAGCTTTGGAACAAGAGGGCTTGGACCTGAACCTGTTGTTTGCCGTGTTGTTACTGGCCCTGCTGGGGTTTTTCTTCATGGAGCGTGCCGCGTTGTGGCGGCATCATCACGCTAGCGCGCACACGCCAACAGGCGAGGTCTTGCGACCTGCCAGTTACGCGGTCTTGTTGGGCGACGGGGTTCACAACTTTGTGGATGGTTTGTTGATTGCAGCCGCATTCTTGGCAGATCCTTGGCTGGGTGTCACCACCGCCGCAGCCATATTCGCCCATGAATTGCCGCAAGAAATGGGTGAATTTGCCATTTACTTGGCGTCTGGATGGTCCGCCCGCAAGGCCTTGGTCATCAATCTATGGGGAGGGCTGAGCAGTTTGCTGGGTGGACTGGTGGGTTGGTGGCTGCTCGAGCCTGGCCCTGTCATCCCTTATTTGTTGATGGTCACTGTGGCCAGTTTCATCTATATCGCCTTGGCAGACCTCATGCCCTATTTGCACAAGCGACACGGGCAGGACAGTTTTGCCCGACAAACCGCCTTGTTGTTGATCGGGGTTGGCTGGGTGCCTGCCTTCGCTCAATTTCTTCACCACTGAGCCGCCAAGCCAGGCGGCCATCTTCTAGAATGGATTGATCATGACCTCCAACGCCTTTTTACTCGCCGCTTTGATTGTTGCCACCTCGGCTTGGTCCGCCGACAAATCAGGCGCTCACCATGATCACGCCGCGCATTCCCACGGTCAGGGTCAACTGGAGTTGGTGGTGCAAGGCGATGTGGTCCAACTGGATTTTGAAATTCCCATGGAGAGTTTGTTGGGCCATGAACACCTGCCCAAAACCCCAGCCCAAAAGAAAGCCATGGCCGAGTTGCAAGTGGGTGCTGCCCAAGCCAACTACTTGGTCGTCCTGCCTGCTGCTGCAGCGTGCCAGTTGCAATCGGCCCAGGCCCGTTCGGACATGTTCTTGGGCAAAAAATCCGAACACAGCGACCTCGATGTGCAACTTCAGTTCAAGTGCAGCAAACCCGCCGCTTTGCAGCAAATTGAATTGGCCGTCTTCAAAAGACATCCACTTTTGAAATCGCTCAAGGTGGACATGATCACACCCAAGGGTCAGGGTTCGACCACGCTCAAGCCCAAAGACCCAGTCATTCGCTGGTGAGCATGCATCCCGCGCTGCGTCTATCTCAACTCACCCATGCTTGGCCAGGACAAGCTCCGCTGATTGATATCCCACAACTGACTCTGCAGCAAGGACAGCACTTGTTTATCCAAGGCCCCAGCGGTTGCGGCAAAAGCACCTTGCTCTCACTGCTGGCTGGGGTTCAACAGGTCCAAAATGGTACTTGCGAGGTGCTGGGCCATGACATGGCAAAGTTGTCATCCTCCCAGCGAGACCGTTTGCGGGGTGAACACATGGGCGTGATTTTTCAGCAATTCAATCTCTTGCCTTTTTTGGATGCGCAAGCCAATGCACTGCTGCCCACCCGTTTGTTTCCCAGCCGGTATCAGGCTGCCGCTGCACGTTGGGGCAGCGCATCGGCGCAAGCCCAAACCTTGGCAACCACCTTGGGTTTGTCCGCCAGTGTCTGGCACCAAGCGGTTCACCAGTTGTCGGTGGGACAGCAGCAGCGCGTGGCGGCGGTGCGCGCCTTGATGGGTCAACCCCGCTTGATCATTGCAGACGAACCCACCTCGGCTTTGGACGATGCCAGGCAACTCGAATTCATTGACTTGCTCTTGAACACCGCAGCCGAGCAGGGTGCCAGCGTGGTCATGGTCAGCCACAACGCCCGTTTGGCCGAGCGTTTTCACCAAGTGCATGTTTGGCCCGGGGAGCAGTGGGCATGAGGTTTTGGTTGTCATTGGCCATCTCGAGCGCATGGTCACGCCGCTATGCCTTGGCTTTGGTCACTTTGTCGGTGGCGGTCTCGGTTTTGATTTTGCTCAGCGTGCAGCAACTGCGCGAGGATGCGCGTCGTAGCTTTTCCAATGCATTGAGTGGGGTCGATTTGATCGTGGGCCCACGCGGCAGCGCCACCGAACTCATGCTCTACAGCGTTTTCCAAATTGGCAGACCCTCGCGCAACATGGGCTATGCCGGGTTTGAAGCCATCCAGCAAATGCCCCAGGTTCGCTGGGCGGTTCCCATCCAGCTGGGTGACACCTACCAAGGCCACCCGGTGATGGGCACCACGCCTGTTTTATTTCAGCATTTCCAAACGCAAAGTCAGCCCCTTCAATTCAGCCAAGGTCGTGCCTTTGGCGACGCCCAAACCCACGCCAGTGCGGTGTTTGAAGTGGTGCTGGGTGCAGAAGTCGCGCAACGCTTTGGCCATGCCGTGGGCGATGCCTTGGTGGTCACCCATGGGGCAGGTGGTGGGCCAGATGCCACCGACCATGACGAGCAACCGCTGACCGTGGTGGGCATCTTGAAACCCACGGGCGCACCCATTGACCGCACCGTCTTGATTAATTTGGAAGGTTTTGAGTCCATGCACCAGGGTTGGGGTTTGGGCATTTCTCCCAAAGCACTCAAGGCTGCCAACGCGGGCACCCCAGAGGCGCAGGCTCACCATGCGCATGACCATGATCAAGACGAACAGCACGACGCTCGGGCGCTGCAACCGGTCAGCCTGTCAGCCGTCTGGGTGGGGTTGCACAACCGGGCCGAGGTTTTTTCTGTGCGTCGCCAAATCGAATCCTTCAAACTCGACCCCTTGATGGCGGTCATGCCTGGTGTGGCACTCGATGAGCTTTGGCAGGTGGTGAAAGTGGTTGAAAACAGCCTGGTGTTGGTGGGTGCCTTGGTGGCCATCAGCGCCATGATGAGCGTGGCAGCCGTCTTGTTGGTGGCCATGGCGGGACGCCGCAAAGAGCTGGCGATTTTGCGAGCCATGGGTGCAGCCCCCTTGGCACTGTTGGGTTATGTGCTGGCTGAGTCTTTGGTGGTCTGTATGCTGGGCATCTTGTCTGGTTATGCGGCCAGTCAAGCCTTGATGTGGGGTGCCCAAGATGCTTTGCGTATCCACTATGGTGTGATGGTGCATCCCGGGTGGCCATCGCTTGCGTCAGGTCTGGGCTTGTTGGCCCTGTGTGGCGTGGCTGTCTTGGCCAGTTTGCTGCCCGCTTGGCGGGCCTATCGTTTGTCGCTGATGGATGGCTTGCATCCACCAGCGGTTTGAAAGGTGTTTGACATGATTCAGAGGGACGCAAAACCCAGTCGTCGACAAGTTTTGTTGGGGGGGGCTGCCTTGGCTTTGGCTGGGCGCTCATGGGCCCAGACCGATGGCTATAAAACCATCGACTGGAATGACTTGATGCCTGACCCTTGGGTCAAAGAGATGACCAAAGAAATGGCCAGCATGGGCAAATTGGCCTACTTGCAAGACACCAGTGAAGAGGCCAACAAGGCCATGGCCGCCCTGCGCAAAAAGCTGGATGAAGCGCCCATCGTCAAGGACCAACTCAACAAAAAGGTCCGCTTGCCAGGCTACGCCGTGCCTTTGGATGCCAACCGACAAGACAAGCGAGAGTTTTTGCTGGTGCCGTACTTTGGCGCATGCATACACACCCCCCCTCCGCCAGCCAATCAAATCGTGTTGGTGCGTCCAACGGCGCAAAGCAAGATCAAAAAAATGCCCGAATCCATGGACGTGCTGTGGGTTGAAGGTGAGCTCAAAGAAGGGCGGGTGACCACCAGCCAGGGCATCACAGGCTATGTATTGGACGCGATCACGATCGCGCCTTACGAGCAAAAGCCAGCCAAGCGCTGACCTACAATTTGTGGGTGTAGACGTCTATCATGTGGGTGTTTGAATTTCATCAAGGCCACTCTGGTGGACTCGGTATTTTCGAATGCTAAATGGTTACATCCTCATTGACTAAACTCTAACTTTCAACAGCGAGCGTTCCATGGCAACCAATCTTGATCAATCCAACAACCTCGTGATCGGAAACGGCGTGACTTTCAAGGGCACGTTGAACGTTCCCAAAAAGGCAACCGTCTACGGCACCATCGACGGCGAACTCACCGCTGAAGAAATTTTCATCGGACAGTCCGGCAAGATCACAGGCAAAGTCACTGCACGCAGCATCGAAGTCGAAGGTGAATTGCACCAAGTCATTCATTGCCGCGACCACCTGCACATCCGCGCTTCTGGCAAAGTGTCAGGCAAATTGGAATACTCACAAATCCAAATTGAACGTGGCGGTGAGTTCCGAGGTGAGATGCAACAAGTGGGCGCGCCACCTGTTTACCCCTCAGCATCCAACAATGCGGGCATGCAAGCCATCAAACCCAATATGCCTGCGACGCCTTCCATGGCCCAGGCCATCGCACCAAGCCAAGGCAACAACAACCCTACTTCTTGAACGGGTCTTCGCAGGGGCCTGTGGGTGAATATTTCATGCACAGGCAACTGAAGCCAAAGGATTTCAAGCTGGGTTTATTGATGTCACGCACACTCACCCGACGTGCGTTTTTCGAGGGGATATAGAGTTTGGGTTCAAACGCTTGATTTCGTTTTTTCCCATCCTTGAACTCAAAGCTGGCGCCAGTGCAAAAAATGGGTCCGCTGAGTTGGTTGCCAACCTCAAACATCATCAACTTCGGGTCATCATCAGACCAACCCGATTGAATGCTCAACTTTTGCAACTCGGCAGCTGACAGCTCGGTTTGCAGCATCTTGGGTTCTTTGTTGAACCAGCCCATGGCCAGGGCGGTTTGATTCGCAAGCATCCATGACAACGTGAGCATCAGCGCACAACAAGGCCTTAAAAAAACGAACTTGGACATGGCTTGGATTTTAATCAAGCCACCATTTTTCTTTCGCGCCCATCCTCCATGCCCACACCACGGCAAGGATCAAAGCAGTGGCAAGATGTCGCTCAACAATGCACCGCTGTGGGCAGGGCGTGGTCCCAGGGTTTCAAACGGCAGGCCTTGTCGGTTCACCCAAAAGCTTTTGAAACCAAACCAAGTGGCCCCCAGGGCGTCCCAGCTGTTGCTAGAGACAAACAGGACCTCACGGATATCCATCGGATAGTGGTCCGCCACCAAGCCATAACTTTGTGGCGCGGTTTTGTACTGCCGGACCTCGTCGACGGACAACAATTTGTCGATCAGCCCTTCCATGCCAGCGCTGCTCACCGCAGCAGCGAGCATGTCGGGGCTGCCATTGGACAAAATCGCGCAGCGCATGCCACGGGCTTTGAGTTGTTGGAGTACCAACAGGTTTTCTGGAAAAGGCGCTAAGTGGGCGTATTGGTCCATCAGCTGCTTTTGCTTGGCCGGAGTCAACTCGAGTGAAAGGCGTTGGCAGGCGTATTGCAGCGCCAATCGAGTGATGTCCCAAAACGGTTGGTAATGACGGCTTCCCAAGGGGTTGAGCGGGTCGCTCAGGGAAATCAGCCTGCTGTACTCGATTTGTTTGTCGCGCCAAACCAAAGAAAGGGCTTGACCCTGACCGGGGAACAAGGATTCCGCCAAGGCGCCCACCGAATGCACATCGAACAGGGTTCCGTAGGCATCAAAGACAACCAATCGAATCATGCGCGCCCCTTGCAACAACTTGAATGCCAGTCAGTCTCAGGCCAAGCAGCCCACCGACCTCTGAATGTGAGCATCGTATACTTAAAAAATGAAAATCCTCGTCTTGAATGGCCCCAATCTCAATTTGCTGGGCACCCGAGAACCTGACCAATACGGACAGGCCAGTTTGGCAGATGTCCAAGCCTTGTGCGAGCAAACGGCGAAGACCTTGGGCCACGAGGTCGAGTGTTTCCAAAGCAACCATGAAGGTGCTTTGATCGACAAAATCCATGAAGCAGGCAAGGCGCACCAAGCAGGTCTTTTGCTGGGCGCGGTGTTCAATCCTGGGGCGTTCACCCACACCTCGGTGGCACTGCACGATGCGATCAAAGGCACGGGACTCCCGGTGGTCGAGGTGCATATCTCCAACGTCCATGCCCGCGAGGCTTTTCGCCACCATTCCTATGTCTCACCGGTCGCCGTGGGAGTGGTGGTGGGATTGGGCATCCAAGGCTATGCCTTGGCCATCCAGGGCTTGGCTACTCGTTGACCACGCGGCAGGGGCCTTTGATGCCCCGGGTCTCGCGCAAGCCTTCGCAGCGCTCCATGGCCTTGCGCTCGGCCACCGCTGACATCTTGACGTAAATTGAGCAGGTAAAGACCATTTTTTCCTGGGCGACGTTGCTGTCAAATGCCACCACGCAGCGTCCGATGTCCCCCAAATTGGGCTTCTCTCTTTTGTACGCGTCTTGCAGGGCATTGGGCAGCTCCCGCAGTTGCACGCCTGGGTAGACATAAGGTTCGGCCAAGGCAGCCCCCGTGAACATGCTGACCAAAAGGGGAACCCAAAAATAAAGCTTTGATAAATGCATGGCTGGGATGTTAAGCCAAGATCGGCAAGGTACTTTCTGACTTAAATCAACATCCAGTCATCCAAATGGCGCAAGGCAGCGTTAAGGGAAGGTTGATATTTCCCTCACCGCTCATTGAAAGATCTCAGCATGAAAAAAATCGCCTTGGCCTTGTGTGTCATGTTCGGCTCGGTCCAATCCCCCGTGTGGGCTGATGGGGGGCGCTGGCAAACCCATCGCATCGACTCTGGACGCGTGGTCTTGCAAGCCAATGGTGGTCATGGCCATGGCTACCGAGGACACCACGGGCATCGTCAACACAATTGGGGATGGGCACCTTGGGTGTCGGCAGCGGTCATTGGCAGCACCCTCTATTGGGCCAGCAACCCAACACCGCCAGCCGCCACGGTCATCGTGACGCCACCCGTGGTGTTGGATCCCAGTCGGGTAGCCTATTTTTGCCAAACCAGCCAGCAGTATTACCCCCACGTGCCCATTTGCAACGTGCCTTGGCAAGTGGTGTCTTACTGAGCAAGCTTCAAAGCGCCTGAACTGTTTTGAGCCCTTGACGCTGAGAGTGGCGAATAGTGCCGCCCATGGTCTCTATCTCAACGCTTGCACGTTTGCCTTGGTAGACCTTTCGCTTGAGCCAATCGATTTCCTCGGCCAGGGCTTTGTCTGATCCCAATTGACGATGCCAGCACTTGATTTCTGGTGCCCAACGATAGCCCCTGGTTTTTAAGGCGTCTTTGGCATCAAAAGGTGAGCCTGTTGCATACAAACGTATTTGGGGTTGGTTCAACGATTCCAACAAGGTCAGCATCACCGACTGCTGGCTTTGTGGCAGCACCAAAGACAGCAATTTCAGTAAGGCCCAGCAATCGGTTTCAGCCCGATGCGCTTCGTAAAAAATGCCTTGCATTTGCAGCAAATATTCCAATTTGGCGGAGCTCACGCCTTCTCGTTTCCAATCGACGTCTCTGATGCTGCAAGCCCATTGCTTGTCGATGAACACAGGCCAGCGTTTTTCAACAAAGGGACGGTCGAAAGAGGCGTTGTGGGCAATGACCACGGTGGCAGTCGACACAATGGCTTGAACTTGTGCGTCGTCAATCCGTTTGCCACGGACCATGTCGTCGGTGATGTGATGCACTGCGGTGGTTTCAGGCGGTATGGGGCGACCCGGGTCTTCCAATTCGTCAAACACTTCCACCACCCGGTGAACAACACCTGTGACCGGATCGAATTCAAACACCAGCATGCCCAACTCGATGACCTGATCGACGTCGACACTCAATCCCGTAGTCTCGGTGTCAAGCACCACACCACGCAGCAAGACTTGTCCAGGCAAGGTGGGGTGAATCTCACGTTGTGGCACCAGTCGCCGCAGCACCTTGAAGTCTGGGTGTTGCTCCAGTGTTTGCGCCATGTTTTCGGCATCCAGCGAATGGGTGTCTGTGGGGTTCATAGAATGCTTACCAATGCAAATGTCAAAAATCAATGTTCCTGAGTTTAAGCCGCTGACGCACAGGCCTTTTCAATCGGCACTTGCGCACAGCTGGCAGCAAACCATGGGGCGAGGGCTGTTGGTTTTGGCACTCTTGCATACGCCCTTGGTTTTGGCGCAAGCACTCGGCTCATCAGACTCCATGGTCATGGATCCACAGGCCTTGTCGCGTGCTGAAGTGGTCGGTTTGTATTTCACTCCACCCTCTGATATTGCTTCCGCCGTGGTCCAGGTCATCGCCAGCGCCAAGCGTGAGGTGTTGGTGCAAGCCTATGGCTTCACGCACATCGGCATTGCCCAAGCCTTGGTCGGTGCGCATCAACGTGGCGTTGAAGTGAAGGTCTTGTTGGATCAAAAAAGCGAATCAACCAACCGCTTGGTGGTGGAGCTGTTTCAGTCAAACCACATCAGCTTGCGCTTTGATGGCAGTCATGCGATCGCGCACAACAAAGTCATGGTGATAGATGGTCAAGTGGTGATCACAGGCAGTTTCAACTTCACCCAATCAGCGCAAAGCCGTAATGCTGAAAATCTCTTGGTGCTTCGTTCAGAAGAATTGGCCAACAACTACAAACAGAATTGGCTGACGCACTGGGCGCACAGCCGCTGACGCAGCTAGGGCTTGGCAGAGGCCACGCGGTGGGCCAATGCGTGATCGACAAAGGCAACCACATCCGCGACGGTGGTGACATCTGGGATTTGGTCTCCCAGTTTCAGTTTGAAATCGTCCTCGATGTTGAAGAGCAGCTCAGACAGCTCTACCGAATCCAAGCCCAGGTCTTCCAAAGCGATGTGGGGAGCAATGCGGTCGGCTGGTACTTTGCGTTTGTCAACCATCAAGGTTTTGATGCGTTCGTAGGTGCTCATGGATGGGGTGTGTTTTTTAATGCCTTGGCTGCTTGGTCGATCAAGCCGGGGCCTTGGTAAATCAGCCCTGTGTAGATTTGTACCAGATCGGCACCTGCATGGACCTTGTCCACGGCGTCTTGCCCGCACATAATGCCGCCAACACCGATGATGGGGAAGGTGGGACCCAACTGCTCGCGCAAACCACGAATCACCCGGTTGCTCGCCTCTCGCACGGGCGCGCCAGACAAGCCACCCGTTTCTTGGGCATGCGCCATGCCTTGCACCGCTGCACGGCTGAGCGTGGTGTTGGTCGCAATGACACCCCATGCCGCATCTTGCACCGTGTCGCCTTGCATGCAATGGTTGCGCAAGGTTTGACACAGTTGATGCAGTTGCGCGTCATCTAAATCTGGCGCAATTTTGATGAACAAGGGCACGTGCTTGTGGTGCTGAGTAGCCAGTTGTTGTCGCCGTTGACCCAACTGGGTTAAGAGCTGGGCAAAGGCTTCATCTGTTTGCAAGCTGCGCAGGTTTTGCGTGTTTGGGCTGGAGATGTTGACGGTGACGTAGTCGGCGTGGGGATAAACCGCTTCCAAGCAGCGAAGGTAATCCTGCGTGGCTTGTTCGATCGGCGTGTGGGCATTTTTGCCTATGTTCAGTCCCAGCAACATGGGGACATCTGCATGACGGCGAAAAGAAGCGCGTTGCACATGCTGGGTGAAGGCGTCTAAGCCCTCGTTGTTGAACCCAAGTCGGTTGATCAGCGCCTGGGCTGCCGGCACACGAAACATGCGGGGTTTGGGGTTGCCGGGTTGCCCCACGGGCGTGACTGTGCCCACTTCGACAAAACCAAATCCCATGGCTGACCAAGCGTCAATGCAACGCGCATTTTTGTCCAACCCGGCAGCCAGGCCGACACGGTTGGGGAAAGTCAACCCGGCCAGTTCCACGGGATCAGACACACGCGTTTGTTGGTAAGCCATGCGCAGCCAGCTATGCTGGGTTTTCTCCAACATGGACAACGTGAGTTCGTGCACATGCTCTGCGTCTAGCGCAAACAACAGGGGGCGAAGCAAGGGGTAGGGCAGCAGGGGCATGGATAATCTAGTCTGAATCAACCATTGAATTGTCACCGATGAGCCAATCCATGACCCAAGATGAACTGAAAGCCAAAGTCGGCCTTGCGGCTTTGGAATACCTGGTGCCCAACGAATGGGTTGGCGTTGGCACTGGCTCCACGGTCAATAAATTCATTGACGCATTGGCCGCAAGCACCACGCCCATTAAAGGGGCCGTGTCGAGTTCGCAAGCGTCTACCCAGCGCATGTTGGCACTCGGAATCAAGGTGGTGGACTTGCAGCAAGTAGAGCGACTAGCGGTTTACATCGACGGCGCAGATGAAATCGACGGACACGGTTTCATGGTCAAAGGCGGGGGTGCTGCGCTGACCCGTGAAAAGATCGTGGCGGCTCAGGCCGATCAATTCGTGTGTATCGCAGACGCCTCCAAAAAAGTGTCTGTGCTGGGTCGGTTTCCCTTGCCTGTGGAAGTCATACCGATGGCCGCACCTGAAATCATGCGTCGGTTTGTCGCCATGGGGGGCTCAGCCATGCTTCGCATGAAAGATGGCCACGCCCTGGTCACGGACAACGGTCAGCACTTGTTGGACATCCAGGGCCTGCACATCCATGACCCGTTGGCTTTTGAAAACCAAGTCAGCCAATGGCCTGGGGTGGTGACCGTTGGCGTGTTTGCGCATCAACGTGCGCATGTCTGCTTGTTGGGAACCGAAGCCGGGGTGGAAACGATTCGCTATTGAATCGCTGGGCTCAGGCCATCCCTTGGTGTCTGAGCAAGGCATCCAACTGCGGCTCTCGGCCCCGGAAAGCTTTGAATGACTCCATCGCAGGTCGGCTGCCGCCAGCCTCCAAAATAGCTTCACGGTAGCGTCTGCCCGTTTCGACGCTGTGGGTGCCGTCTTCGGCGGCGGTTTCTTCAAATGCTGCGTAAGCATCTGCACTCAGCACTTCAGCCCACTTGTAGCTGTAATAACCCGCAGCATAGCCACCGGCAAAAACATGGCTGAATGAATGCGGCATGCGATTGAATGCGGGCGGTTGAAGCACGGCCACTTCATCGCGTACTTCTTGTAACACGCGCATGACATCGGTGCTGGTGTCGGGCTCTGCATGGAGTCGCATGTCGAGCAATGAAAATTCAATTTGACGCAGCGTCTGCAAGCCACTTTGGAAATTTTTGGCGGCCAGCATTTTGTCAAACAAAGCCCGGGGCAAGGGTTGTCCCGTCTCGACGTGCGCAGTCATGTGGCGCAACACCGACCATTCCCAGCAAAAGTTCTCCATGAACTGGCTGGGCAACTCCACTGCATCCCATTCGACTCCGCTGATGCCAGACACGTCACGCTCATTGACTTGGGTGAGCATGTGGTGCAAGCCATGACCACACTCGTGGAACAAGGTGATCACATCGTCATGGGTGAGCAGAGGTGGTTGCCCGTGGAGAGCCTCGGAAAAATTGCAAACCATGTGGGCGATGGGTGTTTGCAATTGCTGGGTATCAGGTCGCATCCAACGGGCCCGCACATCATCCATCCATGCGCCACCTCGCTTGCCTTTGCGTGCGCCTGGGTCGAGGTAAAACTGGCCCACCAGCGTGCCTTGCCGCTCGATGCGGAAAAATTGCACACTGGGATGCCACACAGGTGCAGACTCTTGACGGATGTTCACTTCGAACAAAGTCTCCACGATCTTGAACAAGCCACTCAAGACCTTGGGCGCGGTGAAGTAGGGTTTGACTTCTTGTTCGCTGAAGGCGTAACGGGCTTCTTTGAGCTTTTCACCGATGAAAGTCCAGTCCCAAGCTTGGGGATCCGTGAGCTTCAATTCGTCCCGCGCAAATAAGCGCATTTCTTGCACATCTTTTTCTGCAAAGGGGCGGGCCCGCTGAGCCAAATCGCGCAAAAACCGCATGACCTGCTCGGGTGACTCGGCCATCTTGCTGGCCAAAGAGACTTCGGCGTGGTTGGCATGGTTCAGCAGACGGGCTTCTTCTTGGCGCAAGGCCAAGATCTCTTGCAGCAGCAGTGAATTGTCAAACTGCGTGTGTTCGGATTGGTCTGATGCCCGGGTGGCATGCGCTCGGTAGAGTTTTTCTCGCAAGGGGCTGCTGTGGGCGTATTGCATCACAGGCAAGTAGCAAGGCATTTTCAGGGTCAGCTTGTAGCCTTGTTGACCATCGGCCTTGGCGGCGTCGGCAGCTGCTTGGCAGACATCAGCAGGTACCCCCGCCATGTCTGCTTCAGTGGCCAAGTATGACCACGCATCCGTCGCATCAAGCACATGTTCGCTGAAGGACTGGCTGAGTTCTGCTTGCTTTTCTTGAATGCTTGCAAAGCGGGCTTTGGCTTCACCTTCCAGCTCGGCGCCTGAGAGAACAAAATTGCGCATGGCCAACCGGTGGGCATGGGCTTGTGCGGAATCCAACTGTTTGACATCGATGGCTTTGTATTTGGCATACAAGGCCTCGTTGGCCCCCAAGCGTGTCCAAAACTCTGTGATCCGTGGCAATTCAGCGTTGTAGGCCGCACGCAATGCTGGCGTGTCCATGACTGATTGCAAATGGCTGACCATGCCCCAAGCCCGTCCCAAGCGCTCGGTGGCGGTGTCTAGCACTTTGGAAATGGCCAGCCAGTCGGCGGGAAAATCTGGCTGGGTAACGGTTTGCAGGGCTGCATCTGCATGCGCGAGTAACTCGGTCATGGCAGGCGAAACAGCTTCGGGGGTGACCTGGTCAAACAAGGGCAGACCAGAAAAATCAAGCAATGGGTTGGTCATGTCATGCATGCAGCGTTTGTTCGGCAGATGCCAATGTGTTGACCAGCAACATGGTGATGGTCATGGGACCCACACCCCCTGGAACAGGCGTGATGTGACTGGCCACTTGGCGCACGCCCTCAAAATCCACATCGCCACACAACTTGCCGTCGTCATCGCGGTTCATGCCCACGTCCAACACAACGGCACCAGGCTTGACCATGTCTGCAGTCAAGATGTTGCGCTTGCCAACCGCTGCCACGATGACGTCGGCTTGCAGGGTGTGGTGCTTCAGATCGGTGGTGGCGCTGTGACAGACCGTGACCGTGGCGTTTTGTGCCAGCAGCATCATGGCCATGGGCTTGCCGACAATGTTGCTGCGACCTATCACCACCGCGTGTTTGCCACGCAGGTTGTAGCCAATGTGCTCAAGCATCTTCATGCAACCATGCGGCGTGCAAGGCCAGTAGCCTGGCAAACCGGTCATGAGTGCGCCGGCGCTGGCCACATGAAAACCGTCCACGTCTTTTTCAGGCGCAATCGCTTCGATCACTTTTTGAGCGTCGATGTGGGCTGGCAAGGGCAGTTGCACCAGGATGCCGTGGATATGTTTGTCTTGGTTGAGGGCTTCGACACGAGCGAGCAATTCAGCCTGTGACAAGCTCGCGTCGTATTTCTCCATGACGGAATGGATGCCGACTTGTTCGCAGGCTTTGACCTTGTTGCGCACATAGACTTGACTGGCAGGGTTGTCACCGACCAAGACCACCGCCAAGCCAGGCTTGACACCCCGGGCCTGGAGTTGAAGAACCCGTTCACCCGCTTGGGTGCGAATCAGTTGAGACAGCGCATTGCCATCGATCAGTTGAGCTGCCATGCATGCCCCTCAAGCTTTGTTGGTGTTGGGGCCCAGAGCGATTTTGAGCAGATCGGCCACGGTGTTGGCATTGAGCTTTTCCATGATGTTGGCGCGGTGCGCTTCAACGGTTTTGATGCTGATGCCCAAGTCATCGGCAATTTGCTTGTTGAGTCTGCCAGCGACGATGCGCTCAAGCACTTGGGCTTCACGGGCGGTGAGTTTGCCCATCAAAGCATCGCGATTGGCCGCGTGTTGATGGTCTGCAAAAGCTTCGCGGGCCTGCTCGAGCATGCGTTCAACCACGCTGAGCAATTCTTCTTCTTTGAAAGGCTTGGGGATGAAATCCATTGCGCCTTTTTTCATGGTGTTGACCGCCATGGGCACATCGCCATGGCCTGTGATGAAAACGATGGGCAGCGGGGACTTGCGCTCAAGCAAGCGGTCTTGTAACTCCAGGCCAGTGATGCCAGGCATGCGGATGTCAACGATCAAACAAGCCACCTCGCGGGGGTCGTAACGGCTGAGGAAGGTTTCGGCCGAATCGAAGCAACGCACCCGGTAGTCCTTGCCTTCTAGCAACCATTGCAGCGAGTCACGAACGGCTTCGTCATCGTCCACCACATAGACATTGCCTTTTTTCGGGATCAAACTCATGTGTTACTCCAGCGTGCGTATTGAAATGTCGGTGCTCAAGCAGCCATCAGAAGAGGCTTGGCAGGAATCCAGAATGAAAAACGACAACCGACAATGGTTTTTCCATTGTAGATGTTCTCTGCTTGCATACGTCCTTGGTGGGATTCGATGATGGTGCGGCATAAATTCAAGCCAATGCCCATGCCTTCTTTTTTGGTGGTGTAGAACGCTTCAAACACCCGAGACATGACCTCTTGTGACATGCCCAAGCCCGAGTCAGTGACGGAAAACTCAACCACTGCTTGCGCTTCAATCACCTTGGGAACAATTTGCAATTCCACCCGGCGTTCTTCCAAGGGTCGGTTGGCTTGTTCAACCGCTTCTGCTGCATTTTTCAATAAATTGATCAATACCTGTTCGATCAAGATGGGGTCAACCAAGATGCTTGAGATACGGTCCGACATGTAAAGGCTGAAACGCACTTGTCGTTTGCGCAGTTCCACATCGACCAGTTCGATCGCTTCGGTCACGATGGGCGTGATCAGAGATTGCACTTTGTTGGTTTCACTGCGTTTGACAAAGCTGCGGATGCGTTGAATGATTTGTCCAGCGCGTTGGGCTTGCCGGGCGGTTTTTTCAAGCGCGGACAGCAGCTCTTCTTCCGAAATTTGCTTGCCTCGGATGCGGTTAACCATGCCGTTGCAATAGTTGGAGATGGCGGTGAGTGGTTGGTTCAACTCGTGTGCCACGCTGGAAGCCATTTCACCCATGGTGATCAAGCGACTGGCCGACTGCGCTCTTTCAGCCTGCAATGCAGCCTGGTCTTCTGCGTTGCGCCGTGCGGTGATGTCGGTGGAAATCACCATTTGCGCCAAACGCCCATCTACCCAATTGAGGTAACGAGAGCGCACCTCTAACCATTTGTTCAGTGTGGGCAAGTAAATTTCCGAATTTTCAGAGCCCGCTTGTGTCAAGCTTTCGCTGGGCATGCCTGCCAAATCGTCCACAGACTCGTCAACTGAAGGTGCCTCTCGGTTGGACATGCCTGCTTGGGCGACCAAGCCCAGATGCCCTTCGCTTTGGTTACCAAACCACTGCCGATAGAGCTTGTTGGCAAACAACAGCTCTGTGCTGCCCAAGGGCGTCACGGACACAGACGCATCCAGCGCTTCGAGCACGGTGGTGAATCGTTCATACGAGGCCGACAATTGTTCGCGGATGCGGTTGGGCTCGGTGATGTCGGTCATCGAGGTCATCCATCCCGTTTGCTGTCCGTGGGCGTCAATCAACGGCGACACGTACAACCGGGCATCAAACAAGCTGCCATTTTTCCGCTTGACCCTGATTTGAAAGCCGCTCATGGTGGTGCGGCCATTGAGTTGGTCAGACAGTTTGGTGTTGAGCACGTGCCGATCTTCATCAGGCCAGTAAGGAAAGGGTGAGCTCAAGCCCACCAACTCTTTTTCAGTCCACCCGGTCATTTGGCAAAACGCGGCGTTCACATAGGTGATGCGTCCTTGCATGTCCATGGCACGCATGCCGGTCAAGATCGAGTTTTCCATGGCGCGGCGGAAATTGGTTTCTGCCACCAAGGCCTGCTGGGCTTGCAAACGCCTGCGGGTGTGACGCCAAGTGCCGATCAACATCCACGTGGTCATGCCACTGAGCAGCAGCACCAACCAAAACAAACCACTGCCAATCAAGACCTGCGAGGTGCGGTAGGCCTGGGCACGGAGTTGCAAACTGTTACCCACTGTCGAGACGGGCACGATGTATTCGTAAGCTTTGGATTCCCAGGGAGAGAACTCAAACAGCCCAGTCCTGGGTTTGATGCTTTGGCCTGCCAACAAGAGGTTGTTGCCATCGACCAGTGCCACGGCATGTCTGGCACTCACCTCAGAGGGAACGGCATAACGCAACAAACCTTCTAAGGAATATTCCACCAAAACGACACCCTTGAAATCATTGTTGATGATCATGGGGATGTGCAATTGGATATGTGCCTCATAGGGCGTGCTCGCCTCTTTTTGCATGAAGAGAATGGGCGTGGAATACAAAGAACGCCGCAATTCCTTGGCCAGCAAATAGGTTTCCTCGGTTTGCGGGTGCTGCAACACGGCACCTTGGCGGTGGAATGGCAGCAATTCGACGGTGCCGGACGAGTAGTTGGCACGCACACGACGGTATTCATCGACCCAGCTGATGCTGGCCACCTCGGGGTATTGGGTGGCCAAATCCGAGGCTGTATGTGCAAAGTCGATCGGGGTCAACTTGTCCACGCCCACGTCCCGTGCCAGTCTGAATAACTGCTCTTGTTGTTCGAGCAGGTGCAAACGCATTTTTTGGTTGGCAAATTCCAAATCACGCTGAATGCTCTCTTGCTCTCGCTCCATTTCTTCCAAGCGCAAGTAGCTGACACTGCTGACGATCGTGACCAAGAACACGGCTACCGCCGCCATCGGGGCGAGCAAAGCCACCCTGTCTTGTCGGCTAGGACTTTGGCGTTTCCACCAGGCTTTCCATTGGGTGTTGAGGGTTTGCAGGACGGTGTTGGGCATTGAATTGAGTTTAGGTGAGAGACCGAACCAAAAGCCCATTAAATTTCATAATACAAAATGATAGCGCGTCATTTGAAATCATGTCAAAATCCGCGTCAAGAAAAAAACCCATCCTCTCTCAAGGAGACAAGCATGTCCGCTGCACCAGAAACTTCGCGCACATTTGCCGCCAATGACACCGACAGCCAAGAAACCCGCGAGTGGATGGACGCTTTGTCTGCCGTCATCGCTTCTGAAGGCCCAGAGCGCGCTCACTTTTTGTTAGAGCAACTGCTGGAGCATGCCCGAGAGAACAGCATTGACATGCCTTTCTCAGCCAACACGGGATATATCAACACGATTGAACCGGACCAAGAAGAGCGTTGCCCTGGCAACATTGAAATTGAAGAGCGTCTACGCGCCTATATGCGCTGGAACGCCATGGCCATGGTGGTCAAAGCCAACCGGCATAACCCTGCTGACGGCGGTGACTTGGGTGGCCACATTGGCTCGTTTGCTTCCTTGGCCCACATGTTCGGTGCGGGCTTCAACCATTTTTGGCACGCTGAGAACGAAAACCACGGTGGCGACTTGCTTTATATCCAGGGCCATGTGTCGCCAGGTGTTTATGCACGTGCTTACCTCGAAGGTCGATTGACGGAAGAGCAGTTGCTCAACTTCCGACAAGAGGTCGATGGCAAAGGCCTGTCAAGCTACCCACACCCCAAACTCATGCCTGAGTTTTGGCAGTTCCCGACCGTCTCCATGGGCTTGGGGCCCTTGATGGCGATTTACCAAGCGCGGTTCTTGAAATACCTGCATGCACGAGGCATCGCCAACACCGAAAACCGCAAAGTCTGGGTGTTTTGTGGTGATGGCGAGATGGACGAAGTCGAATCCTTGGGTGCGATCGGATTGGCGGCTCGAGAAAAATTGGACAACCTGGTCTTCGTGATCAATTGCAATTTGCAACGCTTGGACGGCCCAGTGCGGGGCAATGGCAAGATCATCCAAGAGCTCGAGGGTGAATTCCGAGGCGCCGGTTGGAACGTCATCAAACTGATTTGGGGCAGCAACTGGGATCCCTTGATCGCCAGAGACAAAGACGGCGCCTTGCGTCGCATCATGATGGAGACCTTGGACGGCGATTACCAGGCCTTCAAAGCGAATGACGGTGCCTATGTGCGCAAACATTTCTTTGGTCGCGACCCACGCACCTTGGAGATGGTGGCCAAGATGAGTGACGACGATATTTGGAACCTGCGTCGCGGCGGACATGACCCGCAAAAGGTGTATGCCGCGTATGCCGCCGCTGTCAAACACAAGGGCCAACCCACGGTGCTGCTGATCAAAACCGTCAAGGGTTTTGGCATGGGCAGTGCTGGCGAAGGCAAGAACACGGTTCACCAAACCAAAAAGCTCACGGACGAAGACATCAAAACCTTCCGTGACCGCTTCAACATTCCCATTCCAGACAGCGAGTTGTCCAAGCTGCCTTTTTACAAGCCCGCGGATGACACGCCTGAAATGCGATACCTGCATGAGCGTCGCCAAGCCCTGGGTGGCTATTTGCCCCATCGCCGCACCAAAGCCGAAGAGCAATTCACCGTGCCTTCGCTCGACGTGTTCAAAGCGGTGACAGAGGCAACGGTGGAAGGCCGTGAAATCTCCACCACCCAAGCCTACGTGCGATTCCTCACCCAGTTGTTGCGAGACCAAGCCTTGGGGCCCCGTGTGGTGCCGATTTTGGTCGACGAAGCACGTACCTTCGGCATGGAAGGCTTGTTCCGTCAGGTCGGTATTTACAACCCCGATGGACAACAGTACACGCCTGTCGACAAAGACCAGGTGATGTATTACAAGGAAGACAAAGCCGGTCAAATTTTGCAAGAGGGCATCAACGAGGCTGGCGGCATGAGCAGCTGGATCGCGGCGGCCACTTCTTACTCGACCAACAACCGGATAATGATCCCGTTTTATGTCTACTACTCGATGTTTGGCTTCCAGCGCATTGGCGATTTGGCTTGGGCTGCGGGTGACATGCAAGCACGCGGCTTCTTGTTGGGTGGCACCTCCGGTCGCACCACCTTGAACGGTGAGGGCTTGCAGCATGAAGATGGGCACAGCCACATCCTGGCAGGCACCATTCCCAATTGCATCAGTTACGACCCCAGCTTTGCCCACGAGGTGGCTGTCATCATGCAGCACGGTTTGAAGCGCATGGTGGAGAAGCAAGACAACGTCTTTTACTACCTGACCTTGTTGAATGAAAACTACGCCATGCCTGGCTTGACACCAGGCACAGAGGCGCAAATCATCAAAGGGATGTATTTGCTGCAGCCCGCAGAAGGCGCCAAGAAACTGCTACGCGTGAACCTCTTGGGTTCGGGGTCTATCTTGCGCGAATCCATCGCTGCACGTGACCTGCTTGCTGCCGATTGGGGGGTGGCCGCCAACGTCTGGAGTTGCCCCAGCTTCAACGAATTGGCCCGTGACGGCGCTGACGCTGAGCGTTGGAACCTGATGCACCCGACTCAATCACCGCGCTTGTCGTTTGTGGCGGAGCAACTCACGCCGCATGAGGGACCCGTGGTGGCGTCCACCGACTACATCAAGTCCTATGCCGAGCAAATTCGCGCCTATCTGCCTGCAGGTCGTGGCTACAAGGTGCTGGGCACGGACGGTTTCGGTCGCAGTGATTTCCGCGGTAAATTGCGCGAACACTTTGAAATCAACCGTCACTACATCGTCGTTGCCGCCCTCAAAGCGTTGAGCGAGGAAGGCAAAGTGCCCGTTGAAACCGTGGCCAAAGCGATCGAACAATACCAATTGCAAGCGGACAAAATCAATCCGCTGAACGCCTGATCAAGGGAGACACACATGGCAATAATCGAAGTGAAAGTCCCTGACATTGGTGACTTCGACGAAGTGGCGGTCATCGAGTTGTTGGTCAAGGTCGGCGACAAAGTCAGGCCTGAGCAGTCATTGATCACCGTCGAGTCTGACAAGGCGTCGATGGAAATACCCTCATCGCATGCAGGCGTGATCACAGAGATGTTGGTCAAACTGGGCGACAAGGTCAAGCAAGGCTCATTGATCGTGAAGCTGGATGCAGGCGAAGTCGAAGTCACCGCAGCAGCTGCGCCTTCACCGGCCGCTTCGTCGCCAGCACCGGTTGCTGCAGCGCCTTTGCCGGTGGCAGTCCCGCCGGCCGTGCCACCTGCCCATGCCCCGACAACTGCAGTCGTTTCAGTTGCACCTGTGGCGGCGCCTCATCAACCCACGATGGCCCCCTCGGGTGAATTGCCGCATGCGTCACCCTCGATACGCAAGTTTGCCCGTGAGCTGGGCGTGCCGTTGACGGAAGTCAAGGGCAGCGGACCCAAAGGGCGCATTGGTCTTGAAGACATCCATGCGTTCAGTCGTGCGGTCATGGCAGGCGACACCCGAACCCAAGCGCAATCGGCTAAAGCACCTGCGGGTGATGGGGCTGGCCTGGGGCTGATTCCTTGGCCCAAGGTTGACTTCGCTAAATTTGGCCCGATTGAGCGCAAAGAGTTGGGTCGCATTCAAAAAATCAGCGGTGCGAATTTACTGCGCAATGCGGTGATGATTCCCGCTGTCACCAACCATGACGATGCAGACATCACCGAGTTGGAAGCCTTCCGCGTGGCCACCAACAAAGAGAACGACAAGTCAGGCGTCAAGGTCACCATGCTGGCCTTTCTCATCAAGGCTTGCGTGTCGGCCTTGCAAAAATTTCCGCAATTCAACAGCTCGCTCGATGGCGATGCGCTGGTCTTCAAACAGTATTGGCACATCGGCTTCGCGGCTGACACGCCCAATGGGTTGATGGTGCCCGTGTTGAAAGACGCTGACAAAAAAGGTATTTTGCAAATCAGCGCTGAAATGGGTGAGCTGGCCAAAAAAGCCCGCGAGGGCAAACTCAGTCCTGCAGAAATGACAGGCGCGACCTTCACCATCTCCAGTTTGGGTGGCATTGGTGGACGTTACTTCACGCCCATCATCAACGCGCCCGAGGTGGCGATTTTGGGTGTCTGTCGCAGCAACATGGAGCCGGTTTGGAACGGCGAAGCCTTTGAACCTCGTTTGATGTTGCCCTTGTCACTGACCTGGGATCACCGCGTGATCGATGGTGCAGCGGCTGCTCGCTTCAATGCCTACCTGGGGCAGGTGTTGTCTGATTTCCGTCGCGTATTGCTCTGAACCTCACGGGTGTGGGCCGTGTGCTTGACCCATCCTTTCATTGATTGAGACGAACATGGCTTCAACAGATATTCAAGTACCTGACATTGGCGACTTCGATGAAGTGGCTGTGATTGAGTTGCTGGTCAAAGTGGGCGACACGGTCGCGGTTGACCAAAGCTTGATCACCGTGGAGAGCGACAAAGCATCCATGGAAATCCCTTCTTCCCACGCAGGTGTTGTCACCGCACTCAAAGTCAAATTGGGTGACAAAGTCAAGCAAGGCTCGGTCATTGTGTCGGTTGATGCAGTAGTTCCCCCCGCTGCACCCACTACCCACAACGCGATAAACACGACAGCGTCTGCTGCCCCTGTTGCTGCCCCAGCGGCAAGCACCCCCTTGGCATCCCCCGCACACCTGGCCCATTCCTCTGGGCACAGCTATGCCGGCGCAGTCGACCTGGAATGCGATGTGTTGGTCTTGGGTGGCGGCCCTGGGGGCTACTCTGCTGCTTTTCGCGCGG
>CAJBOO010000174.1 GCA_903956845.1 uncultured Burkholderiales bacterium
AGGTGCTGCGATCGACACCCAAGTGGGTTGCGGCTTCGCCAATTTGCAGGTTCAAGGCAGGCAGGATGTCATCCCTCAAGGTGAGGCCGGGATGGGGAGGATTGAACATTGAACTCATAGTCGCCTCAGTGGTAATCCTGGTAATCAACCAAGATGGCATCGCCGTTTTCAAAAGCAAAAGTCAGACGCCAATTGCCGTTGACGCTGATCGACCAATGACCAGACTGGCTGCCCTTGAGGGCATGCAAGTCCCAGCCAGGTCTCTTCATGTCTTCAGGCCGTGATGCAGCATCCAGCGCTGATAGTTGCCGAGCCAGACGAGGGGCGTGAGCGGCTTGAATCCCAGCGCGAGAGCCGGAAATGAAGAAGCGTTCAAGCCCTTTGTGTCTGAAACTGCTGATCATCTGAAAATTTTAGCGCGTGGCGCTACGCGCCGCAAGCGCTGAACTTCTTTAATGGCGGTTCAAATCTCAGACCCACCTAAAACTGCGAGTCTGCAAACCAACGCAACCAGTGGCTTCATTCCATAAACAGGTCTTGCATTCCCAGCGTCAAGCCTTGAGAATTGACTCATCCCTTATCAATGGAGTTGAGTCATGAGTTCTGGTGTCCTGGTTCTGGGTTACGGTGCTGTGGGTCAGGCGACAGTGAAACTGTTGATGGAAAAAGGCCTGCAAGTCACGGTGGCTCAACGACGCCCACCACAGGATTTGCCTGCAGGCGTTCATTTCAAGCACTGCGATGTGTTGGACGCTGATTCGGTGCAGTCCTGCTTGAAGGGTTTCAGCCAATTGTTGATTGCCATTGGTTTTGAGTACAAGACCCCAGTTTGGCAAGCGCAATGGCCAGTGGCCATGCGCAACATGGTTGATGCCTCCTTGCACCATGGTTTGCGGGTGGTCTTTGTGGACAACCTCTACATGTATGGCCCTCAAGTACAAGCGCTGCATGAGGGCATGAACCTCACGGACCATCCGGGCAAGCCATCCATGCGCGCTGAAATCACACGCATTTGGCAGCAAGCGGTGGATCAACAACAACTGAGAATGACCGCGCTCAGAGCCCCTGATTTTTTTGGCCCCAAGGTGTTGCTGTCTCAGTTTGGCGAGGTGGTGTTTGGCAATCTGGGCAGAGGGAAAGCTGCCCAATTTTTAGTGCCCATCGATCAACCCCATGATTTTGCTTATGTGCCGGACATGGCCAGGGCGATCCACGCATTGCTAGAAGCGCCCGATGCAGATTTTGGTCAGGTATGGCACATGCCTTGTGCGCCAACACGCACTGTCAGGCAACTGATGGAGATGGGCGCTCATAGTCTTGGCAAGGACCCAAAAGCCTTGAGTTTCCCTACTTGGTCCTTGCCTATCTTGGGCATGTTCTTGCCCATCGCCAAAGAACTCTGGGAGATGCGCTTTCAATGGGACAGACCATACTTTGTGAATGCAGACAAATTCAAAGCTCGTTTCGAATTTGTCGTGACGCCATTCAGCGAAAGCATGCCGGCCACTGCGAAGTCGTTCATCCAACCGACAAAGGCTGAAAGCTGATCGAATGATGGTCATCATTTGGGGTCAACCATGACTTCAACAGTTTTCACTGACATACAGCGCACGTTCAGGGCTTTGAGTAACCCCGAGCAGGCCCTGCACATGAAGGCCTACATGCTCAACCAGTTTGAGTTCATCGGCATTCGTGCAACACCTCGCAGGCAAACCCTCAAAACGGTGGTGAAGGCTTGGCCCAAGGCCACATTCACACGTGCATGTGTATTGAAACTGGCCAAACAACTGTGGCAACTGCCTGGTCCATCCGCATGTATGGGTGCGGCGCGTGGCCATGATTCACCAACACCAGTCGGTTTTGTCAAGTTTGACCATACGAGAAGCAGGCAAGCACTTGTAGACGTCAAGCTGCATTGACAAACCTCGTGAAAGTATTCAGAGGGAAAGTACGGTG
>CAJBOO010000175.1 GCA_903956845.1 uncultured Burkholderiales bacterium
AGGACACGTTGCTCGGATGATGGGTTTGCCCATCTCTCGTCTGGTGGTCGCGACCAATGAAAACGATGTGCTGGATGAGTTCTTCAAAACAGGGCAATACAAAGTCCGTGACACGCTTCATACTTTTGAAACCTCCAGTCCCTCGATGGATATTTCAAAGGCCAGTAATTTTGAGCGTTTCATTCATGACCTGTTAGGCAGAGATGGTGCGATCACCGATCAGCTTTTTGGCAAGGATTTGAGTCAAAAAGGACAATTCAACCTGTCTGACAACAAAGCATTTGCAAGCATTGCGTCGTTTTATGGCTTTTACAGTGGCAAGAGCACGCATCAAAACCGTTTGGAAACGATTCGCAGCGCTCATGCCGACTTCCGTGAATTGCTTGACCCACACACTGCTGACGGCTTGAAAGTAGCGCAAGAACATCTTGAGCCTGGCGTGCCCATGCTGGTCTTAGAAACTGCTTTGCCCATCAAATTTGCAAACACCATAGAAGAAGCCTTGGGGTTTGCGCCACCCGTGCCGGCGGCCTTTGCCCATTTGGAAAACTTACCTCAACGGGTTGAAGTCATGCCAGCAGAAGTGGGCTTGGTTAAATCCTTCATCGAGGTTCATTGCAGTTGATGAACAAACCAAGCTTATTGCCACTCGACGATGCACTGCTGCAGTTGCTGAGCGGATTGCAGGTGCTTGATGGACCAGAAATGGTTTCCACTTTTGATGCCGATGGCCGAATTTTGTCGCAAGATATCCTTGCTGAGCTGAACGTTCCCTCTTTTGACAACTCTGCCATGGATGGGTATGCGTTCAACTGTGACGATTGGATGTCACACCAGGGCAGGCTGACCATAGGTCAACGCATTCCTGCTGGAAGTCAGCCGACAGATTTACTTCCTGGACATGCCGCCCGCATTTTCACTGGAGCGCCGATTCCCAATGGTGCGAATGCCGTTGTCATGCAGGAAGAATGCGAGGCAACCGAGGATGGTTTGGTTCATATCAAGCCGACGCCAGTGGCCGGGCAATGCATTCGGCGGCAGGGTGAAGACATTGCCCTTGATTCCGTTGTTTTGCCCAAAGGAACCCGCCTGGCGCCTGCCAGTTTGGGCTTAGCTGCCAGCATTGGTCGTGCGCAATTGCCCGTTTTTCGACGCCCCAGGGTGGCATTGTTGTCGACAGGTGATGAATTGGTCATGCCAGGTGAACTGGCACCGGCTGATTTGCCTGCTGGTTCAATTTTCAACTCGAATCGCTTTTTCCTCAGAGCGCTGTTGGTGCGTTTAGGCTGTTCGGTGACTGATTTGGGCAACCTGCCCGACAAGTTAGACCAAACCCAGCAGATGCTGTCTGTGGCAGCACAGTCCCATGACTTGATCCTCACCAGTGGCGGGGTATCTGTTGGCGAAGAAGACCATGTCAAACCAGCAGTGAGTGCCTTGGGGCAACTGCACCTTTGGGCGCTTGCCATCAAGCCCGGTAAGCCATTTGCTTATGGCCATGTTCGCAATGGCTCTTCTGTGCCCACGCATTTCATCGGCTTGCCAGGCAACCCCGTGTCCAGTTTGGTGACTTTCATGCTGCTCGTGAGGCCCTTTGTGCTGAGTTTGCAAGGCGCTGGTGAAGTGGCCTTGCAGTCTTATGCAGCACGTGCTGATTTCAGTTGGCCCAAAGCCGACAAAAGACGCGAATTTTTGCGTGTCCGGCGTAACGCGCAAGGCGGGTTGGACCTCTTTACCAACCAGAGTTCAGGCGTCTTAACCTCAGCTGTTTGGGGAGATGGGTTGATTGACAATCCGCCTAATCGATCGATCAGTCCTGGTGACATGGTTGAATTCGTTCCTTTTAATGATTGGATGTCATGAGAGTCACCATCCGTTACTTCGCTGCTATCCGAGAACACATTGGCCTCAGCACGGAAGAAGTGCAGACCACTGCCGCAGATTTGAATGCCTTGCGCTCTGAACTCATGGCAAGAGGCGACCCCTATGCAGTGGCTTTAGAGGATGGCAAAGCCATTCGCATGGCACTCAACCAACAAGTATGTGATGGGAACACACCCTTGATACCAGATGCTGAGGTCGCTTTTTTTCCTCCTGTGACAGGCGGGTGAGCATGTATTTTTCTGTACAAATCCAAACGCAGGATTTTGATCTCACTCATGAAATCAGCGTGCTTCGCCAAAACCAAGCGGGCGGTGGCGCTGTTTGCAGCTTTGTCGGCACCGTGCGTGATCGCAATGAAGGTGACCACGTTGCCTCTTTGGAGTTGGAACACTATCCTGGCATGACAGAGAAGTCGATTGAGCGGATGATCACTGAAGCCCAATCTAGGTTTGACATCTTGGGAGCGCGTGTCATTCACCGAGTGGGATTGCTCAAACCCTTAGATCAAATTGTCCTGGTGGCTGTGACTTCCCCCCACCGCGGCGAAAGCTTCCAGGCCTGCGAATTTTTGATGGATTACCTCAAGACCCAGGCTCCCTTCTGGAAAAAAGAGGCTACCCCTCAAGGGCACCGTTGGGTGGATGCCAGGGTCTCAGATGACAAAGCATTGGCCAGGTGGGGTATTCAAGCTCAAAATGCCCCAGCACAGGGTTGATGCGACTTGAAATTGGGCTTGACAGCCTCAAGTGCCTCTTAAATCAAAAGCAAAGAGGTTCCGCATGCGTGTTGACAAACTCACCACCAAATTTCAAGAAGCATTGTCAGATGCCCAGTCATTGGCACTGGGTGCTGACCATGCATACATAGAGCCACCACATTTGTTGGTTGCCATGCTGCGTCAGGACGATGGGCCACGCGCCCTGTTGATGCGTGCGGGTGTGAACATTGCTGCCTTGCTCAAAGATGCTGAAGAGGCCATGCAGCGCTTACCAGAGGTCCAAGGTCAAGAGCAAGTCCAGGTTGGAAGAGATTTGGTTTCTTTGCTGCAGGCCGCTGAGAAAGACGCGTTGAAGCGTGGTGACCAATTCGTTGCCAGCGAACTGTTTTTGCTGGCATTCGCAGACAGCAAATCTGAATTGGCCCATAAAGCCAAGCAACATGGGTTGAGCCGGCAAAACTTATCCTCAGCAATCGATGCGCTCAGAGGTGGTGACAAAGTTCAATCCGCTGAAGCCGAAGGCCAACGCGAAGCTTTGAAAAAATACTGCATGGATTTAACCGAACGAGCCCGCGCTGGCAAGTTGGACCCAGTCATCGGTCGTGACGATGAGATCCGACGCGCCATTCAAGTCTTACAGCGTCGCAGCAAAAACAATCCGGTGCTCATCGGTGAGCCTGGCGTTGGCAAGACTGCCATTGTGGAAGGCCTGGCTCAGCGCATTGTTTCTGGTGAAGTACCCGACTCACTCAAAGGTAAACGCGTTTTGTCTTTGGACATGGCCTCTTTGTTAGCAGGTGCCAAATTCAGAGGAGAGTTTGAAGAAAGGCTTAAATCTGTGTTGAATGAGTTGGCCAAAGACCAGGGGCAAACCATTGTCTTCATCGATGAAATCCACACCATGGTTGGGGCAGGCAAAAGTGAAGGGTCGATGGATGCGGGCA
>CAJBOO010000176.1 GCA_903956845.1 uncultured Burkholderiales bacterium
CTCATCAATTTCGAGTTCAATGCCCAGATTATCGATTTGATTTGGAGCTTTTGAATGTCAACTGCAGCACAACCTCTGATTTCACCCGCTGTTCGTCGTCAAACCATTGCAGATGCCCTTCGGCGCACGGCTTTGCGCTTACCCAATAAGTTGGGCATTGTGTGCGGCAGCACGTCTTGGACTTATGCGGAGTTTGATGCACTGGTGACGCGCTTGGCGGCAGGTTTGTCAGGTCAAGGCGTGAAGCCCGGCAATCGTGTGGCTGTGCTGGCGCGGAATTCTCATGGCTTTGCGGCGCTGCGTTTTGCGTTGGCGCGCATGGGTGCCGTCATGGTGCCGATCAATTTCATGCTCAAGGCCGATGAAGTGGCCTACATCCTGCGGCACGCTGGCGCTCAAACATTGGCCACCGATTCGGGCTTGGCAGCATTGGCCAAGCAAGCCTCAGCACTGGAAACCAAAGTGCAGCAGTTTGTGTGGTTGCCCTCTGAAGACCCCAGTGAGCCTGTGGCGGGCATGCTGAATTTTCATGAACTGGCCGCCTGCACCTCAGAGTTGGCAGAGAGCGGTTTGGCCAGCCAAGACTTGGCGCAAATTGTGTACACCAGCGGGACCGAATCCATGCCCAAAGGCGCCATGCTGACGCACGACGCCGTGTTGTGGCAATACGTGAGTTGCGTGGTGAATGCAGAAATTGCCGAACAAGATTTGGCCTTGCATGCGCTGCCGCTTTACCACTGTGCGCAGTTGGATGTGTTCTTTGGTCCCGCCATTTACATTGGCAGCAGCAACGTGATCACTTCCAAACCTGTACCCGACAATTTGTTGGCGCTGATTGAAAATTACAAAATTACCAGCTTCTTTGCGCCACCCACCGTGTGGATTGCCTTGTTGCGCTCGCCCTTGTTTGATGCCAACAAACTCAGCCATTTGGCCAAAGGGTATTACGGCGCGTCCATCATGCCGGTGGAGGTGCTGAAGGAGTTGGCCTCACGCTTGCCCAAGGTGCGCTTGTGGAATTTGTATGGTCAAACCGAAATTGCGCCCCTGGCAACCATGCTTGGCCCCGACGATCAACTGCGCAAGCCTGGCTCTTGCGGTCGCGCGGTCTTGAATGTGGAAACCCGCGTGGTAAACGACGACATGCAAGATGTGAAGCCTGGCGAAGTGGGCGAGATTGTGCATCGCTCACCGCACTTGATGTTGGGCTACTTCAACGATGAAGAAAAAACCCGCGCCTCTTTTTCGGGCGATTGGTTTCACAGTGGCGACTTGGCCACCATCGACGACGAAGGCTATATCAGCGTGGTTGACCGCAAGAAAGACATGATCAAAACCGGCGGCGAGAATGTGGCCAGCCGGGAAGTGGAAGAAATGATTTACCGCTTGCCTGCTGTGAGCGAGGTAGCCGTGATTGGCTTGCCCGATCCCAAGTGGGTGGAAGCCGTGACTGCCGTGATTGTGATCAAGGCAGGCCAGGCTTTGACTGAAGCTGAAGTATTGGCGCATTGCAATCAACACATGGCCACCTTCAAGGTGCCTAAGCGAATTGTGTTTGCAGAAACTTTGCCCAAGAACCCCAGCGGCAAATTACTCAAGCGTGAACTGCGTTTGGCTTATGCCTGACTGAAAGCTAAGACAGGCGCAGAAATTTTTTTCAATGCTTCAGGTGTTGGACTTAATGCGCAAGGTTAAGGCGGAAGCGATGCACATCAGCACCCCAGCAAACACCAGCACGTTGGTTGGGTTTGAACCTAGCCAATGTGTGTAAATAAATGGCAGGGTGATCATCTGAAAAATCATGGGCAAAACAATGAACATGTTGAAGATGCCCATGTAAACGCCAGCTCGCTCTTTAGGAATACTGCCTGCCAATAAAATATAAGGGTTGCCCATGATGCTGGCCCAAGCCATGCCAATGCCCACCATGGGAATGAGA
>CAJBOO010000177.1 GCA_903956845.1 uncultured Burkholderiales bacterium
ACGCATTCCCAACGCCAAGCTTTTCCCGATCGACGGCTTGGGACATGACTTTCCACCTGCAGCCGTGACCTTGATGGTCAACCGTTTATTGCCTTTCCTCAACGCCCATTCACCTGTATGAACAAGCCCGAAGACTCACAGTTGGGCAAGTCGGCCAGCTACGCCGATCAATACGATGCAAGCCTGCTCTACCCCCTGCCACGCGCTGCCCAGCGCACCCAGATAGGTGTGGGTGAGCAACCCGTGTTTGTGGGCGCCGATTTGTGGACCGCTTACGAACTGAGTTGGCTCAATCAGCGCGGCAAACCGCAAGTGGCATTGGGGCGCTTCATGGTGCCGTGTGAATCCACCCATTTGGTGGAGAGCAAATCCTTGAAGCTCTACCTGAACAGTTTCAACAACAGCCGCTTTGACTCCATGGCGCAAGTGCAAACGCTGATGCAAAACGACCTGAGCGCGGCGGTTTGGTTCGGCGGCTCAGTGAATGCTGGCGTGGGAGTGCAATTGCTGAGTCCCGAGCAATTTGCCCGCGAAAAAGTGCAAGAGCTCGAGGGCGTGGACCTGGACCGCTTGGATTTGGATTGCACCGAATACCAACCTGCGCCCCACTTGCTGCAAGCGGCCTTGGATGAACAGCCCGTCACGGAGACCTTGACCAGCCGGCTGCTCAAAAGCAATTGCTTGGTCACAGGGCAACCCGATTGGGGCAGTGTGGCCATCAGCTACAGCGGGCCACAAATGGACCAAGCCGGCTTGTTGCAATACATCGTGAGTTTTCGCAACCACAACGAATTCCACGAGCATTGCGTCGAGCGCATCTTCATGGACATTTGGACGCGCTGCAAACCCAGCAAACTCAGCGTCTATGCACGCTACACCCGCCGTGGCGGCGTGGACATCAACCCTTGGCGCAGCAGCCACCCACAGGCCTTGCCCGCACAGGTCCGAAGCGCTCGCCAGTGAACCTCAGTCTTTGAACGACCCGAGTTCGGCCAGGGCAGGGTAGTTGCCCTGGCGTTTGGCTTGGAAGGACTGGATGGCTTCTTGCACATGGGCATTGCTCCAAATGCCGCTTTGCAACCAGCCCATTTGCTTCAAGGCGTCTTCGGTGCTGTGGTCGCGCGCATAGTGCAGAGCTTGTTTGGTGCCCCAGATCGCCACCGGTGGCTTGCTCGCGATCTCTTGCGCGGCTTGCATGGCCGCAGCCAAGGCTGCTGCTGCATCAGGCAATACCTGGTTGACCAAGCCATGTTGCAGGGCTTGGTCTGCGCCCATGCGTCTGCCGGTGTAGGCCAATTCTTTGGCCACCGCCATCGGAATGAGTTTGGGCAAACGCTGCAAGGTGCCCACATCGGCCACCATGCCAATGTTGATTTCTTGGATGCAAAAAAACGCATCCGCGCTCGCGTAGCGTAAACAACAGGCCGTGACCATGTCGACTGCACCGCCGATGCATCCCCCGTGCAGCGCCACGATCACGGGGATGCGCAGGTTTTCCAGTCGGGTGAAGGTGGACTGCAGTTCCCACAAGAGGTCGGCAATGGCGGCCCGACCTTCGGCAGTCTGGTCATCCATGCTGACGGTTGAGCCAAAGGCGTCGAGTGACATGCCTGCGCTGAAGTGCTTGCCCGTGCTGCTGATCACCAGCACGCGGGCTTGTTGGCTGTGGTGCAAGCTGTCCAACACGCCATCGAGTTCTCGCCAAAACGTCATGTGCATGGTGTTGAGTTCGGCCGGCCGATTCAAGACCAAATGGGCGATGTGTTGGTCTATCGTCAGCTCAAAACAGGTCAGCTTGCTCATGGCGTGTCTCTTTCAATGGGTCGGGTTCTCGTGCGGTCAGTGCAGAGGATATCGCTTTGCTGGGGTGGCGGGCTTCATCAGTGTCTGACTTAACCAAGGCACCCACACGCACGCCCAGCAAGCGCAGGCGGCGAGTCATGTCGACCCGCTTCAAACACTGACCACCGATGTGCCGGATTTCCGCGGGGCTCGCCGTGTAATGGTCCAGGGTTTGGTCGCGGGTGACGCTTTTGAAGTTGTCAAAGCGCAGCTTGATGCCAATGGTTTTGCCGACATAGCCTTTGCGCTCGAGGTCAGCCGCGACTTGTTGGCACAAACGGGTGAATATGTGGCCCAGCTCGGTGCGGTCATGCACCACATGCAGGTCTTTCTCGAACGTGGTTTCGCGGCTCATCGACACCGGTTCGCTGTCGGTGACCACCGGGCGCGTGTCCAAGCCATGCGCGGCATCATGCAACCAAGCACCATGAGACTTGCCAAAATGGTCTATCAACCAGTCGCGCTCTTTGTGGGCCAAGTCCCCAATGGTGTGGATGCCTTGGGCTTGTAATTTTTCATCGGCTTTGGGGCCAATGCCATTGATTTTTCTGCAAGCCAGCGGCCAGATTTTGCTTTCCACATCGTCGGCGTGGATGATTGAGATGCCGTTGGGCTTGTTGAATTCACTGGCCATCTTCGCCAACAACTTGTTGGGGGCCACCCCAATCGAACAGGTGAGGCCGGTGGCATCGGTGATGGCTTTTTGCATCAGTCGTGCCAATACCCGGCCACCTTCGCGTTGTCCACCCGGCACCTCGGTGAAGTCGATGTAAATCTCGTCCACGCCGCGGTCTTCCACCAAGGGGGCAATCTCGCGTACGATGGTTTTGAAGGTGCGCGAATAGTGTCGGTACTGCTCGAAATCCACGGGCAACAAGATCGCGTCGGGGCACAGCTTGGCGGCCTTCATCACGCCCATGGCCGAGCCCACACCAAATGCGCGGGCGGCGTAGGTGGCGGTGGTGATCACGCCACGCCCGGTGTAGCTGTTCAAGCGCGGAAATACCTCGAGCGGGATGTCGCCCAAATCGGAGGAGGTCCATTCGCGCTCGGGTTGCAAGATCCGCATGCGGCCCAGCAGATCGTCTTCCCGACGCCGCCCACCGCCGATCACCACGGGCAAGCCTTTGAGTTGGGGGTAGCGCAGCAACTCGACCGATGCATAAAAAGCATCCATGTCGAGGTGGGCAATGCGGCGGGGAAGCGTTGGGGTTTCGATGCTCACGGCCAAAGCATAGCCCAGCGCTGCAGTTCAGGCGGCGGTGGTTTGCGCTGGGTCCACGAGTTGTGCTTGCTGTGCCCAGGCCAACAGTTGTCGGTAACTCAGCTGGGTTTTGGTTTGGGCAAATTCCACCGAAAACAAGTAGCGGGGCTGGGCCATGTTGAACACGGTGTGCACCCACTGGTTGTTGAACAGGTAAAGGGTATGGGGTTGGTAGCGCAATTCAACCAGGTCGATGTTCACATGGTCCAAGGGTTTGCCAAACCAGCAATGGCTGCTGTCATGCGCGGTGAGCAACATGTTGATCGAGGTGCCACGGTCGGTGTCGCGGTGCCACAGGTATGAGCGCTTGGGCGGGAGCATCAAAATGCCCGCCATCAGGATCGGGAACTGGTCATCGATGCACGCCAGCATCGGGTCTTTCAACGCCTCATCGGTGGACAAGGGCGTGGCTGAAAATCCGTGGTGCTTGGTCCAATGCAGGTTGGGTTGCCTCAGCGTGTCCAGGCAATAAGCACTGAGGTGTTCAGCAGTGCCTTGCAGGGCTTTGAAACAGCGATCTGGTGCCCAGTCTTCCATGAAAGTACCCTTCAGTCACAATGAAATGTGACTTAAGTATACTTAAAATATTCAATAAATACTACTTTATTGTAATTAATGAGAAGTTCGTCAAATCAGCGAACTGGCCGGATCAAACGGGAAAGCTGCCTGGCAACAAAATCCCTTTGTCCACCGTGTTGATGTCGGTGTGACCACAAAACGCCATGCTGAGTTCCAACTCGCGGTGGATGATTTGCAGGGCCTTGGCCACCCCTTGTTCGCCCATCGCACCCAAGCCATACAGCATGGCGCGACCGATGTAGGTGCCTTGCGCACCCAGGGCCTTGGCCTTGAGCACGTCTTGGCCGCTGCGAATGCCGCTGTCCATGTGGACCTCGATCTGGCTGCCCACCGCGTCAACGATGCGGGGCAGCGCGTTGATGCTGGACTCGGCACCGTCCAACTGGCGTCCACCATGGTTGGACACGATCAACGCGTCCGCGCCACTGCGCACCGCCAATTGCGCGTCTTCCACGTCTTGGATGCCTTTCAAAATCAGCTTGCCGCCCCAGCGTTTTTTCACCCATTCCACGTCTTCCCAACTCAGGGTCGGATCGAATTGGTTGGCGGTCCATTCGCCCAAGGAACTCATGTCACTGACACCTTGCACATGGCCCACGATGTTGCCAAAGCCGCGGCGCGGCGTGCCCAACATGCCTAAGCACCAGCGCGGCTTGGTCATCAGGTTAAGGAGGTTGGCCAGGGTAGGTTTGGGGGGCGCGGACAAACCGTTTTTCAAATCTTTGTGGCGTTGCCCCAAGATTTGCAAATCCAGTGTCAGCACCAATGCGCCGCAGTTGGCGGCTTTGGCGCGGTCGATCAGGCGTTCGATGAAAGCGCGGTCGCGCATGACATACAGCTGAAACCAAAAACCTTCGCCCACGTGTTGGGCAATGTCTTCGATCGAGCAAATGCTCATGGTGGACAGCGTGAACGGGATGCCGAATTTTTTGGCCGCACGTGCTGCCAAGATTTCACCGTCCGCGTGTTGCATGCCGGTCATGCCGGTGGGCGCGATCGCCACAGGCATGGCCACTTGTTGGCCAATCATGGTGGTGGAGGTGTCGCGGTTTTCCATGTTGACCGCGACGCGTTGACGGAATTTGATCTTTTGGAAATCGTCTTCGTTGGCGCGGTAGGTGCTCTCGGTCCAGCTGCCGGAATCGGCATAGTCATAAAACATGCGCGGTACCCGTTTTTCGGCCAACACCCGCAAATCTTCAATCGTTGTGATCACTGACATCAAGTCTCTCCTGAACAATCCCAACATGTTAGCCTCTGCGCCATGAAATTTTTCTCCGATGTGTCACTCTCGAGCGTGTTCGCAGGCGGTGTGACCGTGCTGGTGGGCATCACCAGTTCTTTGGCGCTGGTTTTCCAAGCCGCCGTGGCTGCTGGCGCGAGCCCCGTCCAAATGGGTTCATGGGTGTGGGCCCTGGGCTTGGGCATGGGTGTGACTTGTGTGGGTTTGTCTTTGCGCTTTCGCATGCCCATCGTCACCGCTTGGTCGACCTCAGGTGCGGCCATGCTGATCATTTCCGCACCCGGCCTGCCCATGGCTGAGGTGATCGCGGCCTTTGTCATGTCCTCGGTCTTGGTGGCCTTGGTGGGGTTTTCGGGCATGTTTGAACGTTTCATGGACCGCGTGCCTTTGTCGTTGGCTGCGGGCATGCTCGCAGGTGTTTTGCTCCGGCTGGGTGTGGATGTGTTTGTGGTCATGTCCACCCAGCTGTGGTTGCCGCTGCTCATGGTTTTGGTGTATTTGGTAGCCCAGCGTTGGTGGCCGCGCTACGCGGTGGTGTTGACCATGTTGGTCGGCGGCGCTTTGGCTGCCTGGCAAGGCCAATTGCATTTGCAAGACATCGATTGGCAATGGGCGCAACCGGTCTGGACCACCCCCAGCTTCACCTTGTCGGGCTTCATCAGCCTGGCGGTGCCGTTTTTCATCGTCAACATGGCTTCGCAAAACATCCCTGGCGTGGCTTCGTTGCGGGCCAACGGTTATGCCGCGCCGATCACGCCAGTCATTGGCTGGATCGGGGTGGTCAATGTGCTGCTCGCGCCCTTTGGTGCGCTGTCAGTCAACTTGGCCGCGATCACCGCCTCGATTTGCTCTGCCCCTGAAGCCCATCCCGACCCCAGCAAACGCTACACGGCGGCCATGGCCGCAGGGGTGTTTTACCTGCTGGCGGGTTTGGCAGGGGCTTCGATGGTGAGTGTGTTTGCGGCATTCCCGCCTGCCTTGGTGACTGTGATCGCGGGCATCGCTTTGTTTGGCACCATCTCCAATGCCTTGGCCACCGCTTTGCAAGATGGGCAGCAGCGACAAGCCGCGTTCATCACCTTTGCGGTGACCGCTTCGGGCTTCAGCCAATGGGGGATCAGCTCGGCGTTTTGGGGCTTGGTGGCGGGCTTGGTCGCTTGGGCGCTGTCGCGAAAGACAGCGCCTTAAAGCCCAACTGCCTGGCGACTCAATGCCAAAGAATGGATTGGCTCTGGCTGTACCAGCCTTCCAGTTGGTGCTGAACCAAAAACTCGATGCGGCTGCGTTTGATCTTCATGGTGGGCGTCAGACAGCCGTTTTCAATCGTCCAAGGCTCGCTCGCGACCACCAGCATTTTGAGCTGCTCGTAATCGGCTGAATGGGCGTTGACATGTGCCAGCAGTTCGGTGAGCTGCGCTTGAATGTCGTTGCGCACGGCTGCTTGGCTGAGTTTGGGCCGCCATTCCTCGGCCAGCACCACCAGGGCATAGGCCTTGTCGAAACCACTGCCAGACACCATGGACAGCTCGATCAGGGGGTTGGCATTCAAACGGTTTTCAATCGGGGCCGGGGCCACATATTTGCCCTTGCTGGTTTTGAACTGCTCTTTCAAGCGACCGGTGATTTTGAGTTGACCATCGGGGCGGCGCGAGCCCAGGTCGCCGGTTTTGAAATAACCGTCATCTGTGAAGCTTTGCTGGTCCAGGTCGGGTCGCTTGTAGTAGCCCAGCATTTGGCCAGGTGACTTGATCAGGATTTCGCCTTCTTCGCTGATGCGCACTTGCACCCCCGCGTAAGGCGTGCCGACATACCCCGGCTCATTGAACTGCGCTGTTTGCGTGTGCGAATAAGCAAAGTCTTCGGTCATGGCGTAGCCTTCGACCAGGTTGAGCCCCAATCGGCGGTACCAACGGATGAGCTCGGGTGGCAAGGGGGCGGAACCGCTGCCGGCCAACTCGACTTTGTCCAGCCCCAAGCCGACCAAAATTTTGCGGGCCACGACACCCCCCAAGATGGGAATGCTCAACAGCACATTGAGCTTTTTGGCAGGCATCTTGGCAAACACGCCGTGTTGGAATTTCAACCACAAGCGAGGCACAGAAATGAAAATGGTCGGTCTGGCGCGTTGCAAGTCTTGCAAAAACGTGTCGAGCGACTCGGCAAAAAACACATGGATGTGGCCTTCCATGAAAGTCATGGTTTCCACAAAGGCGCGCTCAAAGACATGCGCCAAAGGCAGGTAGGACAGGATGCGGTGGTCTTCGCGGTTGGCACCCATGGTGTCCACCATGCCATTGATGATGCCTTGCGCGGCTTCACTCATGCGCTCAAAGGAATGCATGGCCCCTTTGGGCTGACCCGTGGAGCCTGAGGTGTAGATGATCATCGCCAGGTCGGTGGGCTCGCGCCAAGCTTGGCCTTGCAGGGGTTCGGTGCGAGCCACGATGTCATCCCAGCCTTCATAAGGGGTGGGAGGTGCCAAAGGGAAGGCAATGCGTGGCAGGTGTTCAGGCACACCGGGTGCTTGTTTATGCCATTCGTCCAGTTTGCCGACAAACAGCAAGCTGGATTCGGAATGCTCCAACACAAACTTGACGGTGTCAGCGCTTTCGGTGGGGAAGATCGCCACGGTGGTGAAGCCCGCCATCCAAATGGCCAATTCGGCCATGAAGAAATGCGCACAGTTTTTGGACAAGATCGCCACCTTGGCCCCATGCGGCAGGCCCAGGGACTTCAGGTGCGCGGCCATGCGGCGCGACTGGTCCAGTGTTTGGCCCCAGGTGTAGTCAATGACTTGGCCGTGGCCCACCGGTTGGGTCAGGAAGACTTTGTGGGGATGGGATTGTTCGTGCTGGTAGATGCGTTCAAGCACCAAGGTGGAAGCTTTGTCGTTCATGTGTGTCTCGCGTTGTTATCTGAATGGGTCTGTGCCCTGCTCAGCAAATCATACGCAATAACACTGCAAAAGTGTTAGCTTTCACCCACATGTTCGGGTTTCTCCAGGGTACCCGCCACCACCCGGGCATTGCGGCTGAAACTGGCATAGGCCATGGCCCAATCCATCAAAACCACCAAACGGTTGCGAAAACCGATCAAGAAGTAAACGTGTGCCAGCAGCCAGAACCACCAGGCCAAGCGGTTGGAAAACCGCAAGGGGCCCAGCGGGGTGCTCAGGTCCACCACCGCGCTGTTGTGGCCAATGGTGGCCAAGTTGCCGTAATCGGCATAGCGAAACGCATGGGTGGCTTTACCCGCGATGCGTTTAAGGACATTGGCAGCGGCCAAATGCCCCATTTGTTTGGCCCCAGGCGAGACCCCAGGCACAGCGGTGGGTTGTTTGCCGGGGCGGTGGCTGAACGCAGCGGCCAGGTCACCGATCACGTTGATGTGTGGGTAGCCCGGCACACTCAGGTCGGGGCTGACCACCACGCGCCCAGCGCGGTCGATCTGGCAACCGGTGTTTTTCGCCAGGTTGGCGCCCAAGGGCGAAGCGGCCACGCCTGCGGCCCAGACCACGCATTTGCTGGCAATCGTGTAGTCCACACTGCCCAAGACGCCAGCAGGTGCGGGGCCTCGCACCTTCAAACCCTGGGCGTCGATGGCGGTGACGATGGCATTCAGGCGCACTTCAACACCCAGGTTTTGCAATTGGCTCAGCGCTTTGGCACTCAAGGTTTCAGGCATGGCTTGCAACACCCGTGGCCCGCCCTCGATCAACAAGATGCGGGCGTCATGCGGGTTGATGCGGCGGAACTCGCCCACCAAGGTTTGCCGGGCAATTTCAGCGAATGCGCCGGCCATTTCCACGCCCGTCGGGCCCGCGCCAATCACGCACAGCGTGAGCCAGTCTTGGCGTTTTTCGGGGTCGGGTTCTTTTTCTGCAGACTCGAAAGCAAAGAGCAGGCGGCGGCGAATTTCAAACGCGTCTTCGAGGGTTTTCAGCCCGGGCGCATGGGTGGCCCAGTCATCGTGACCAAAGTAACTGTGGGTGGCGCCTGCGGCCACGACCAAGTGGTCAAACACCAAGGTGCTGCCATCGGACAAGTGCACCTGCTTGCCTGCGGCATCGATGTTGGTGACCTCGGCGAGCAAGGTGGTCAGGTTGGCTTGGTGCCGAAACAGGCTGCGCGTAGGCGCTGCAATCGCCGGAGCGGCCAAGCCAGCGGTGGCCACTTGGTAGAGCAGGGGCTGGAACAAATGGTGGTTGGTTTTGTCCACCAAGGTGATGTCGACGGGCGCTTTGGCCAAGGCTTTGGCGGTTTCCAGTCCGCCGAAACCGCCTCCAATGATCAGGACGCGGGGGCGTTGAGCAGTTTGCATGTGGGGGTGGTTCTGGCTCAAGCCAGCCGTTGTTGGTGTCGTGCGATTTGCAAAAGGACTTGGTCAGGTGCGGTGCCGCCGATGGTGTGGCGGGCATTCAAAGAGCCATGCAAGCTCAGGCAGTCATACACATCCTTCTCGATGGACGGGTGAAAGCCCTGCAACACATTGAGCGGCAACTCGGACAAGTCACACCCGTGGCTCGCCGCCGCTTTCACCGCATGGGCCACGGTTTCGTGGGCATCACGGAAAGGCAGGCCTTTTTTGACCAGGTAGTCGGCCAGGTCGGTGGCAGTGGCAAAGCCTTTTTTGGCCGCGTCTTCCATGGCTTGGGCATTGACGGTGATGCCGCCTTCTTTGGTGCCTGAAGCGTTGGTTTGCCCGCCGATCATCTCGGCAAAGATGCGCAGCGTGTCTTTCAAGGTGTCTACCGTGTCAAACAGGGGCTCTTTGTCTTCTTGGTTGTCTTTGTTGTAGGCCAGCGGTTGACCCTTCATGAGGGTGATCAGGCCCATGAGGTGGCCCACCACACGACCGGTTTTGCCGCGAGCGAGTTCGGGCACGTCCGGGTTTTTTTTCTGCGGCATGATCGACGAACCGGTGGTGAAACGGTCGGCGATGCGAATGAAACCAAAGTTTTGGCTCATCCAAACGATCAGTTCTTCAGACAAGCGGCTGATGTGCACCATGCACAGCGTGGCCGCAGCGGTGAATTCGATCGCGAAGTCACGGTCGCTCACCGCGTCCAAACTGTTTTGGCACAACTGCGCCTCGCCTTGGGCGTTGACCATGCCCAGCGTTTTCGCCACACGTGCGCGGTCCAATGGGTAAGTGGTGCCAGCCAGGGCCGCCGACCCGAGTGGCAGACGGTTGACGCGGTTGCGAATGTCACCCATGCGCTCTTCGTCACGCGAGAGCATTTCCACATAGGCCAGCAAGTGATGCGCGAAGCTGATGGGTTGCGCCACTTGCAAATGCGTGAAGCCGGGCATCACCGTCTCGGTGTGCTGACTGGCCACCTCGACCAAGGCGCGTTGCAGGTTCTTCAGCAGTTCGCGGATGGCGTCGATCTCATCGCGCAGCCACAGGCGCACATCGGTGGCGACTTGGTCGTTGCGGCTGCGCCCGGTGTGCAGGCGTTTGCCGGCGTCGCCCACCAGTTGGGTCAGTCGGGCTTCGATGTTGAGGTGCACATCTTCCAGTTCGAGCTTCCACTCGAACTGGCCGCTTTCAATGTCTTGGGTGATTTGCTTCAGGCCACGTTGAATGTCGGCCAGGTCTTGGGCGCTGATGATGCCTTGGGCTTGCAGCATCTCGGCATGCGCCAAGCTGCCTTGAATGTCTGCCCGCCACAGGCGTTGGTCGAAAAACACGCTGGCGGTGTAGCGTTGTACCAACTCGCTCATGGGTTCAGAGAACAGGGCGGACCAAGCCTGGGATTTGCGGTCTAGCGAGTTGGAAGAAGTCATGCGGGCATTTTAGGTGTGGTGTGTCAGGGCTTGGGCGGGTGTCAGCACCTGCATGCCTTCTGGCAGCGGCGCTTCAAGCAAGTCTTTGTCTCCGCTCACCAAAAAAGACAAACCGGCTTTCACGGCAGTGGCAATGAACACATCGTCGCTGGGGTCGCGGCTGTAGGGCAACACCGTGTCGGGTTCGACCCATCTGGCACTGGCACTGAAGTCGTGCAACAAGCCCTCGCGCATGTCCAATGACAGGTAAACATCGAACTTGGGCCGATAGATGCGGCTGCGCAACTCTTCAAAGGTGGCGGTTGAAAAAACCAAGCAACCGTTGTTCAGGATGTGCTGAACCAAGGCGTGGGGGGCGCCTTTGCTGGAGAGGGCCGCGCTGATCAAGACGTTGGTGTCGAGCACCCAATCAGTCAGGGGCACTCAGCAACTCTTCGAGCTTGATGGGGGTGAGGCCAGCGGCTTCGGCCAATTGGGCTGACTGCGCTAAGCGGTGTTGTAAACGGTCTGCGTAAAACGTGCGCATTGCTTCGTAGTCTTTGGCAGACACCATGACACCCACCACCCGGTCGTGCTTCAGCACTTGCACCGGCTCTCGCTGGGCGGTGTCCAAGAATTGGCCGAATTGGGTTTTGGCTTGGTTGGCGGTGAAGCTTTGCATGGGTTTAGTTTAGCGCGAATCGAACGAATTGAATGAAATTCAAGTTCGCATACAGGTGATTTTCAATAGAAAATAATTAATTCATACTCAATTGCAATGAATGGAGTTTCTCTTGCAGATCATTCAATACCAAGATGCCAACCACCGAGGGCAAGTCATCCAACTGTGGGAAGAGGTATTTGCTTATCAAACACCTCACAACGATCCCGCACTGACCATTGACAAAAAACTGCTGGCCAAGGATGAGCTTTTCTTCGTTGCAGAAGCAGATGGCATTGTCTTGGGTACAGCCATGGCGGGCTATGACGGACATCGGGGATGGTTGTATGCCATTGCGGTGCATCCACACCACAGAAACCGTGGTGTAGGGCGTGATTTGGTCAATCACTCAGAGCAAGCACTGGCCAAGTTGGGGTGTTTGAAAATCAATTTGCAAATCGTGGCCTCGAACCAAGCGACCACTGGGTTCTATGAAAAGCTGGGCTACCAAGTAGAGCCACGTATCAGCATGGGGAAGCTTTTAGCGGGATGAAATGACCAAGGTCATGTTTGAGCAAGTGCTATTGCGCTTTCAGGAAAGGCCTTCAACAACTGCTTGTCCGCGGTCACCATGCGCACATTCAGGTGCTGAGCCAAGGCCACATACTCACAGTCGTAAGCCGAGCAACCACTCTCTTTGGACAGGCGCAACACCTGCAGAGGAGAAACGTCGTATTCGTTGTCTGCCAGCAAGTCCTGGGCACTTTGGTGAATGTCGATGGCCTGCTCTAGGCTCAGCATTCCTTGCCGCATGTAAGTCGCCAAGATATTGCGAAATTCGCTCTGCCAAAGCCTGGGCACAGCCCAATCAGCATCGCTCAGCAACAGGCTTTCGGCTGTGGCGGTATGCGGCCCAGGTAGGTAGAGGTAAGCCACCACATTGACGTCAACCACGATCATGGGCGGCCGGTCTTTTTAAATTGGTCGATGTCCTCAGGCTGGAACTGCTGCCCATTCAAGGCCTCTCGGACGATTTGGGCTTTGCTGGCGTGGGCAATGGCAGATGTTTTGCGGGGTAACAAAACGGTTTCTAAGCAGGCGATGGCTTCGCTGTTGATGCTGCGGCGGTTGGTCTCGGCTGATGATTTCAGCTGTGTGTAGACATTTTCAGGAATGCCTTTTAAGGTGATGGTGGTTGACATGTTCGCTCCTGTCTCAGTGGTTCCATTTTGGTTCCAAAGTGAATCCAGGTCAAGTGAGCCTGTAAGCCAAGCCATGGAACTTCAGTGCTAAATTCCCGCTCAACCCCCTGACGGGGAAACAATTATTTTGGAGATA
>CAJBOO010000178.1 GCA_903956845.1 uncultured Burkholderiales bacterium
TCGGCACCCTGACCGAAACCTTTGAAGCCATCGAGATGGCCAAACGTGCGGGCTACACCGCGGTCATCAGCCACCGTTCTGGTGAAACCGAAGACACCACCATCGCCGACATCGCCGTGGGCACCAACGCGGGCCAAATCAAAACCGGCTCCCTGAGCCGCTCTGACCGCTTGGCCAAGTACAACCAGTTGTTGCGCATCGAAGAAGACCTCGGTCACGTGGCCAGCTACCCCGGTCGCTCCGCCTTTTACAATCTGCGCAAATAACCTCCGACCAAGCTGTTCATATGCGTCGTCCCGTTCCCACGATCTTGCTAGGCATGTTGCTGGTGCTTCAGCTGCAGCTGTGGTTTGGGCGTGGCAGCGTGCCCGATGTCTGGCGCTTGCGCCAGCAGCACCAAGCGCAGCTGCAACTCAACGCCTCGGCCGAGCAAGACGTGGAACGCTTGCGTGCCGAGATCCGCGACTTGCGCGATGGCTTGGAAATGGTGGAAGAGCGGGCACGTGCCGAAATCGGCATGGTCAAGCCCAACGAAATCTTCGTGCAAATCGCCAAGTAAGCCCGTGCCAACGCCCCAAATGCAGGTGGTGTTGGCAGGCGGCGACTTGCTTGCGCGCCAGCACTTGGCGCATGCCCTGCAGCAAGTGTTGCATTCCCTGGGGCTGACCGCCCACCTGGTCTGCCCAGACAAACCCGAAGCACTCACCCGCCACGCGTCACCTGGCACCTACCTCTTGTGGCATGCCACCGATGGACAACATGCCGTTTGGCGATCTGGATTGCATGCCCTGGGGGTGCCCTACCAAGTGGTTCTAGGCGACGCGTCTGAGGCTTTGAAACAAGCCATTTATGCACTGCTCCCCCCTGAGCAAGCCCAGGGCTGGGCCAGACAAGAAGCACCGCCGCGCTGGGTGGGCGTGTGTGAAGCTTGTGGGGATGCCAGCTGCGAGCAGCGCCTTTTTGGGCGCCTGCTCAGTGGCTCATTGAAGACCTGAGGGTGTGGGGGGTGGCGGCGCAGCCTGGGCAAACAGCTGGGCGGCGTCAACCGCGTCATAGTGGTATTGCTGGCCGCAAAAATCACAGCCCACCTCGATGTTTTCCCGCTCAGACAAGATGCTGTCGGCCTCGGCTTGGCCCAAACCGCGGATCATTTGGCTCACCCGCTCGCGGCTGCAACTGCAGACAAAGCGCGGTGTCGCATCGCCAGGCTGAGGCACGAAATGCCTGACATGCTCTTGCCAAAACAAACGGTGCAACACTTTCTCGGGTGAGAGGTTGAGCAACTCATCCGAGGTCAGGCTGTTGGCCAGGATGGCGATGCGGTTGTAGTCTTCGTTGCGGCCAATGGCGTCTTCATCGGCCATGGTTTTGCGGCCTCCGAGGTTGCCAATGCCGCCCATGGGCAGGCGCTGGATCAACAAGCCAGCGGCCACCTGGTCGTTGGCGGCGAGCACCAAGGTGGTGTCGAGTTGCTCGCTTTGCAGCATGTAGTGCGACAGCACATCGCTGAAACGCTTGAGCGGCTGGCGGTGATCGTCGTACAAAGACACCACGCCTTGGTAAGGCTGCTGCCCTGGGCGACGACCCACCGGGTCCAGCGTGATCGCGCATCGGCCCAAGTTGTTTTGGTTGGCCATGTCTTCAAAGGGCATCTGGGGGGTGACCTCGCCAATGGTTTTGGCGGTGGCGCGTAAGGCCAAATCCGATTGCACCTCGACCACCGCGAGCTTGAGCGGGCCTTCACCGTGCAGTTGCAGCACCAACGCGCCTTCAAATTTGATGTTGGCTTGCATCAACACCGCTGCAGCAGTCATCTCACCCAAGAGGTGCCGAACCGGCTCAGGGTAAGGGCCGGTTTCCAGGTTGTTGGCGCGGCGGCGCAAGATGTCTTGCCAGGTGTCGGTGAGGCGAACCAGCAGGCCGCGCACCGGCAGGCCTTCGAACAAAAAAGGATGCAGCGAACTCATGCGATGGTTTTCAATCCCGCTCGGTAGCGTTTGGCGTTCTGGATGTAGTGGCGTGCACTGGCACGCAAACCTTCGATTTGCTCGGGGGTGAGTTCACGCACCACCTTGGCAGGGCTACCCATGATCATCGAGCCGTCGGGAAACGATTTGCCCTCGGTGACCAAAGAGCCCGCGCCGACCAAACAGTTTTTGCCGATGCGCACGCCATTGAGCACGACCGCGCCAATGCCGATCAGGCTTTCGTCGCCAATCGTGCAGCCATGCAGCATGACCTGGTGGCCCACGGTGACGTGTTTGCCCACCACCACCGGCATGCCGTTGTCGGCATGGATCACCGCCAGGTCTTGGATGTTGCTGCCCTCACCGATCGAGATGGTTTCGGTATCGCCACGGATCACCGCGCCAAACCACACACTGGTGTTGGCTGCCAAACTGACCGCGCCCATCACCTGCGCGCTGTCCGCGATCCAGGTGCTGTCGTCGATTTGGGGGCTGTGTTCATCAAGTTGGTACATCGCCATGGGTTTTGCTTTCTAAGAGGCTTTCTACAATTGTAGGGATGGAACTGCGCTCAGCTGCTTTGAAGGTCTTGTGCCTCAGCGACCCCGCCGCGAAAGTGCAGGCGGTGCAATCGCTGTGGAAGACCCACCAAGACGCGTCGGCTTTGCCCACCCTTGGCCTGCCCCTGGACACCCAAACGGCTTTCAGCACCGAGGGCCTGGTCGTGCCGGGCCGCCCGGACCGTCCGCTGCTCTGCCCTCCCCAACAAGTACCCAACCGTTCGGTGCACACCGAGGCGGGTCTGGCCGCGATGGTGCATGCGATTTGCCACATCGAGTTCAACGCCATCAACCTGGCCCTGGACGCCATCTGGCGCTACCCCCTCATGCCAGCGGCTTATTACCTAGATTGGTTCAAGGTGGCGTATGAGGAGTCCACCCACTTCGCGCTGTTGGCGCATTTGCTGCAAACGATGGGGCACCGCTATGGCGACTTCGAGGCGCACGACGGGTTGTGGGCGATGTGCGAGAAAACCGCCGACGATGTGCTGGCCCGCATGGCCTTGGTGCCTCGCACCTTGGAAGCCAGAGGCTTGGATGCCACACCCTTGATCCAGTCCAAGCTGCACCTGTCCACCTCAGTGCATGCACGGGCGCTGGAACCCATCTTGGACACCATCTTGCGTGACGAGGTCGGGCATGTGGCCGTGGGCAACCATTGGTTCCGCTGGCTGTGCGCCCAACAAGGCCTGGACCCCTTGGTGCATTACCCGGTCCTGGTGTACCACCATGCCGCGCCCCGTCTTAAACCGCCCTTCAACGAAGAGGCCAGGTTGCGGGCGGGGTTCACGGCGGATGAAATCGATTGGTTGATGGCGCAACGCCTGGACAGTTGACGACGGCGTTGCGATCAAACGTGGTGCTCAGCCCCTGGGATGGTGCTGCGCATGCAGCGACTTCAAGCGCTCACGCGCCACATGGGTGTAAATCGTGGTGGTGGAAATGTCGGCATGTCCCAACAGCATTTGCACCGCCCGCAAATCTGCGCCGTGGTTGAGCAAATGCGTGGCGAAGGCATGGCGCAAGGTGTGCGGTGACAGCGGTACATGGATGTCGGCCAGCAAGGCGTATTTCTTGATCAACATCCAAAACATCACACGGCTCATGGCGCCGCCGCGCTGGGTGACAAACACCGCTGGGCTGTGACGCCCCCCGAGCAATGCGCCTCGCCCTTGGTCCACATACTTTTGCAGCCAATCGCCCGCTTCTTCGCCAAAGGGCACCAATCGCTCTTTGTCGCCTTTGCCTGTCACACGCAACACGCCTTCGCGCAAGTTCAGAGACAACATAGGCAGGTTGACCAACTCACTGACACGCAAGCCACTGGCATACAGCAACTCGAGCATGGCGCGGTCGCGCAAGCCCAGGGGCGTGTCGACGTCGGGCGCTTGCAGCAAGGCCTCGACCTGCGGCTCACTCAAGGACTTGGGCAATCGCTGGGGTTGCTTGGCCGACAAGAGTTTCATGGTGGGGTCCGACAGCAAGCGGTTGTCGCGCAGTGCCCAGCGGTAAAAGCGCCGAAACACAGTCATGCGGCGGTTGGCGCTGCTGGCCTTGGTGTCGTGGTGGCGGTGCGCGAAATAGCTTTGGATGTCGGGCTCGGTGGCCGTGGCCAAGCCGCTGCCCTGGGTGTGCAGCCAAGCGGCCAAGCCGTTCAGGTCCCGCCGGTAAGCCGCCAAGGTGAGTTTGGACAAACCATCCTCCAGCCACAAGGCGTCGATGAAGGCATCGATCAGCGGATCGGTGTGGTCAATCGAGTTGGAGCTTTTGGCCATCCACCACCTTTTTGTACACCTCGTATTCAGCTTGGAGTTGCGCGGCAAACTGCTCGGGGCTGTTAGCCACCACCTTCGATCCGGTGGCCTCGATGCGTTTGACCACCACCGGGTCTTGCAAGACTTTGGACAAGGCTTGGTGGATTTGCGTCACCAACGGCTTAGGCATGCCTTTGGGGCCCCAAATGCCGTAGAGCGCGGGGCGGTTCACCGCCTCCAAGCCCAGCTCTTTGAAGGTCGGCACTTTGGGCAACTCGGGCACCCGCTCGGGCGAAGCCACCGCGATCGCCACCAATCGGCCGTCTTGGATGTGCGGCAACGCAGACGGCAAGTTGTCAAAAATGATGGGCACTTGACCGCCCACGGTGTCGCGCAAGGCAGGGCCAGCGCCACTGTAGGGGATGTGGCTGACCGCGGTTTGCGTCAAGCTTTTGAACAATTCCATCTGCAAATGCGCAATGCCGCCCGCGCCTGACGAGGCGTAATCGTATTGGCCTGGTCGTGCACGCACTGCTTTCAAGAATGCCGACATGTCTTTGGCGGGAAAGGAGGGGTGCACCGCCAACACATTGGGCGTGGCCATCATGTTGATGATCGGGGTGAAGTCGGTGAGGGGTTTGTAAGTCACCCGCGGGTTGATGGCGGGGTTGGTGGCAGCACTGGACAAGGTCGCCAGCCCCAAGCTGTAACCGTCTGGTGCGGCACGGGCCAATTCGGCCGCGCCCACCACACCGCCGCCGCCGGGCTTGTTGACCACCACCACGGTTTGCCCCAGCAACTTGCCCAGGGGATCGGCCACGGTGCGGGCAATCAGATCGGTGGTGCCCCCAGGGGCAAAGGGCACCGACAACTGGATCGGTTTGCTGGGATAGGTTTGCGCGCCCGCAACGCTGGCAAGACACCAGCCCAGCGCGAGCAAGCAGCCACGCATCACACCACCACCGGCTCGGGTTCGAGCCGAATGCCAAAACGCTCGTACACACTGGTTTGGATCGCCTTGGCCAGCGTCATCACCTCGCCGCCGGTGCACGGGTTGTCTCGCCCGCCTTTGTTGACGATCACCAAGGCTTGTTTCTCGTAAACCGCCGCGTTGCCCACCGATTTGCCGCGCCAGCCGCAGGCATCGATCAACCAACCGGCCGCGAGTTTGATGCGGCCATCGGCCAGGTGGTAGTGCACCACCTTGGGCTCGCGGGCAATGATGTCGGCACATTGCTCGGCAGACACCGTGGGGTTTTTGAAAAAGCTGCCCGCGCTGCCCAGGGTCTCGGGGTTGGGCAGTTTGGCCGTGCGGATCTCGCACACCCAATCGAACACCTGCTGCGGCGTGGGATGGGCTACGCCATGCTGGGCTTGCTTTTTGGAGAGGTCGAGGTAGCTCACGTCGAACTGCCATTTTTTGGGCAAGCGAAAACGCACCTGGGTGATGAGCGCACGACCCAAGAGCCCCAGGTCGCGGTTGTCCGTGGCGGCGTGTTTGAACACGGAATCGCGGTAGCCAAACGCGCATTGCCCGGCATGCAAGGTGAAGGTTTGACCCGTTTGCAAATCGACCGCGTCCAATGATTCAAACCGGTCTTGCAACTCAACGCCGTACGCACCGATGTTTTGGACCGGAGACGCACCCACGGAGCCAGGGATCATGGCCAGGTTTTCCAGGCCGGGCCATCCCTGCGCCAGCGTCCAGGCCACGAAGTCATGCCAGTTTTCGCCCGCAGCGGCTTGCACCACCCAGGCCTTGTCGTCTTCACTGACCAAGTGCTTGCCCATCAGTTCGACCTTGATGACCAAGGGTTTGACGTCGCCCGTGAGCACGATGTTGCTGCCGCCGCCCAGCACAAAATGCGGCTCAGACCGCTCGGGGCTGTTCAGCCAGGCTTGCACATCGTCCTGGCTACGCAGTCGCAGCAAGCGTTCGGCGCGGGCGACGATGCCAAAGCTGTTGTGCGCTTGCAGCGGAACGTGGGTCTCGGTAATCATGTGAGAATTGTCGCACCCTGAACTTTTGGCCTGCCAACCATGCCCTCTTTTGATACTGTTTGCGAAGCCGACGTGGTGGAAGTGAAAAACGCGGTTGACAACACCGCCAAAGAAATCGCCACCCGATTCGATTTCAAAGGTACCTCAGCCGCGATCGAACTCAAGGACAAAGACATCACCTTGATTGGCGACAGCGACTTCCAGTTGCAGCAAATCGACGACGTGCTGCGCAACAAACTCGCCAAACGCAACGTGGATGTGCGTTTTTTGGACAAGGGCGACGTGCAAAAAATGGGTGGCGACAAGGTCAAACAGGTGGTCAAGGTGCGCAATGGCATTGCCAGCGAAGACGCCAAAAAAATCCAACGCGCGATCAAAGACAGCAAGATGAAGGTGCAGGCCGCCATCCAAGGCGAATCGGTGCGGGTGACCGGTGCCAAGCGCGACGACTTGCAAGCCGCGATGGCGCTGATCAAGAAGGAAATGGTCGATTTGCCCTTGAGCTTCGACAACTTCCGCGATTAATTCGAACCTGACACTGATTTTTGGCCGCCGATGCGGCTTTCTTCGCCACGGATCAGCTTGCTGATGTTGGCTTGGTGTCGCCAGACCAAGACCGCGCTCATGACGATGGCAGAGAACATCACCGCATCGTCCACATACCAAGCGATGCGGTGGCCCAAGAGGTAATACGCGGGCGCAAACAGCGCACTCGCCAGGGCCGCCAAAGAAGAGTAACGAGAGAAAAAAGCCACGATCAACCAGGTGGCCAAGGTGGCCAAGCCCAACAGGGGTTCGATGCCAAACAACACCCCCGCTGCCGTGGCCACGCCCTTGCCGCCTTGGAAGCGGAAAAACACGGGCCAGACATGCCCAGCAAACGCAGCCAAGGCCACCATGGCTTCAGTGCCCTGCCCCAACCCATAGGCAGCCCCCCCGTGCACCACGGCATACACCGGCAACCAGCCTTTCACACCATCGAGCAAAAGGGTTAACAAGGCAGCCGCTTTGCTGCCCGAGCGCAGCACATTGGTGGCCCCCGGGTTGTGGCTGCCATACGAACGGGGATCGGCCAAGCCCATGAAACGGCTGACCACCACGGCAAAGGAGACCGAGCCAATCAGGTAAGCCACCACCGTGGCCAACAAGGGGTACATCAGTTCAAGAGAGAGGTTCATGGCTCAAATCGCAGGGTCGCGCATATCCCAGCGGATCGCGTCAATGGCGGCCAACAGCTCTGGCGACAACTGGGTGCCCCAGGCGTTGAGGTCTTCGTCGAGTTGGGCCAGCGAAGTCACACCGATGATGGTGCTGGCCACGCGCCAGTTGTTGTAGCAAAAGGCCAGAGCCAACTGTGTGGGTGTCATGCCGTGCGCTTGCGCCAAGGCGTTGTACTTTCTGGCGGCTGCCAAGGCGTCGGGGCGGCCCCAGCGCTGCTTGCGCATGCTTTCGTACTTGGCAATCCGCGCTTCTTTGGGTGCGGCGTCACCGGTGATGCCAGAGGCATCGTATTTGCCAGTGAGCAAGCCAAATCCCAGCGGCGAATAGGCCAACAGGGAGACATCGAGGCGGTGCATGGTTTCGTCCAAGCCGTTTTCCAAAATCCGGTTGACCAAGCAATACACGTTTTGCACGGATGCCACGCGGGGCAAGCCATGTTGTTCGGCCAAACGCACAAATTCGTGCACGCCATACGAGGTTTCGTTGGACAAGCCGATGTAACGCACCTTGCCCGCTTTGACCAGTTTGCCCAAGGCCTCGAGTTGCTCGTGGATGGGTGTGGCCGATTTTTCTTTGGTGGGGTCGTAGTACATCGCGCCGAAGATGGGCACATGGCGCTCTGGCCAATGGATTTGGTAGAGATCGATGACATCGGTTTTCAGTCGCTTCAAGCTGGCGTCACAGGAAGCCAAGATGTCGGCTGCGGTCATGCCCTCGCCTGCTCGCACCCATGGCATGCCACGCGAGGGGCCCGCCACTTTGGTGGCGAGCACGATTTTTTGGCGCATGCCAGGGCGCTTGGACAACCAATTGCCGATGTAGGTTTCAGTCAAGCCACAGGTGTCAGCGGTGGGCGGCACGGCGTACATCTCGGCGGTGTCGAAGAAATTGACGCCCCGCGCCACGCTGTGGTCCATGATGGTGTGGCTGGTGGCTTCGTCGACTTGTTGCCCGAAAGTCATGGTGCCCAAGCAGATTGGGGAGACGTGCAAATCGCTTTGGCCCAAGCGAACGGGGGTGAGGTTGAGTGTGGTCATGGGGCGGAGTTTAAGGGGCGCGGCTTTGCCGGAGAATCCGCCCAATCGACGACGCTTGACTGGACACCCCGACATGAACCCACCCCCCCCCCCCCCCCA
>CAJBOO010000179.1 GCA_903956845.1 uncultured Burkholderiales bacterium
CTGTGAGTCTTCGGGCTTGTTCATACAGGTGAATGGGCGTTGAGGAAAGGCAATAAACGGTTGACCATCAAGGTCACGGCTGCAGGTGGAAAGTCATGTCCCAAGCCGTCGATCGGGAAAAGCTTGGCGTTGGGAATGCGTTTGGCGATGTCTTCGCCGCAGGGAAAAGGCAGCAACGGGTCGTCTTTGCCATGGATCACCAACGTGGGTTGGGTGATCTGGGACAGCTGCGTGGCGCGATCCTGGTCTGCCATGACGGCCAGCATTTGGCGAAAAGCCCCCATGGGTCGGTGGCTGCGCTTGAAGGAGTCGTCCACCAGTTGCTGCTGAGAACCCTGGGGGTGTTCGAATCCCGGCCCTGCCAAGGCTTGGACAAACTTCAAGGCGTGTTGACGTGCAGCTGCCGCACCCCGTTTGGGCGGCGAAAACAAAATCCGCTGCATTTGCGGCGTGGGACCGGGCAAATGCTTGGCACCACTGCTGCTCATGATGTTGCACATGCTCAACACACGCTCAGGGGCGCTCAAGCACATGCGCTGCGCGATCATGCCCCCCATGCTCACCCCCACCACATGGGCACGCTGGACCTGCAGATGGTCCAACACCGAGAGCGCATCTTGGGCCATGTCTTGCACGCTGTAGGGTGCTTTGGGTTGCAAACCCATTTTGAGTTGCAACATGAACCAGAGCAAGGCAGGCACAGGCAAGTGGTCCATCGACTGGGACAAACCGATGTCGCGGTTGTCAAACCGAATCACCCGGTAACCGGCTTGGTGAATCGCACGCACCCACTCATCGGGCCACACGATCAATTGCATGGACATGCCTGCCACCAGCAAGACGGCTGGGCGATCTCGCTCTGCGGTGTCTTCGACTTCCAGGCGCAGGTCGTTAGCGAATATTTGCATGGCGTTCAATCGTGGGTGTGTCGACGAAACACCAAGGTATCGTCACTGGACGCAGAGGGTTCGAAGGCATAGCCTTCGGCATGGAAGCCCTGCAACACCTGCAGCGTTTTGGCTTGCTTTTGCACGGCATAGCGCGCCATCAAACCCCTGGCTCGCTTGGCAAAAAAGCTGATGATTTTGTACTGACCGTTTTTGCGGTCCTGGAACACACATTCAATGACGCGGGCTTGCAAGGCTTTGCGGTCAACCGCCTTGAAATACTCTTGAGAGGCCAAGTTCACGATCAACGGGTCTTTCTCACCCGCCAGTTGTGCGTTCAGGTGTTCGGCGATTTGCTTGCCCCAAAATTGGTAGAGGTTGTGGGCCTTGCCATGTTTGAGTGCAGTGCCCATCTCTAAGCGGTAAGGTTGCATCAGGTCGAGCGGTCGCAGCACACCGTACAAACCACTCAAGATGGCCACATGGTCTTGCGCCCAAACCAAGTCTTTGGGTTTCAAGCTTTTGGCGTCCAAACCTTCGTACACATCGCCATTAAACGCCAACATAGCAGGCCGCGCATTGTCTGTTGTGAATTGAGGCGACCAGGCCTGGTAGCGGGCGGCGTTGAGCTGAGCCAAGGCCTCGCTCACGTCCATGAGCGCTGCGATTTGTTTGGGGGTCTTTTTTTTCAGGGTCTCAATCAGCGCGCTTGACTGCGCCACGAACTGCGGTGAACTGGCTGTCACCGGTGGCAGGGGAGATTCGTAATCCAGGGTTTTGGCAGGTGACAGCAGGATGAGCATGGGGGGATTATTTCAAATCCCCAGCCAAGGACGCCAAGGCGTCTTCAGCGATCTGTGTGTGAGCCGGGTAGTTGGTGTGGTCGCAGCCCAATTTGACTGCGGCACCGGCCTTGATGGCTGCTTTGGTCGCCATGTCAAACTCAAACCGCACGAAGTGCACCGCCGAGGTTTTTTCATCGTTTTCACGGTCCAGGTCTTCATCGGCGATGGCGTACACACGGGCATGGCCTTCCACCTCGATGAACATGCGGTCTTCCACCCCAATGAGCCGTGCCAATTCGCGCTTGCGCTCGTTCACATCGGGATATTCGATGAGCATGGTGGCCTTCCAGTTGCTGCCCTCGGGCACCAAGGGGGCATAGGCATCGATTTCTTGCTGGATGCCTTCTTCTTCAAAGATTTTTTCAATCCGCAGCATCTCCTGGATTTGGTAGCGGATGGTGGTTTCGCTTTCAAACTGCAGCGTGATGTGCTCGCCCAAATGCACTGAACGCAATTTGCGGTGGGCCAAGACCTCAGCCTTGTGGGTTTTGCGGAATTTGCTGTAAGCCTCCAAGCTCATCAGGTTGTCGGCGGTGATGTGTCCGGTGAGTTGCATGACTTGCTTTCAAATAATTGGAATCTGACCCCGATTACTCCGATTACTTCAGTCCGTAGGCTTTGGCCACGAGGCTGATGGGGTGTTGGAGTTCAGGAACGGCTTGGCCGCTGGCCTCAAAGCCTTGCGCAATATGGTGCCCACCCAAGGGGCAGTCAGAGCTGATGTAGTCGGGTGGTGAACCGTCTTTCATGGTGGCCATGGCTTTGACCACAGGCTTGCCCAACTTCATGGCGTAAGCATGCGTGGCTTTTTTCACGCCATACGTGCCTGCATGACCCGAGCAACGCTCGATAGTGTTGATCGTGGTGTCAGGGATCATCTTGAGCATTTCTTCGGTCTTCTTGCCGATGTTTTGTACCCGGCCGTGGCAGGGAATTTGGTAGCTGACCTTACCCAAGCTTTCGCTGAATTCGGTTTTGAGCAAGCCGTCGCGCTTGCGTGCCATCAGGTATTCAAACGGGTCCCACATGTGCTCTTTCACCAACTGCGTTTCGGCATCGTTGGGGTACATGAGCGGCAACTCTTGCTTGAACATCAAGGTGCACGAGGGCACGGCACTCACAATGGCATACCCTTCGCGGGCGTACTTGGCCAAGATCGGCATGTTGACTTGTTTGTTGGCATCTACCGATGGCAAATCGCCCAGTTCCAGCTTGGGCATGCCACAGCATTTTTCTTTGGACACCAGTTCGTAGGGTATGTCGTTGTGGTCAAGGATCTTGAGCAAGTCCAGGCCAATGCCAGGTTCGTTGTAGTTGACGTAGCAAGTGGCGTAAATCACCACCTTGCCCGGCGTTTTTTCGCCATTCACCACTCGAGTGGCTTTGGCCCGCGGCGCGGCACTTTTGAATTTCTGCGAAGCCAATTCAGGCAACCAAGCATCTTTGTCCACACCCAACGCACTTTCCATAACCGAGCGCGCGGTCTTGGTTTTGTTGATCGCATTGACTGCTTGGACGACGATGGGGATGCCTGCCAATTGGCCATGCACATCGGTGGACGCCAGCAGTTTTTCGCCCGTGGTCACTTCACCTTTTTGGAACTTGATGGCCTTGGCCCGCAACATGGTGTGGGGAAAATCCAGGTTCCATTCGTGCGGTGGCACATAGGGACACTTGGTCAAGTAGCACAGGTCACACAAAAAACATTGGTCCACCACTTGCCAATAGTCTTTTTTGTCCACCCCGTCCAGCTCCATGGTTGGGCTTTCATCGACCAGGTCAAACAGGGTGGGGAAAGATCCACACAAACTGACACAGCGTCGGCAGCCATGGCAGATGTCAAAAATCCGCTCCATCTCATTCAAGCAGGCTTCTTCGTTGTAAAAATCCGGATTCAACCAATCCAACGGGTGGCGTGTGGGTGCTTCCAAGCTGCCTTCGCGTGCCATGGTGATGTCCTCACTTTTTGGGGGGATGAAGAAAGCTGTTTCTTGCAGCTGGGTCAGTATTCAGAGAGGGGCGCTGCCCATGCCAGCGCAACGCCCAACCCTCAACGCTGACCAGGATCAGTCAACCAATTCCGCCAAGGCTTTGGCGTAACGGTTGGCATGTGAACGCTCGGCCTTGGCCAAGGTTTCAAACCAGTCAGCGATTTCGTCATGGCCTTCATCGCGAGCGGTTTTGGCCATGCCAGGGTACATGTCGGTGTACTCATGGGTATCGCCAGCCACTGCGGCTTTCAAGTTGTCACGGGTCGCGCCAATGGGCAAGCCAGTGGC